>CAZUJM010000185.1:3572-12002 GCA_964620405.1 uncultured Pirellulaceae bacterium | reverse complement strand
CGAACTGCGACAGGAGCTCGAGCGTCGTTTGGTCGCGGTCCCGCAGGAGCTAGACAACGCGGGCCCCGCGCTCCGCCGCATCTCCCTGCGTCAGCTGGAGAAGGCGATCCAGGACGCGCGACGAAACGGTGGCGAGTTGCCGGAGGAAGTTCGATATCTCGCCGGCCTGCAACGCGTGCAGTACGTGCTTGTCTATCCCGAACACAAGGATGTCGTGCTCATCGGCCAGGCTGAAGGCTGGCGCACGAACGAACAAGGTCAGGTGGTCGGCAAGACCACGGGCCAGCCTGTGTTGCAGCTGGAGGACCTGGCCGTAGCCTTCCGAGCCCACTTCGCGGAACCCAGCGTCATCAACTGCTCCATCGACCCCACGCCGGAAGGCACCCAGGCGCTGCAGAAGTTCCTTCGCCAGCAGGACCAGTTCGCTCCGGCGGTGCTGGATGGCATGGAACGAGCCCTGGGCCCGCAGCAGATCACGCTCTCGGGGGTGCCCGAAAGCAGCCACTTCGCTCGCGTGCTCGTTGCCGCCGACTACCGCATGAAACGCATCGCCATGATGCTGGATGAGTCACCGCTGGAGGATCTGCCGAGCTTCTTGGAAATGCTTGGCGAATCCCGCGCGAAGCTGACGAACATGATGCGCCGTTGGTGGCTGGCCTGCGATTACGAGCCGCTTGGCCGCAGCGAGGATGGTCTTGCCTGGGAACTTCGCGGCCCGGGCGTACGCGTCATGACCGAAGACTCCATCATCGCCAACGACGGCACTTTCGAAGCCCAGTCCGGCAAGGAGAATCCGATCGCGGCCAAGTGGGCCGAACGGATGACCAATCGCTACGAACCGCTGTCGAAGGCGGAACCGGTCTTTGGACAGCTGCGCAACTTGATGGACATGAGCGTCATCGCGGCCCTGATCCGCAAGGAGCAGCTGCTGGAGAAGGCGGGCTTGGAACTGCCCACGCTCCTCGGCGCCGACCAGAATCTGCCGCTCACCGCCTGGAACCCGCCGAAGACGCTGGCCACCGAATGCAGCTACATCAAGCGGGGTCGCGACTACCTGATCACGGCCTCCGGTGGTGTGCAGATCGATGCCTGGCGAAACGCGTCCGAGGTCAGCGTCAGCCGATCGCTCGGCCTCCTGAGCCAGACCCACCCGCATCAGGCGGACCGCTGGTGGTGGTAGGAACCGTCCGTGAAGGCCGTGTTCCGGCATCCATCATTTTCGATTCGATGCCTTCCGTGCCCTGGTGCAGTTGACCGCTCGCCAGGGCCTCGACTAGGTTCACAAACCGCACGCGACGCACACCTCGCTTTGCCATGGCGAAGTATTCGTCGACCAGCGGATCGGCCGCATCTCGCGTCCCCGACGTCGACTTCAGCATCAACAACTCGACGGCGTCCAGCCGCATCGCCAGATGTGCCGCGATCGAGTCACTGGTCACCTGCCATCCCAACGGCAACCTCCCGGCCCGCTTCTGCATCTCCTCGTCCAGTAACCAGGCCGCGGTATCGAACACCAGCAACGACGGTGGCGAGGATGCCTCCAAGGCTCGCTCCAAGCTCGCCCAACGATCCAGGTAGACGAACCGCGGATGCACCGCGGCAAAGGTCCATGCGGTCAGGCTCATGGCCCGGATCGCCAGCCAGTGGGATTGATCCACGGAGAGCCCGGCGTCCCTGTCGAACTGGCGAATCGCGTCCGCCCATTCCCCGCCGCCCGTCACCACGACATGGTGCGAGGGTTCTTCGCGGAGCAACCACTCGCCGAGTTGCGGCCATGCCACGCTTCGTCGCAGCAGACTTCCGCCCAGCTTCACGATCCGGCAACGGCCACGCGCCATTTCAACCGTCCGTCATCTCGCGAGCGAGGACAGCCAGGGCGTGGGCCGTCGCGCACCTGGATACCGAGGCCCCCAATTCTTCCCGCAGGCTCACGGTGCGTGCCCGGGGAGCGAATTCGGCCAAGACGCGACGCCCGAGAAACTCGCCATGCCCCGAAAGGACCACGGTCTCCGGCATCTGACCCGACCAGCGAGGAAGAATGCGTTCCAAGGCCGTCAGCAGCATTTCAATCTGGGCCTCCTGGATCGCCTCCGCCATGACGATCGCATCTCGCTCTTGGAAGATCTCGTCATCCGCGCAAATGGATCGCGCCAACCGATTCACCGCGCAGGCCTTCGTGGCGGGACGCCCGTCCGCCGTGAGTGTGCAGCCAGCGTCCTCCGGCAGGAGCCCGAGTACCAGATAGGCATCGACCGTCGTTGCGAACAGCTCCTGGGCCGTGGGGCAGAACTGACCGCGGTAGGGAACTTGTCGAGTAATCGCGCACAACGGACTACGCTGGATGCCCGTGTAGACCATCTCGCCGGCCATCAATCGCCGGGTATCGTCCAGTCCCGCCGGCTGGGGACGTCCGTCGTGGAAGGGGATCAGGTCGCAGGTGGTGGAGCCGATGTCGAGCATCAAGCCGGGGCCCGGCCCCAGAAACCGGCCCGCGTACCGGGCCAGCGCGTGCCAGTTCGCGGCCGCCACTTCGCCGTAGCGTCGGCCTGCAACCACCGGGGTCAGCAGGGCACCATCCAGGGCGTAGACGCGCGTGTGCCGTCCATCGACGGCTTCCTGCAGTGCGTCAAGGATCGAGAGCACGCCCGCGCGTTTGGTCGCGAAGCAGTCGGCCAGCTCCCCCGTCATCGTGGCCACCACATGGTCACTTGGCGGCGACTCAGCCAGAATCCGCCGCAGTTCCGCCGCCAAGCGTTGCGGCTGTTTCCAGAGCGGAAAGGCACATCCCAGCGCGAAGCCCCGACCGTCGGCCGCCTTGATGTTTGCTCCCCCGATATCCAAGGCAAGCCAGTTCACGATCCCGCCTCCTCCGCGCAGCTTGAAGGCATCCCACCGTCGTCACCCGCAACCGTCACCACGCCCTCCGCGTCGAATTGTACCCGGGCCTGCCTGTCGCGGTAACGAGGCGATCCCGGCGCCAGTCCGTCCAGCATCGCTTCGGCGAGGTTGCAGTCAACGACGCGCCGCAGGCCGACATACGACGTCGTGAGTCGCGGATTGACTTCGATCAGCGCATCCTCGTTCCCTCCCGGGTCCGCCGCCAACACCAGATCCATGCCGATGTAGCCCTGGGTTTCCGGCAAGGAGGCCACGACCTGTTCGGCCAGACGCCAGGCGCGCCGTACCAGCGTCTCCTCCTCGATCACCGCACCGCCGCGGTAGGCGAACGTCTCGTCATCGAGCCACTGCCAGCACGGCGGCAACAGCGTCCACCGCGGTCCATCCAAGATCGCCGCCACACTCGCCGCCCTTCCTGGTCGATACTCCTGCAAACACCAGACCTCCTCTGGCACGGCAGCGAGGACCCGGAGCGTTTCGTGCCGTACCTGCTCCACCGTCCAACGATGAATCCCCGTCGAACCGGCACCCTCGCTCGGCTTGAGAACCCAGCGAGGAGAACGAGCCAGAATCGCCTCCCAGTCCAAACAATCCAGAGTCCGCGAGCAGACACGATGGGAGGAAGGAACCGGAATTCCCGACGCGGCGAGAAAACCAGCCAGGAGGTTCTTGTCGCCCGTCAACCGCACGAAGTCGCAAGACGGGCTGCGGAGGTTGCCTCCCAGAAGCTGCACTTGTCCCGCAAGTTCGACAAGCATCCCGCCCAACTCCGGAGCCACCAGGATCACGGCAGTCGATTCCCGCACCGAACGGTCGAAGACCGCGTCGTGTTCGCTGGCACTGGCAACGGGGTAGCCGGCGACCCTTGCGGCCGAGTCTTGCAGGCCAACACGCCACCAGGGACTTCCGTCGAGCGATGCCCGAGCGTCGGACAACGTCAGGACCTCACAATCGGGCATTCGCAGCAGGTCATCGCGCAGCGCGCAGGCCATGGCCCTGCCCTCGCGCAGCAGTGAAGCAGACAACGGTTCGTCCGCGCCCAGGCGAAACCAGCCGCCTCCCGTGATGGCCTCGTAGAGAAATACACGCATCGGAACCTCCACGAGGCCTCGTCCCCAGAGCGGGCACGTACCGCGACGCGGCGTCTGAGGCACTGGAGACCGCCGCGCATCCGGGACGCTCTTGCCAAGCCAACGTGCGCCGGAGCACTACCGGATATCGAGAACTGCTTCTCCCAGGACGTCCCACCGCGGCTCCACACCGAGCCCCGGTCGCGTGGGCGCGGCCAACCGCCCTCCCTGTCGTCGCGGAGCGCCGTCGGCAATGCTCAGCGTGACGTAGCTGTTGAAGTCGGTGGTCGAGAGGAGGAATTCGGGCGGCGTGCTGTGCGCGAGGTGGGCGATGGCGGCCGTGACAATATCGCCCCCCCAACTGTCTTCGATGGTCATGGCCAGTCCCAGCGAGACGCAGAGGTCGCGGGCCTGCCTTGCCCGGGACAGCCCACCCAGCTTGCTGATCTTCAGGTTGACCGCATCCATCGCCAGGTCGCGATGGCCGCGCAGAATGGCCTCCAGCGAATCCATCGACTCGTCCAGCACCATCGGTCGAGGACACTGCCGCCGCACGGCCAGACAGGCCTCGTACGACTTGCAGGGCTGCTCGATGTAGACGTCGAGGTCGGCGACTCGTCGCACCAAGCGAATGGCGTCGTCCTGTCGCCAACCGGTGTTCGCATCCGCAATCAGCAGATCCTCTTCGCCCAACACCGCAGCCACCGCGCGGATCCGCTTTTCATCCGTGGCGGGATCCGCCCCCACCTTGAGTTGAAACCGCCGATAGCCTTCGCGCCGGTAGCCCGACACTCGCTCCGCCATCAGTTCCGGCGTCTCCTGCGACACCGCGCGGTACAGCGGAAAATCTTCGCCGAATCGCCCTCCCAGCAGCGTGCAGACCGGCAACTGCGTGGCCTTGCCGAGCAGATCCCAGCAGGCCATGTCGACCGCCGACTTGACGTAAGGATGCCCTTGCAGCAAACCGTCCATGCGGAGTTGAAGCTGCAGCAGTTGTCGAGGATCTTCCCCCAGAAGCTGGTGCCCGATCTCAGCCAGCCCAGCCCTCGCCCCCGCAGCGTAGGCGGGCAGGTAGGCGGGCCCCAGCGGACAGACTTCGCCAACTCCCATCAGACCGCAGGCCGTATCGAGCACAACGACCGTGCTGTCGAACTCAGCAACCGACTTGCCGCCGGACCACTTGTAAGTCCCCTCATGAAGCGGCAAACCTACTCGAAACGCACGCAATCGCGCAATCACCATGTTCGGCCTCCCCGCGCAAATCCCGAGAGGTCCGTCGCTCAGTTCGGACGCGGACTCGCGGGTTCCATCAACGCGAGCACCATGATAGCCAGAAAGGAAAGGTGCGAGAACCGCAGCGCCGCAGATGCACGCCGACGTTGGCATGAACGCCCCGGGGCCAAAGAGGCAAGTTGCTGGCGAAGCCGCAAAACGACTCGGCACTGCCGCACGTGCTTGGGGCAGTTAGAAGATGCCGAGCATGTCGCGGGCTTCATCGGTCATGCGATCGGGAGTCCACGGCGGATCCATGACGATCCGCACTTCCACGTTACGCACGCCAGGGATCCGTCCGACAATCTGCTTGCTGTTTCCGATCAACTGGGGGCCTGCCGGGCAAGCGGGACTCGTCATGGTCATCTCGATCATCACGTCCGCCACCGGAGCGATCGCTTCGGTTCCCGCTTCGCCTTCCGTCGCCGACCCAGCGCCGGGACCCGCAGCCGCATTCTCGGCAACCGCCTCGGGCTCGTCGCCCAGCGGCACGACCTCCACCACGTAGACCAGTCCCAGGTCCACGATGTTCACGAACAACTCCGGGTCGATCACTTTCCTCAGTTCTTCCCGAACCTGGGATTCGGTAATGGACATCATGAACTCCTCGATCATAAACGCGAGTCCCGAACGGGAACGCGGATTAGGAACCGTGTTCGACAACGCGGCCTGCGCTGGGCGACGATTGGCCTCAGCCCACCGCACCCTGCGGCGATCAGGTCACTCGTCCTGCAACCGCACCAGGATCTGATCGCCTTCTACCTTCACCTCATGGACCAAGGTGGCTTCCGTGGCCGGCATCGACAGCGGGCGTCCGGAGCAGATATCGAAGCGAGCACCGTGGCGCGGGCAGGCAATGGAGGTCCCGCACAACTGGCCATCGCCGAGCGGCCCGCCGTCGTGGGTACAGACGTCGTCAATGCAGGAGTAACGCCCCTCCACCAGAAAAAGAACGACCATCCGCCCGTCGACCTCGACCAGCATCTTGCCTGGGTCCTGCAGTTGACCGACCCGAGCCGCCACCACGAATTCCGCCATGTGCATCCGCCCCTTGCCAGCCTCGTGTTCCGCGAAAGAGTTCAGCGAACCTCACGCACCCGCCGCCCGATGGCCTGTCCCAGGGCTTCCCGCACGCTCTCAATCGTGATGCGATCGAATACCTGCTGGAAGAAGCCGGACACGACCAGCCTCACGGCCTCCTTGCGAGTGAAGCCGCGCGACTGTGCGTAGAACAGCAGTTCATCATCGACGCGTCCGGTGGTGGCACCGTGCGTGCAGCGCACATCATCGGCCTCGATCTCCAAACCGGGAATGGCATCGGCGCGGCACTGGTTGGAGAGGAGCAGGTTGTCGTTTCGCTGGTAGCCGTCGGTCTTCTGGGCGTTACGATCGACCTTGATCATGCCTCGCCAGACCGTGCGGGATTTGTCCTGCAGCGCCGCCTTGTAGAGGAAGTCGCTCCGACACGACTCGGCCTGGTGGTGCTGCAGAGTATGGTAGGAAAGGTGTTGCCTGCCCTCCGTGAACATCACGCCATTCACCTGACAGTCGGCTCCTTTGCCCGCGAGCGCCACCTGCTGGTTCACCTTGGCTAGCCGGCTCCCCAATGCTCCCACAGTCCACTGCAGGGAGGCGTCTCGTCCCAGCCGCGCGTGCTGGTGGGCGAAGTGCCAAACGTTGTGGCCCCAGTCCTGCAGGTTCACGAAACGCAGGCGGGCTCGGTCGCCCACGTACACTTCGGTGCCGCCACAGTGCAGTCCCGAATCGGTCGACTGGCAGCTTTGCATCTCCGAAAGGTACGTGACTTCCGCACCCTCTTCCAGCACGACCAGCGTGTGGCCGAGATCCACGCCGTTCTCCGTGACAGTCGACTGCGAGTAAAACGGCTCGTCGACCACGACGTTCCGGGGCACATAGAGGAACGTGCCGGAGGTCCAGCAGGCGGCATGCAGGGCCGCGAGTCGATCCAGTCCCGCGTGCAGCGTCCCCTGGTAGAGGTGGCGACGCACCAGTTCACCATCGGAGCGGACGAAGTCGGACAGGTTCCCGAACAGCACGCCCTTCTGACGCCACTTGTCCGACAGGCTGGAGTCGCGGTTGGCTCCGTTCACCGTCTTGGCGGCTCCGCCCAACTGCACTCCCTCGCTGAGCAGTTCAGGAGCCGCGGGGCACTCCGACTCGGCGGCGGGGAGCGAGAACTCATCGAGCTTCAGCGGCCGGATGTCGGTCCGCATCCACTCCTCTTCGTTCCGCGCGGGCATGGGCATTTCCTGGAATGCCCGCCACGCCTCGCAACGAAGCGACCGCAGCCAGTCTGGTTCGCCGCGTGTATCCAGCAAGGCGTCGAAAGCCTCCTGGGTGAATCCTCGCGTCATCGCAGTTGCGTCACTCATGCGTTCGCCTTCCCACAACGCCCGGTCCGCGATCGACGGAAAAAGGGCGCAACCTTCTGGTAATCCCAACCGGCAGCCAACGGAGAGTCCTGCCGCCGCGAAAGAGCACGCGAGACGACACCTCGGGGCAATCCGCGAAAGGCGTCCCACGTTGTGCCAACATCAAGACACGTCCTCTCGCCTTGACCAGACACCCACGCCGAACCAAGTCCGCGTTAGCCCACGGAGCCTTCCATCTGCAACTGGATCAGCCGGTTCATCTCCACCGCATACTCCATCGGAAGCTCTTTCACCAGCGGCTCGATGAAACCGTTGACGATCATCGTACTCGCTTCCGACTCGGTCAGGCCGCGGCTCATCAGATAGAACAGTTGCTCTTCGCCAATCCGCGACACGCTGGCTTCGTGGCCAATCGATACGTCCTGCTCGGCAATCTCGATGTAAGGGTACGTGTCACTGCGACTTTGCGGGTCGAGAATCAGCGCGTCGCACACCACATTCGACTTCGAATGGTGCGCCCCCTTCTCGACCTTCACCAGTCCCCGGTAACTGCTGCGGCCGCCCCCCTTCGAGATCGACTTGGAGACGATTTGGCCCGTGGTGTGCGGGGCACAGTGCACCAGTTTCGCACCCGCGTCCTGATGCTGCCCCTTCGATGCGAAGGCAATGGAAAGAATCTCGCCACGTGCACCAGGTTCCATCATGTAGACGGCGGGGTACTTCATGGTCAACCGACTGCCCAGGTTTCCATCGACCCACTCCATGGTGGCGTCGCGGTATGCCATGGCCCGTTTGGT
>CAZUJM010000185.1:0-3562 GCA_964620405.1 uncultured Pirellulaceae bacterium | reverse complement strand
ACCAGGTTGTAGATATTGTTCGCCCAGTTTTGGATCGTCGTATATCGGCAACGTCCACCACGCTTCACGACGATCTCCACCACAGCGGAGTGCAGGCTTTCACTGCTGTACATCGGTGCGGTGCAACCCTCGACGTAGTGCACCTTCGCTCCCTCGTCCACGATGATCAGCGTCCGCTCGAACTGCCCCATGTTTTCCGCGTTGATGCGGAAGTAGGCCTGCAGCGGAAACTCAATCGTGACACCAGGTGGAATGTAGATAAAAGAACCACCCGACCAGACGGCCGAGTTGAGCGCCGCGAACTTATTGTCCGAGGGAGGAATGATCGTGCCGAAGTACTCACGCAGCAGATCCGAATGCTCCCGCACCGCCGTATCGGTATCGGTGAAGATCACGCCCTTCTTCGCGAGATCCTCCTGCAGCGACCCGTAGACCACTTCGCTCTCGAACTGAGCCTTGACCCCGGCGAGGAACTTCTTCTCCGCTTCCGGAATCCCCAGCTTGTCGAACGTCTCCTTGATCTCCTGGGGCACATCGTCCCAGGTGCGACCCTGGCCGGTTGTCGGTTTCAGATAGTAGTAGATGTCCTGGAAGTCGATCCCGATATTGCCTCCCCAGTGGGGCATCGGCTTGGACTCAAAGATTTCCAAGCTGTGCAGCCGGAATTCGCGCATCCACTCCGGCTCGTTCTTCATCTCCGAGATCTGATGAACGATCTCGGCGTTGAGGCCCTTCCGGGCCTTGAAGACGGCGTTCGTCTCCGTGCGGAAATCGTACTTATTGATTTCCCCGATGCCACCAGCCGGATTGTCGGTCAGGTCAGTTGCCATGTTTCCGTTATTCCTCAGACCGTTTCCACTGAACCCGATACTTTGTGATGCGACTTCAACCCCGCGGCCGCGGCCATCTTCGGGGTTTCGTTCCGGAGGTCAGACCTCCGTGGAACCCACCGCCTCTTCCTCTTCCAGCATGGCTTCATTTGCCGCATTCGCTTCCGGGTACTTAGTGCGAACCCGATCGTACCCCTTCGAATAGAGCTCCGCGGCCAACTCCACTCCGCCAGTCTCGACGATGCGTCCCCCCAACATCACATGCGTGAAGTCGGGCGGATTGTGCTCGAGGAGCTTGTCGTGGTGCGTGATGATAAGCAGCCCGATCTGCTTCCGCCCGATCTCCGCGATGCTCTGGCTCGCCAGCAGCACGGCATCCGCGTCCAAACCGCTGTCGGTCTCGTCGAGCACGGCGAACTTCGGCTGCAGCATCGCGAGTTGGAGGATTTCCGCCCGCTTCATTTCGCCGCCCGAGAAGCCATCGTTGACGTACCGTCGAGCGAACTCCGGGTCGATCCGCAACTGCTCCATCTTCTCGCGGATCTCCTTGCGGAACTCACGCATCGGAATCAGGTCTTCCCCTTCCTTGCGGTCGGGATTGCGTACGTTCGTGGTGGCGTGCCGGAGAAAATCGGCCAGCTTCACGCCCGGAATGGCGACCGGACGCTGGAATGCCATGAAGATGCCGGCACGGGCACGCTCGTCCGCCTCCATTCCCAGGACATCCTGGCCATTCAGCTCGATCGACCCGGCCGTCACCTCGTAGTTGGGATGCCCCATGATCGCCAGGCCCAGCGTGCTCTTGCCGGAGCCGTTCGGCCCCATCAACGCGTGCGTCTCGCCTCGCCGGACCGTCAGATTGACTCCCTTGAGGATGGCTTTGCCCTCTACGGAGACATGCAGGTCGGTAATCTTCAGCGTATCCATCGTCCACACCTCTCCCCTGACTCGAAACTCGCCCGCGGAGCCAACCTCCCGGCGTCACGCGACAGACGCATTGCCGCCATTCTTCCCGAGCCGGCCTGTCGCCGGCAGCCCGAGTGCGGAACCCGGCCTAGCCGGTGATCTTCTGGTGGTCGACCAGCGGTTGCTGGTCCCGCGGGGCAGCCACGAAACCGCTGTGATGCGGCAACGGCAGCCCGGCCTCTACCTTTTCGCCCAGTGCCCCGACCCCCTTGCCCCCGGCCGTGCTCTGGCGAGCGATCCGGTGCCCATTGATTTTGTCTTGGATCCGCATCAAACCTTCCAGCAGCGCTTCGGGACGCGGCGGGCACCCGGGCACGTAGACGTCCACCGGCACCACCAGATCGACGCCCTTGACCACGTGGTAGCCCCACTTGAAGTACGGCCCGCCTCCCACCGTGCAGGCCCCCATGGCGATCACGAATTTCGGATCGGGCATCAGGTTGTAGAGCCGTCGCACGCGGCTGGCCATCTTGTAGGTGACCGTCCCGGCCACGATCATCAGGTCGGCCTGTCGAGGCGTGGCCCGGAAGGCACCCGCACCGAAACGATCCATGTCGTAGCGACTCGCGCCCGCGGCCATCATTTCAATGGCACAGCAAGCCAGGCCAAACGTCATCGGCCAGATGCTCGACTGACGGGCCCAGTTGATCGCCTGCTCCACCGTGGTGGTCACCACGCCCTCTTCGAATCGCCCTTCAATCCATGGTTGAGTCATACCCGACCTCTGTCTAACGCCTGAAAGTGTGATTTTCTAAGCTCTCGGCAAGCCTTCCGGCCTGAGCATCTCCAAGCGGTTCATCTTGGCACTTCAGCGTGCTCTTGACTACCCGTGGTGCGTTCGCCTGCCCTAATTTCGCTCGATTCGGCGACCCAACTCTCGATGCATCGCCACGCCCATGCGGCCAACCGATCGAAGCCCGGGCCGCGAGTCGATACTCCCCCGCTGGGGTTCATACCGCGATCCAACCAGCCTCATCACTCCCGACTCACCCAACCGCATCGACGCTGCCCTCTACTTGAGTCGCGTTCTGACCGGCATGCCCCGCCCCCCGCGGTTTAATCGCTTGAACTCGCTACCGTCTCGCTGACGGAGAACGTGCAGCAGGGAGCACCGTCGAGACGGCATTGCTCCAACTGCAGCCCTTGTCCAACCAAGGCCGAGAAGAGCATTCGCTCCATCGCACAGACCCCGCGATCTTGCTCGGCCAGGTCGGGGTAGGGACAAGCCAACGCGGTGAGGACGGGCAACTGCCCCTCTTCCTCTCGCACTTCGAACGGGATCTGCCTTTCCCCGAGCAACTCCGCCACGCTCCTCATGCGATCTCCCAGCGAATCGCCGCGAACCTCTTCGGCGTAGTGATCGGCGAGTCTTCCCGCCAGTCGCTGCAGCAACCCACGTCGTACGGCGGCGTCCTGGATGGAGCGAATTTCCGCCCACAGCACCAGGGCCAAGTCGGCGAAATTCGAGCCGGTATTCCGCCGCCCTGCCTCGGTCAGTTCATACCAATGGCTGGGACGCCCTCGGCCACCGCCGGCGGAATCCAGACGACGCTGGATGAGGCCTTGGGCCAGCAGTCGGCCCAGCCGCTGCCGCACGGCCGTGGCCGTGACCCCTAAAGCCGCCTCAAAGTCGACCACCGTCATCCGCTCGCGTCTGCGGAGCTGGTCGAGCACCGAGCGGTCGGAGGGCACCGAATCGTTCATACCCGGCCTTTCCATGGTTCGCCTGGCGAACACCCGAAACACGCTCTCGAGACGAGACCGCC
>CAZUJM010000184.1:10506-12015 GCA_964620405.1 uncultured Pirellulaceae bacterium | reverse complement strand
CCTGCGCGGCGTGGACGACAGCATCATCGATGCTGTGCTGGCCGAAACCCGCGATGTGGCGCGCACCTGCCTGCTGCTGAGCAACACGCTGGACGACCTCGAGGAGATGAAGGATCTCGACAAACTCGAATCCGCCTGGCGCGAGATGAACCTCAAACTGCAACTCGCCACGGACCAGCATGCGGCCATGACGGAAGAACTCGAATCGCTCGCCAAGTCCGATCCGGAAGCCTTCGGCAAGGAACAGATCTGGATCCTCATCCGGGCCATCAAGGTGCAGAGCCAGATCCTGCAGCTCTACCTGGGCGAACCAGGCTTGGACGTCTAGGACCCCGGCATTCTCCCGCGTCGGTCCTGCGAAGTCGCGGGGCAGGAAGGCGAACGACGCCGCGGCAGCGGTCCGCTTCGCCGCTCAGGTCGTTCCGCTGAGCAGCAGCAGGGCGACGTTGACGTAGATCACGATGCCCACGATGTCGATGACCCCCGCCACGAACGGGTTGCTCATCAGCGCCGGATCCTGTCCCAGCCAGCAGAAAAGCAGCGGCAGGATGGAGCCGACAAGGGTTCCGCAGAGGACCACAAGCACCAGGGTCACGGGAACCACGACCAGCGCCTTGGGCGCGAAAAGCAGCGCCACGGGAACGAACGCAGCCGCCAGCAGCAGCCCCAGCGCGATCCCCATGATCGCCTCGCGCGTCACGACCTTCATCCAGTGCTTGAGCGTGATGTTGCCGGTGGTGAGCGCGGTGATGATGAGCGTCGCCGTCTGGTTGCCGGAATTGCCGCCGCTGGACACGATCATCGGCAGGAACCAGATCAGGAAGTCCCACTGGTTCAACTCATCGGAGTATCGCCGCATGGCAGTGGCCGTCAGCAGCGACCCGAAAAAAAGGGGTCCCAGCCAGATGCCGCGATTCCAGCACAGCTTGCCCAGGGCCGTCTGCAGGTAACCATAGTCGAGCGGCGCGACACCGGCGATGCGCAGCGCGTCCTCCGTGGCTTCCTCGCGCACCACGTCGATCACGTCGTCGTGCGTGATGATGCCCAGCATCTGGTGCTGGTCGTCGACGACTGGAATGGCCAGCAGGTCGTAGTAGGCCACCTTGCGAGCCACCTCCTCCTGGTCGTCCAGCACGTCGACCGAGATGACCCGCGTCTCCATCAGGTCGCGTAGCGGCCGGTTGGGAGCCCCCAGCGAACTGATCAGGTCGCGAGTCGACAGCACGCCTCGCAGGTGGTTCTCGTCATCGACGACGTACAGATAGTAGATCGTCTCCACGGTCGCCGACTGCCGGGAAAGCTCCTGCAGCGCCTCGGACACGGTCAGGGTTTCGGTGAGCCGCGCGACTTCGGTCGTCATCACGGCACCCGCCGTCCCCTCGGGGTAGGCCTGCAGCCGTAACGTCTCGCGACGCTCCTCACGTGGCATCAGCGCCACGAGGGCTTCCACCTCCTCGGGCTCCAGTTCATTCAGCAGGTCGACGCGGTCGTCGCCGGCCATCCGCGCCA
>CAZUJM010000184.1:4166-10496 GCA_964620405.1 uncultured Pirellulaceae bacterium | reverse complement strand
GCCGCTCGTGCTCGAAATACTGGAAGATCTGGAAGCGTGCCTCCGACGAGGCATGTTGCAGCACCCGCCAGGCTTCGTCCACGGTCAAGCCCGACATGAAGTCGGCCGTCGTGGCCGGATGGAGCGCCTCGCAGAACTCACGAAGTTCCTGCGAATTGTTCGACTGGAGCATCTCGCGCAGTTCAGGGAGAAACAGCGTGTTCACCATGGCTTGACTTCCCCTTGACTGCAGTCTGCTTCCTCGACCAATCCTCCAATGTAGCCACCGCCGATCGGTGCGGGCAAGAACCACTGCGGTACGCCCGGCCGGTTCACGGCGACTTGACGAAGCGACCGCCGGGCAGAAGCCGAGTTTGACACACTTCGGACAAGCCGCTAGAGTGTCCGCGTTGGTGGCGCACCCTTCCGACCGCGCTGCCGCCAGAATGTTGGGGCGACGACAAGGCTTTCCACGGGTCCTACCCACCCGCGCGGCTCGATTCTCCCTCTGGTTCCCCTTTTGCTCGTTTCGAGCCTAATGCGGGGCCCAGGCGGAGACACGTGCCGCACCCCGTGGACATGCGTGGCCCCGGAAACCAGCCGCCGCGCGGGGCAGATCGCAGGCACGTAGTCTTCATGGAAGCGTTTCCCCCCCCCTCCGAACCGGATCGCGGTCCGTCGCCGCGCTCTCTCCGCGACTCGGACGCCGAGTCATCGTGCGGACAGCAGCCTTTCGAACAGGCGCTCGCACCGCCTTCCGTTACACCGCCTTCAGAGACATCGCCCGTCGAGGCGACTCCCCTGAACGAACAGAGCCTGTTGGTGCAGTGCGAGACGATCATCCAGTACTGCTTTCGCGACCCGCGACTGCTCACCGCAGCCCTCACCCATGCGTCCGGCGCGCAGCATCGGCTGGCTTCCAACGAACGGCTCGAATTCCTCGGCGACGCGATCCTCGGCCTCTTCGTATGCGAGCATCTGTTCCACAACTACCCTAACCTGCTCGAAGGCCAGCTCACGAAGATCAAGTCCGCCGTCGTCAGTCGACACACCTGCGCCAAGATCAGTCGAGCGTTGGGACTGGAGTCCTACCTGATCGTGGGCAAGGGCATCTCGGCCGACAAACCGGTCCCGCCTTCGCTGCTGGCCGATGTCTTCGAGTCGCTCGTCGCCGCAATCTACCTGGATGGTGGAGCGGAGGCGGCGCGGGAGTTCGTCGAACGGTACACGGTGCCCGAAATCATGCAGGCGGCCTCGGGCGAGACCGACGAGAATTTCAAGTCGCTGCTGCAACAACTGGTGCAGCGCGACCTGGGCGACACGCCCTCGTACCAACTCGTGGAGGAACGGGGCCCCGACCACGACAAGTGGTTTTGCGTTGCCGCCCGTTTCAACCGACGCGACTTCCAAGCCGCCTGGGGTCGCAATAAAAAGGAGGCCGAGCAGCGAGCCGCCGGAAACGCCCTGGCGGAGCTTAGCGGCCAATCTCCACCGTTCCTCGAACCGCCAGCCGGAATCCCCGCCCAGCCCAGCCACTTGCCAGGTCTTGACCGGGCATCCGGAGAGTTCCCGACGCCCGACTTCGTCGATTCGGACCCGGTGGATGCCATCGAGCCGCCCACGATGGAGGCTCCCCAGCTCACGGACTCCTTCAGCACCGAGGAACGTATACCGCCGCCCACCGATTAGGGGGCGGTGCTCGGCGAGTCTCGCGGGCAGGCACGGCGTTTAGCCTGACCTGCTTGAGGCACTGGTCGCGGCAGAGGGCATGTGCCGGCCACGTTCTCTCGTCAGCGTTGTGATCCCAACTGTCGCTTCGACGGGCCGCAGCATGCCAGCGGCTCTTCAGCGCACTTTCTCGGCTCGCTTGCGACACGCGTCGGAACAGTAGGCCACGCGCTCCCAAACGCGCGCCCATTTTCGCCGCCAGGTGAACGGACGCCCGCAGGTGACGCACTTCTTCACCGGCAGATGCAGTTTTCGGTGGACCATTCGCTCTGCTCTCCGTTTTTCCGTCGTCTCACGCCGCGTCGATCGCCTCGGCAAGAGCCGCCCGGTCCATTCGCTCCAGCCCAACGCCCAGGCGCGCCCGACTGACACACCTGGGTCACTCAGACGCTGCCCTCTGTCAGCGACGAGAACGCGAGCAAAGCCCGTCGCCCCATCGCGGCCTGCCCCGAGCAGCGGACGAAATCCTTCGCTTACGCGAATGACCTTCTCGGAACGCGAACAATTAGCCCAACACGCAAGGACTCGCCAGACACCCCGGATTGCGTGACAGCCTTCGGAGACCCCCGCTTATGTTCGCGCCGCGAAAGCCACGTCGGCAACTCCGTTTTGGGTCGGTCGAGGAGTTGGAGCGGCGACTGCCGCTGGCCTGCACCACTTCGGCGCTCGGAGGAAAACCGCAGAACCACGCCTGTTCGCAACCGACCGCGGCGACCGTAAGCCCGCAGGACGCGCCGCCGCTCGACCGAAGCGAACCGGCACTCGCCCTCGCCTGGTCGACGTCCTTTCCGCAGGTCGCCGCCCCGATCGCTGCCCCCGAATTGGTGTCCCCCACGAACGGTGCGAGGCTGGATACGACTCGAACCACGCTGCGCTGGAATGCCGTACCGGGGTACACGGGGACCTACCGGGTCCGCGTGACGGACGCGACCTGGAATGGCAAGCAGGCGGTCGGCTTCTACCACACCTGCCGGGACCAGTACCTGTGCATCTCGACGCGAGCCACCCAGCTCGACATTCCGGTGCTGGCGGGCGCGACCTATGGCTGGTCGGTGGCGGTGCGCGGAGCTTCCCCCAACTCAGGCGAGTTCTCGACGCGTGTCCGACCGCGGCCCGGCGTCATCCCGCCCGCGCCGCCGCCGGAAGCCGTCCGCGACCCGGAACTGGTCGAGGGCCGCTACCGCTGCTCAAGCCTCACCGAATGGTCCGAGAAACTGGTGAACGCGAGCCCCTTGATCCAGCATTGCATCGACCGCACGCCCGACCATGGCCTCGTGGAATTCCCCGCCGGTCGCTACTTCCTGAACGGACAGATTCGTGTCACTCGCCCGATTGAATTGTCCTCTGTCGGCAAACAGCCGGGCGACGCCGCGTGTTCCGAGGCAATGCAGGACTGCGCCGAATGGGTGGCCACGGCAGGGCTGAACGCGTTCGGCGGCATGCTGCAGGCGAACGCCCTGAAAGCCTTGCGTTTCCTGATCCTCGATGGCAACAAGGACAATCGCCGTGCTTCCCCCGCCGCACGCGCCTGCCCCACCTCGAATCCCTACGGTTTCAACACGCTGATCGACAGCGACCACCTGACGATCGAAGGCAACGTCGTCAAGAACGCCCTCTGCGGGGGAGCGTTGGTCCTGGGCCGCGGCCATGTGGGTGTAACGATCCGCAACAACCTCATCAAGGACAACGGCATCCATACGCGCCGAGGCCTCTGGTCCGACGGCCTCACCGTCTCGGACCTCGCCGACTCCGTCCTCGTCGACAACCGCTTCCTGGACAACACCGACATCGACTTCATCCTCGGCGGCTGCCAGCGGTGCGAGATTCGAGGCAATGAGATCCGCCACACCGCGTCTCGTGACGGCGGATCGTTCGCCGCCCTGATGCTCTACCGCTGGGTGCGCACCTCAGGCGACTTCTCGGGGACTGTCATCTCCGACAACACCATCGACTGCGGCCCCCAGCGCCAGTGTGGCACGGCCCTGTATATCGGCACGGAGGGCTGGAGCGACGGGCAGGTGCGGGGGCTGGTGGCCCCCGCCTCCGACCGCGCCATCATCCGCGGCAACACATTCCGCAACGCGATGAGTGGAGTCTACTTGGCCGCGCAGGGCTTCAAGCTCCACACCAACCAATACACCAACGTCCACGGCACATCGACTCCGACCAGTTGCGGCACGCGTATTCCACGTGCGCCCGTGGTCCTGTCCCGCATTGCCTCGTCCAATGACTTCGGCGGAGAGGAAGTGGCGCCCGCCACGAAGTCGCTTTTCACCCGCGTCACCTGGCGACGATGCATCCCGAACTGGCCCTTCTGACGACGCCTGCCCAGAGCCTGTCGCGAACAGTGAGCCGCTGCGTCGGACTGCCGGCCAGCGTCCGCGCGACCCGGACCTGCCTTCTTTCCCCCTCGATGCACTCCCGGCATACCAAGTTCACCCAAGCGCACCGGAACCTTTACACGCCTGCGCTCAGCTTGTGGAACGCCCTGTTTATAGTGGAATCTGCTCCGCACCTCTGCCGCGATGCAACTTCCCCGCAGGGCCCGAACCATGGCGCGACCAGGCCGACGATCGACTGCCCTTCGAGCCCTCGCTTTCGAACCGCTGGAGGACCGCCAGCCGCTCAGTTGCTCCAACGTGGCGGATCCCTCCGCACCGCTGACCGGCAGCGGCAACCGCAGCCTCTTCAGCCAGACGAACTGCTCGACGGCGACGACCGCAGTTGCGCCGCCGACCACCGTGTCTGGTTCGGCTGCTTCCCAGACCGCGTCCAGCAGTCGGCTGGTCGTTTCGTGGCCCGCGGCCGGTGCCACGGTCAGTCCGGGCAACGTCACCCTGCAGTGGGCTCGACCGGCGGGTTTCACCGGCGAATTCCTGGTGCGGGTGGAGGAGGGCAACTGGGATGGTCGCCGCGCGCCCGGGATGACGCACGTCTGTAACAGCTACTACGCTTGCACCATGACGCGTGGCAACTCCCTGACTCTTCCGGTGCGTGACAACACGGAGTACCGATGGTTCGTCAACATCCCCGGCGGCCCTTCCGCCCAGGCGACCTTCCGCACGCAGCCGGTCCAGCGGACCGTGCCCGCCGCGCCGCAGGTCCGAATCACCTCGCCCCCGGATGGATCGGCCCTCACCTCTCATTCGGTCAACCTGCGTTTTGAATCCACGGCCGGCTACCAGGGGCAGTACCTTGTCGTGATGCGTGACGACAAGTGGAACGGCACCCAAGCCCCGGGCTTCAATCACTACTGCCGCACGGAATACCTGTGCGTTGCGACGACGCAGTCCAGCGTGCAGGTCCCCGTGACCCCCGGCGCAAGCTACACATGGACCGTCATGGCCTCCGGACACACCGCGTCGCGTGCGCGATTCACGGTGAAAGGCCTTCGCCCCGGAGCAATCCCTCCGACGGCTCCCTTGAATACGTTGGCCGTGCCCGAACGCGTGGGCGATCGTTATCGCTGCACGGCCGTTGCGCCGTATGCGAACGAGGGCGTGGACGTCTCGCCAATCCTGCAGCAGTGCATCGACAAGACGCCGGCGGGCGCGACGATCGAGTTCCCGGCCGGCAACTACTATTTGAACAAGCAGGTCCGCGCAACGCGTCGCCTGACGTTGACCAGCGTCGGCAAGCGTCCAAGCGATCCGGCCTGCGACGATAAGGCCGGGGACTGCGCCGCGTGGATCGCCACTCCGGCCCTGAACCAGTCCGGCGGACTGCTCTTCGCTTCGCAGATCGGCGGCGTACGACACATGATCCTGGACGGCAACAAGGCGGGCCGCGAGGGATCGGCCACGTTCACGGCCTGCCAGACCAACAACAGCGTCGGCTTCAACGCCCTCATCTACAGCGACGACATCACGGTCGAGGGCAATGTCATCAAGAACGCGGTCTGCGGCGCGGGGCTCGTCATGGGACGCGGCCACAAGAACGCCGTCATCCGCAACAACGTCATCAAGGACAACGGTTTCCACCAGCGCAGCCGCCTCTGGGCCGACGGCCTCACCGTTGCCGACCTCAGCCACTCGCAGATCGTCGACAACGTCTTCGTCGACAATACCGACATCGACCTCATCCTGGGCGGCTGCCGCGACTGCACCATCCAGGGCAACCAGATCCGGCACACCAACGACGCCCGCAACGGAGCGTTCGTCGGACTGATGCTCTACCGCTGGCCTGACACTTCCGGCGACTACTCCGGCTCGGACATCTCGCGCAACGTCATCGACGGCGGACCAGGCTCGCAGATCGGCACCGGCATCTACGTCGGATCGGACGGATGGAGCGACACGCGCGTCCTGGGACTCGCGCCCGGCCGCACCACGGCCGCCAACCTGCACGACAACGTGGTCCGCAACACGATGAGCGGACTGTATGTGGCTGCCCAGGACTTCACCATCCATCGCAACCAGTTCGTGAACACGGCGGGCCGCACCTTCCGGAGTTCCTGCGGAACGATCTCGTCGGCGGCGCCCGTGCTGATCTCCGACACGGCCCAGCGTATCAACTTCCTGGGCGAGGACTCGGCCCCCGCCACCCTCCGGCAGTTCGCCCGCGCGACCTGGCGACAGTGCATCCCGAACTGGCCGTTCTGAATGCGTCTACTTTTCGCTAACT
>CAZUJM010000184.1:0-4156 GCA_964620405.1 uncultured Pirellulaceae bacterium | reverse complement strand
CTGCAATCCGCTGCCACGCATTGACGAACGCGCGGCTTCAGCAGCGCGAGCCGACCTTGACCTCGCGCCAGGATCGGCTACGATGCCGACGCCAGGGCGAAGCGTCGGCGTAGTTCATGCCGGCGGTATCGCTGGCAGTCACGTCGCTGCCGACGGGCTCTTGCTGGTCGCGGATAGGTTCCACGCCCCGTGGATCCCCCGGAGATTCAAGGAATCGACGCTCCGCGTTGTCTTGGCGGCCTGTTTGATTGCTCGACGCAGGCCCATTAGGCTCGCTTCTTGCCCTCATCTCGCCGAGGGTCGTCTCCGTTCTCTGATTGGCGGCACGGACGAGGTTCGTGCCTTTCCGGTCAGGCCCCATGAGCGTGGTCCTAGCGTCCCATCCTGACCACTGCGTCGCACGGTTACCTGTCCTTGCGGGGCAAATTCAGGTCGACAAGGAGTATTCCATGCGGCATCCCGAGTCTGCCTGCGTCGCGGATCCGCGACGGCAACACGTCCTGCATTTCGGTTTCACACGGGTGGATCTGCTGGTCGTCGTTGCCATCCTCGGTCTGCTCGTCGCGCTTCTGCTGCCCACGCTCCAAGCGGCCCGCGAATCGGGACGCGACACGCAGTCCAAGAGCAACCTCCGGCAACTGGGATTGGCCGTGCATTCGGTTCAGTTGGCATTTGGCCGCACGCCTCCCATGTTCGGACACATGACGACCACCGGCCAGGCCAGCCGCCCACCGGGCTCTATGTACCATCATCTGCTCCCCCACCTCCAGGAACAGGCACTCTACGATCGCGGACCCGACCTGGCGCGGTCGCAACCGCTGGTTGTGCTGCAACATCCGGGCGACACGAGCCTCGGTTCTGGCGTCTACGAGTTGACGACGGACGTGCCGCCGTGGGCAGGACCCAGCGACCGTTGGGGCTTGAGCAGCTACGCGGCGAACTGGCAGATCTTTGGCGACCGCGGCGCAGACCTTTCCAAGGCGATCAAGGACGGCACGTCGAAGACGGTGATGCTGGCGGAAAAGTATGCCACTGCGTCACGCCCCACCGGCAGTCCTGCCAAGGGAGCCACGCTCTGGGGCTATGGCATTGTGCCGCCCGAGGAGCAATTCGCGGGCAACTACTGGGTCGAGTCGCTGCTGCCGGGAACCGTACCCACCGGCCATCTCTACATCGCGCCGTACTGGCCGCGAGTTGGTTTCGTGAACTGGAACGGACCCGTGGCCTGGGATACCGCCGACACCTGGCGGCTTCGCTGCCACAAGCGGCCCGAGTTCAAGCCGGCCATCGACAACGCGCATCCTCTCAAGGCCCAGGCCTTCAGTTCCACGGGAATCAACGTCTGTCTCGCCGACGGCAGCGTCGCCACGATCAGCAGCGGGATCGACGACGAGAACTGGTACTACTGGACCACGCCCGCCGACCTCGACACGCCGCGACTGGAGTAGCCCGATGCGTCCCATGTCGATCCCCACCGCGGCCTTGCGGCCCACGCGGCTGCCCTCGCGAATCGCGACTGCCGCTCGCATGCTCATCGCCCTGGGCCTGTTTGCCTGCGGCACAGGCTGCCAGCCCGCCCCAGGCGATCTCGATACCCAGGTCGCCACCTGGGTGCTTGCGCAGGGCGGGTGCGTCACCGTGGAAGCGAACGCGCACAAGTATGAACTGGAGCCGAAGCATCGACTGCCCGCAGGGAGCTTTCGCGTTACCCGCATTTCGTGGGACGTCTACCCGGGAGACGAAAACACTTCGGTCACCGACGCGGACCTCGTCCGGTTCGTCGAACTGCAACAGCTCCGCGAACTAGACCTCTGGACGGCTGCCATCTCCGATGAGGGTCTTGTTCATGTCGGCAGGATCGCGTCGCTGGAGCGACTGCACCTGAGCCAGACGCCGATCACCGACGCCGGTCTCCTGCATCTCGCGGGTCTCACCCGCCTGAAACAGGTCACGCTCGTCGGCACGCAGGTTACGGCCAGCGGGTTGAATGCCTTTCGACGCAAGCACCCCGGCTGTGAAGTG
The DNA here is from genome assembly GCA_964620405.1 of uncultured Pirellulaceae bacterium. Classification (GTDB taxonomy): domain Bacteria; phylum Planctomycetota; class Planctomycetia; order Pirellulales; family Pirellulaceae; genus CAZUJM01. The sequence continues at coordinate 2,134 of CAZUJM010000184.1, read as the reverse complement.
CTCACGGACCAAGGATCGAAAGGCTAGTCTTCCGCGGAGGCCGCGAGGCCGAGGCCATCTCCAGCAGTTCTGCAGACAAAGACACTGAGGTGCCGGCTGCAGCGGAACCGCCCTACTCAATGGAGGCCACGCCGGGCGAGATCCTACAGGTCTCATAGCCGGTCCCTGGTACGTTGCCGCCCCCACGCCGTCCGTGGGTCGTCCAGAAGGGCTCTGCGCCGTGGGCGAGGCAATCGTTCAGGGTCGGAGCCACTGCAGCATGCGGCGCGTCACCTGGTCGGCCGCGTCATGCTGCACGAAATGTCCCGCGGTCGGAATGGTGACCAGCGTCAGCTCGCCGTCGAGCCAGTCCCAGGTGCCGTTGAGTCCATCGGCCAACAGGTACTGGTCCTTCAGTCCGTGGAAGAGGAGCACTGGACAGGCAATGCGTGGCAGCGGCTGCTTCGATTCCTCGTAGGGCGGACGCGGGTAGTTGGCCTTGTAGTAATTCAGCATCGCCTCGATCGACGAACGACGGAACGCCTCGACATACTTTTGGCGTGCCTCCGCGTCCTGCACCCACAGGGCCAGCCGCTCGGCGGTCAACTGGGCCGCGGCGTCCGGCTGTTGGAACACGCGCGCGTAGGCGCTGCTTTCTTGCTGGCGGGGATTGTGGGCCAGTTCACGGCCCAGTCCCTGGGGATGCGGAAGATTGAGCACGACAAGCCGCTCGACCATTTCCGGCCGCTGCATCGCCAGCGTCCACGCCACCATGCCTCCCCAGTCGTGACCGACTACGGTGGCCTTCTCGTGCCCCAAGTGCCGGATCACGGCCACCACGTCGCCCACCAGTTTGTCCATGCCATAGTTCTCGACGCCCTCGGGCTGGCCACTCTCGTTGTAGCCCCGCTGGTCGATCGCCACCACCTGGAACTGCTCGGACAACGCCGGCATCTGGTGACGCCAGGTGTACCAGAAGTCCGGGAATCCATGAATCATCACCAGGAGCGGCCCCTTGCCGCGAGTCACATAATGAATGCGAACGCCCGCCGAATCGGCGAACCCGTGCGTTTCTTCGGCCGTTTCCGGGCTCTTTCCCGTCGCCGACACCTGCCCGTTTGCCTGGGCGTTGACCGATCGCGCGTGCACACCGAAACCCGCCAGCACCAGCAACAGCATCGGCAAGAGCAGGGAGGGCGAGCAGGAACAGGGAAGGGGACGATGCATCAAGAAACCTCGACTTGCAATGTGTTGCGTGAAAGACGACAACAGGACGCGGTGATCCCGAGCCCGCTGATCCCCACCTGCGTGTACGACGGGCGCGAATCCCAACGCGTCTGGCCAACCAGGGTAGCCATCCCCGGGAGCTTTTCGCAAGACTGCCTCAGTTCGTCGTGCCCCAAGTCACGAAATCGTCCGTTCGAAGACCAATCGCAGTATCGCAGCAGCATCCCAGCGCAGAGGAGCCGTCCATGCGGCGCAGCGTTCTCACCATCCAGACGGCATATCGACGAGCGGGCTGGGCGTGCCTTGCCGGGGCGATGCTGCTGAGTCCGGACATCGCGCGGCGCGCGACGGGGGCGGAACCGACGGCCCACGGCGTGCGCGCCGCCGCGGAGATGACCACGGTTCGAGCGGGATCGCGCGACTTCGAAATACCCGTGGGTTATACCCTGGAACTGGTCACGGTGCCGGAGTTGGTCCAGCGTCCGATCGTGGCCGACTTGGACGATCGCGGTCGACTCTACGTCGCCGACTCCAGCGGCTCCAACGACGACGTGAAGACGCAGCTCCAGACGCTGCCCCATCGCATCGTGCGACTGGACGACGAAGACGGCGACGGGCGTTTCGACGCAAGCACGGTGTTCGCGGACCGGATGATGTTTCCCGAAGGCGTGCTCTGGCATGGCGGATCGGTGTTCGTCTCCGCTCCCCCGGTGATCTGGAAGCTGACGGATGCGGATGACGACGGAGTCTGCGATCAACGCGAGACGTGGTTGGACGGGCGCACGCTGACGGGCTGCGCAAACGAGCTTCACGGGCCGTACCTGGGACCCGATGGTTGGATCTACTGGTGCAAAGGGGCGTTCGCGGAGCAGACGTACGATCGCGCGGGTCGGCCCTCGTGGACGACGCGCGCCGCGCACATCTTCCG
>CAZUJM010000183.1:3208-12058 GCA_964620405.1 uncultured Pirellulaceae bacterium | reverse complement strand
CGCATGCCAGCACTCGGCGTGCCTGCAGGGAACTTCGCTTGACGCATCGGCGCGGTGCTGGGTAGAGTCCCGCCCCGTCAAGTATTTCCTCGCAAACCCCAGAGCTGTTCCCGCAGGACGGCTTCCGTTTTGGCTTCTTGCCGACGGGATCCTTTTCCACGGGGCCTTCCGCCACCGCACGTTCGATCGGAGACCACGTCGATGCACGTCGCCTATTGGGGACTCTCCCGTTCCCCCTTCACCGCGCAACTGAACCCTGCGGATTATTACCCGAGTGCGGTTCATGAGGAAGCACTGGCTCGACTGCACTTCCTGGTGGACAGCCGTCGCCGTTTGGGGTATCTGCTCGGTGGCAGCGGCACGGGCAAGAGTCTGGTGCTGGACGTCGCGGCGCTTCAGTTGCGGCGACTCAACTGCCATGTCGTGAAGATGAACGCAGTCGGGCTGGGCAGCACCGAGTTTGTCTGGCGGCTCAGCAGTGCCCTGGGTCACACGCTTTCCGCCACCGCCGCGCCTTTTGAATGCTGGCGCGAGATCCAAGACCATCTGGTCGCCTGCCGTTACCAGCACCTGCAGACGATCCTCATGCTGGACGATGCCGACGAAATGTCACTGGACCTTCAGTCGGCCCTGTGTCGACTGGCGATCGCCGACAACCATCCGGACACGCGCCTGACGATCATTCTCGCCGCGCAGCCGCAAAGGACGAGTCGCTTTGGGACCAAGCTGACGGAGCTTTGCGACCTGCGCACGGAGCTGGAGCCGTGGGACGCTCGGGAAACGGAGCAGTTCCTGCGTGCGTCGCTGCGGCTGGTGGGGGGCGATGAGCACCTGTTCACGCCAGCGGCGGCCGATCATCTGTTCCATCTGACGCAGGGGGTTCCCCGCCGTGTGCGTCAGTTGGCGGAGCTGGCGTTGCTGGCCGGCGCGGCCGAGGAGCTGGCGGACCTCGATGAGGAAGTAATCGAGTCGGTCTACCGGAGCCTGACGGCGTCGGGCGTATCCGAGGCGGCGTGAGCCATATCGCGCCTGGGTTCGCATGACGCACGGTTGTCACCGCCTCGGCCATGCGGGAGCGGCTGGCTGGCAGCCATGCGGCGAGGCCCGTGGGAGGGTGAAGCAGCGCATCGCCGGCCGGTTCTCGTGGCCGGCTGCCGCTTCTTCCGAGCAGGGCGGTGGCCGGCCGACGCGCCGCGAATCTCTGCCCGCCGGTTGGTCTTTTTCTCGCCGCGAACGACGTCTCGGGGTGGCGGTGGATCGGGAGAGGCGGTTGCCAGGGCCCGTGTCTCGGCGTTGCCAAGACCCGTGTCGCAGGGGGCTCGGGCCCTTGACTGTCCCTGGCTGGGGCATTCCAAACCGATACAATGGCCCGCTGGACTGAAAGCCTTTTTGATCGCAGGAAGCCGCGCATGGACAAGCTGGTGAAATCGCCGGATCCCGACTATCCGATGGAGATCCAGCTGCGCAATCCGATGCTGGCGGCGTTCCTGGCCTGGTTGATTCCGGGCCTGGGGCATCTGTACCAGGGCCGGCGGGCGAAGGGCCTGCTGTTCATGATCTGCATCCTGGGCATCTACCTGATGGGTTTCTGGATTGGCGGGGGCAAGGTGGTTTACGCTTCCTTCCGCCCGCCCGACATGCGGTTTCCGTACCTGTGCCAGTTCGGAGTTGGCTTGCCTGCCTTGCCGGCCCTCGTGCAAAGGCATCGCGTGCTGGTGAGCAAACCGGCCAAGCCGCCGCTTTGGGGTGGCTTCATGGCTCCGCCGCAGGTGGGGCGCAGCGAGCAGGAACCCGACCAGTTGGCCGACTGGCACCGGGAGTTGAAGGGCGATTTCGAACTGGGCACGCTGTACACCATGATCGCGGGCCTGCTGAACGTGCTGGCCATCTACGACGCGCTGGCCGGGCCTGTGTTCATGCTGGCGGAGAAGTCGCCGGAGAAGCAGGCGGACGAGAATCGGCCGGAAGACAAGACACACGCGGGTTGAGGCCTGGGGTTGGCCTGATCCCTCGAATGGCAAGAGAACACCAAGATGCTCGAAGCGAACGTGCTGGAATTCTGGCTGGCCGGTGAGGGACTGCGTTCGGCGGTGCCCATGGTGATGGCGGTCCTGTTGGGGCGTCTCGGCTACAGCCTGCCGCTGGTCGTCGCGATCAGTCTGGTCTACGCTGCGACGCGCCATGAGGCGCCGCGCCCTATCCTGGAGCATGCCGCACGATTCGCCTTCTGGGTCCTCGCCTTCATGGTGCTCGTTTATCTCGTGATGGCCGTGACTCGTTTCTGGCTCTGACCGTCCCGCGGGCGGCCGTTCCGCTCGCGGCCTTCGCAACGCATCCGATGGCTTCAGGTCTTCTGGTTTTCCGAGCACTTCCTCCCGAGGCGGATCCCCCCAGGCACTGGTTGTCCTGGTCGTGACCAGCGTTCCCCATGTCGACCCATGTCAAGCGACCGATTCGCTCCTTCATCAAGCCGCTGGTGATCATCGCGGCGCTTGGGTTCGCGATCTGGTTGATCCACGGTCACCTGGGCAAATACAACTACGAGGAGATACGCGACAGCCTGCGTCGCATTCCTCGCTGGCACATCGTCGTCTCGATCCTCCTCGCCGCCGCGAACTACATCACGCTGATCGGGTACGACTGGCTGGCGTTGCAGAGCATCGGGCGGAACCTGTCCCTGGGCCGCATGGCCCTGGCCTCCTTCACCGGTTTCGTCGCCAGTTTTAATTTCGGAGCGCTCCTGGGCGGCACCTCGGTTCGCACGCGGCTGTACACGCATTGGGGTCTGTCGGCGGTGGAAATCGCGCAGCTGCTGGTGCAGGTCGCCGTCACCTTCTGGCTGGGGGTTTTCGCGCTGGCGGGACTCGCGATGCTGGTGGAGCCGGTGTCGCCGTTCCTGAATTCGAACTGGAACCACACGCAGTTGCGGATCCTGGGGTTGCTGCTGCTGGCGGTGGTCTTGGGCTGGTTCGTGCTTGCGTGGGTGAGGAAGCAGCCGTTGGGTTGGCGGTCGTGGCAGCTGTCGTTGCCGCGGCCGGGCATTGCCGTCGCGCAGGTGGTGGTGGCGGCCATCGATCTCTGCCTGGCCGCCGGGTGTCTCTATGTGCTGCTGCCGGAAGACACGAAGGTGGGCTTCCTGAACTTCGTCACGATCTACTGCCTGGCGTTGCTGGCCGTGATCCTGACGCACGTGCCGGGGGGCGTGGGAGTATTTGAAGCGACGATCCTGGCGCTGACCGGCACCGGCGATCGCGTGCAGATGCTGGGCACGCTGCTGGCGTTTCGCGTCATCTATTACCTGCTGCCGCTCGGATTGGCGATCATCCTGTTGGCCATGAACGAAGTGGCCATCCACAGCAAGTCGCTGCGGACCTCCTGGAAACAGGCGGGACGTTGGCTGGAGCCGATCGTGCCGTCGGTGTTGGCGGGCGGAGTGGCCATGTGCGGAGCGGCGCTGATGTTTTCCAGCGCAGTTCCTGCGCTGCAGTATCGGTTGACGTGGCTGGATCAGCGGTTGCCTCGCTGGGTTCTGGAGATGTCGCACTTCGCCAACAGCCTGGTGGGCATGGGACTGTTGCTGTCGTCCAGCGGACTGCAGCGGCGCCTCCAGTCGGGTTGGCGGATCACCACGCGGCTGCTGGTTGCCGGCATCGCCTTCTCGCTGCTGAAAGGCCTCGACATCGAAGAGGCCGCGCTGCTGGCGCTGGCGCTCGCGCTGCTCTGGCCCAGCAGGAGCGTCTTCTACCGCCAGGGCACCGTGTTGCGCAATGCCTTCACGCCGAGCTGGATCACCACGATCCTCGTCGTCTTCCTCTGCATGCTGTGGCTGGGCTATATCTCGTATCGCAAGGTGCCGTACACGCCCGACCTGTGGTGGACCGTGGCGCTGGACGCGCACGCGCCGCGATTCCTGCGAGCGAGCGTGGGTGCGGCGGCCCTGTTCCTGTCCGTGTTCGTGCTGAACCTGATCTCCCCTCACCAGCCGCGTCCGGATACGCCGACGGAGGAGGACCTCGCGACGGCTGCGTCGATCATTGGCGGCCAGTCCGAGTCATGGCCGAACGTGGCCCTGCTGGGAGACAAGGCGCTCCTTTTCAATCCAACGCGAACGGCGTTCCTTGCCTATGGCGTGCAGGGGCGGACGTGGGTGGTGATGGGCGATCCCGTCGGGCCGCGGGAGGAGTTTGCCGAGCTGATCTGGCAGTTTCGGTCCCTCTGCGACAGCTATTCGGGGCGGCCTGTGTTCTACCAGGTGCATCCGGATCACCTGTCGATCTATCTCGACCAGGGCCTGACGCTGCTGAAGCTGGGCGAAGATGGTCGCGTCCGCGTGGCAGGCTTTACGCTCGACGGAAGTCAGCGCAGCCACCTGCGGAACACCATGAACCGACTGGACCGGTTGGGTTGCGAGTTCGAGGTGGTTCCGCCGTCGGCGGTGCCCGGGCTGCTGCCCGAACTGCGGGCGATTTCGGACGGCTGGCTGGCCTCCAAGGCCACGACGGAGAAGGGATTCTCGCTGGGCTACTTCGACGCCCGCTACCTGGCGAGGTTTCCGGTCGCCCTGGTACGGCAGGGGGGCCGGATCGTGGCCTTCGCAAATGTCTGGCAAAGCGGCAATGCGCAGGAACTCTCGCCCGACCTGATGCGTTACACGTCCGACGCTCCGTCGGGAACGATGGAGTACCTGTTCGTGAAGCTGATCTTCTGGGGGAAGGAACGCGGATACCAGTACATGAACCTGGGCATGGCGCCGCTTTCGGGCATCGACGACCGACCACTCGCGCCGCTCTGGAATAAAGCCGTGGGCATCGTCTATCGCCACGGACAGCACTTCTACAGCTTCGAGGGGCTGCGCAACTACAAGGAGCGATTCACTCCGGAGTGGACGCCCCGATACCTGGCCTCGCCCGGCGGTCTGGAGCTGCCACAGATCATCACGGACCTGACGCGTCTGATCAGCTTTACACGTCCGCGCGGCGACCAGTCCTAGCGGCTGTTCAGCGAACGGATCATCGCACGCCGCAGCCTTCTTCTCGTAGCCGGCACACGCCGTGTGCCGGTCTGGGTTCGCGCAACGTCAGGCGACTGCGTCGGCTCGAGGCCCGTCTGGGCTCAGTTGATGCTTCGGGCTGCGTTTGGGATTCGGAACACGGCGAGTGCTGACTGCGGCCGCAGCCTTCTCGCGACCGAGAACATCAGGCCGTCTCTGAAACGGCTGGCAGCGTTTTGACGGCGGGCGCGTGACCTTTACAATGGCAGCGTGGCCTGCGGTGGTAACCGGGGCCGGGATGAAGGTACCTGCCTGGTGAGGATTGCGTTGATGAGCCGCTTGAGTGCCCGCGTCGGTTTGGCCCGCCTGTTGCCCTTCCTGCGTCGTGACCGGCGGCGTACCGGGGGTGTTCCGCGACAGGAGTGGCGTGGGCGGGAGACGCGGCCTCGCATGCTGGAATCGCTCGAGAGTCGCCAGGTGTTCGCCCAGGTGTCGGGGAGTATCGCGGCTGACGCCGTGTGGTCGCGTGCCAACTCGCCGTATGAAGTGACGGCCGACGTGGTCGTGCAGTCGACGGCCACGCTGACGATCGAGCCGGGGGTGGTCGTGCAGTTCCGCGGCGGCGCGGGGCTGCAGGTCAAAGGTCGTTTGCTGGCCGAGGGAACGCCTGACGCGCGTATCCGCATGGAGAAGGTCGCCGGCGGCAGTCGCTGGGACGGCCTGGACTTCGCCAGCACGCTGCAGGACAGCCGCATCACGTTCACCGACATGGATTCAGGCGACGCGCAGGGCGAGGCCATCCATGTCGTCAACTCGCGACTCTACTTGGAGAACGTCGTCTGGACCGGCACGACAGGTACGATCCTGGAGCTGAACCATCCGTCGCTCATTGTCCGCGACTCGATGTTTCCCAAGTCGAATGGCGACGAGGTGATCCACGGGGAGAACCTGTCGGGGAATGAGTACCTGGTGGTGGACGGCAACGTGTTCGCCAACAGCAACAACGGTGGTGACGTGATCGACTTCCTGGGCCCAAACCGACCGGGACCCGTGCTGCAGATCCTCAACAATGTGTTCCAGGGCGGTGGCGACGACGGCTTGGACTTGGATGGGACCGATGCCCACATCGAGGGCAACGTGTTCATGAACTTCCGCAAGAACACCAGTCGCGCCACGACGTCGAATGCGATCGCGACGGGGCTGCCGCAGACGGGCGCGACGAATCGGACGGAAATCACCGTCGTACGCAACGTGTTCATGAACAACGACCATGCGATGCTGCTGAAGGAAGACGCCTTCGCCACCGTCCAGAACAATGTGTTCGTCAACAACACGCTGGCGGTCATGCAGTTCAACGAGGAGGGTGGGACGGCCGTGCTGGGAGCGGGCAAGGGGGCGGCCGTGGATGGGAACATCTTCTGGAACAACGCCAAGCTCTTCAAGAATCTCGTCAACTCGGCGACCTTCAAGACGCAGTTGACGGTGAACCAGTCGCTGTTGCCGAACGAGTCGGTGGCGTTTGGTGCCACGACGGTGCCGGCCCATTCGCTGGGCACGGGGAACCTCGAGGGCGATCCGCTCTTTGTTGACGCGGCGGCGGGCAACTACCGATTGCTGGCTGGTTCACCCGCGCGCGGCACGGGGCCCCTGGGAATGGACATGGGCGCGCTGGTGGTGGGAGGCCCGGCGATGCGGTTGAGGTCGCCGGCCAGCGCCGATGGCAAGGCCACGCTGGATGTGGGCGGGCCGGGGATCACTCACTACCGCTACCGCGTGGGCGGGGGCGCGTGGAGTGTCCAGGCGCCGGTCACGGAGCCCATCCAGTTGACGGGGCTTGCGCAGGGCGACCAGCAGGTGGAAGTCGTCGGCATGAACAGCGCGGGCGAATGGTACACGGGGGAGACGCCGGCTTGGCGCGATCGCGCGGTCGATCTGCTCGCGCCGCGCCGCGTGCGCAAGGGGGAGACGCTGCCTGTGGTCGCGCGCGGGTTGGACTGGCAGCGCGAGACCGATGTGGCCTGGAACGCCCTGGTCAGCCTCGCCAACTCAAGCGACCTGAGCGCCACGTCGCTCAAGTTCCAGCATGGTGTCGCCACCTTGAATCCCACGGTGCTGGCGTCCGCGGATTTCCAGTTGAGCACGCCGCTGGGAAGCCGCGCCGTGCAGGTGCTGCCGGACGACTTTCCCGTCGAGAATATCAGCGGCACGCTGGTTGGAAACACCACCTGGACGGCCGACCGGGAGTATCGTGTGACCGGTGAAGTCGTCATCCCGGCCGGCAGCCAGTTGACGATCGAAGCGGGCACGCGCGTCCTCATGGGCGACCGCGCGAACCTGCGCGTGGACGGCCTGCTGCAGTCGCTCGGCACGGCCAGCGACCCGGTCTTCTTCAACGCACTCGATGCGGCCAAGCCGTGGGGTGGGCTGGAGTTCCGGGGAGCGGCCAGCAATCGGCTGCGCTATACGTTCTTCACTCGCGGTGGTGGGGACACCAGTCGCACCTTCGGCCACTCGAACAGCCAACCGGTGCTCTACGTCAGCAGCGGCAACCTGGCGTGTGAGAACTGTTTCATCACCCACAACGTCGGCAAGGCGTTCGGCTCCAAGACCAGCCGCATCCAGATCGCCGACTCGGTGCTCTCCCATGTCGACACCGGAGCGCAGTTCGACAACAGCGTCGTGCTCGTCGATCGCACCTGGCTCATGAACATCTCCGACGAGCAGCAGACGTTCGTGGATGATGACAACGACGGATTCTATTTCGCGGGAGCCCACCCGTCGGGAGAGGCATCGGAGTTCCGGAACAGCCATATCGTTCGCACGAAGGACGATGGCATCGACCACAACGGCGCGATCCTCAAGGTGCTCGGTTCGTGGATCGACGGAACCTTCCATGAAGGCATCGCCACCAGCAACAAGAATACGGTCGAGGTCGAGGACACGGTGGTGCAGCGGGCCAACCAGGGGATCGAGGCCGGCTATGGCGGGCCGATGGTCACCGTGACGCGCAGCGTGGTGGTGGCGAACCGCACGCAGGTCGACCCCAAGGCGCCGATCAACGCGGGTCTCCGTTTCGGCGATGGATACGATGGGTCCAATGGCGCGTACACGGGCAAGATCACGGCCAGCTATATGGTGCTGGCCGACAATGGCGACAACGTCCGTAACTACGACGGCAGCATTCCGGGGCCGAAGCCGGGGGCGCTGGTGGTCACCAATTCGCTGGCGAACGATCCGGACGCCAGCGATCCGTCGAATCTGTCGGGAGTGCCCGTGTTTGGTCGGCGCATGCACCTGCTGCGTGGTTCGGCCGGTTTCACAGCGGGTCCTGATGGCATGCCGCTCGGCCGGCCCGTGCCCGCGCGAAGTGTGCTGTTCCGCGTTGGATCGCCCGCCGATTTTAACGAGGACGGCAAGCTCGATGTGGCCGATGTTGACCTCTTCTGCGCCGCGATGCAGTCCCCGCAGCCGGAGGGTCGGTTCGACCTGAATGGCGATGGGCTCGTCAATGAAGCCGACCGTGACATGCTCATCGTCGACTATCTGAAGACGACCTACGGCGACGCCGGGCTCGACGGCGTGTTCGACTCGGGCGACCTCGTCGAAGTGTTCGCGCGGGGCAAGTACGAGAACGCGCAGGCGGTCGCTGCGTCTTGGTCGGATGGCGATTGGAACTGCGACGGCGCGTTCGACACGTCGGACCTCGTGCTGGCCTTCCAGTCCGGCGGCTATTCGGCCGCCGCGCAGGTTGCCGCCTCGCCAATCGCTCCGCTGGCCGATCCATCGCTGGTGGCGGCCGCGCTGGAAGGTGCCGACGGTTCGCGGAAGACGGCCGATGCGTAGCAGTGGTGTTGCGCGGC
>CAZUJM010000183.1:0-3108 GCA_964620405.1 uncultured Pirellulaceae bacterium | reverse complement strand
GGGTAGCTCCACCAGGACGCGGGTGCCGTGGCCTGGCTGGGTGGTCAGCGTGAAGCGGCCGCCCATCATCTCGACGCGGCGCTGCATGCCTCGAAGTCCGAAGTGGCCTTCGCCGACACATGACGCATCGAAGCCCCGGCCGTCGTCGCAGGTCTCCAGGATGACGCCCGTGGTCGACGGTTCGATCCGCACCCGCACCTCACGCGCGCCGCTGTGGCGCCGCACGTTGTTCAAGGTCTCCTGCAGCAGGCGATAGACCGTCCGCTGGATGGCGGGGCCCAGTCCTTCCGGAAGGCGGATGGTGGAGATGACGGAGCAGCGCCGTTCGCTGCGCAGTTGGTTTACCAGTGCGTCCAGCGAGGCGGTCAAGCTGGCGGTGGAGATCGCCTCGGGCTGCGTGTGGTCGAGCAGGATACGCCCTTCGGACATGGCCTGTTGCAGGTATTGCAGCAGCAGGCCCAGTTCGGCGGGTTCAGGACCGCTGGCTGCCGGCCATTTTCTCCGCAGCGATTCGGCCGCCATGTGCGCCGCGACCACCGACTGCAGCAGCCCGTCGTGCAGTTCGCTGGAGATCCACTGCTGCTCGCGCTCCAACTCGCCCAGACGTGTCCGCAGTTCTTGGGGGTCGTCCATCCGTGCCTCGGGGTGGCCGTGAAGCTTCCGCACAAGCGACGAGGGGTTCGTTGGAACGGACGGTTCGTGAACGCGCGGGGTTCACGGGCGATGAGTCGCGTAGAATTGTACCGCAAGGCCACGAGCCGGACAGGAGTCCCCCCGGCTCCTGCCCAACCCGCAGCCTTGCAAGTACGTTTGCGTGTGCACGTTTCACGCGGCCGTCCGCGTTGTTGCGGGCGGCGAGCCGTGAGATCGTGACGAGCGGCGGCGACTACTCTTCGAAGGCATCGCCCCAGTTGAACTTGCCGTCCTGGGCAGAGCCGTTCGTGGCCTCGTGCCCGGTCATCTGCACCACGCCCCGGGGCCGCCGGGCTTCGCGAGGCGACGTCGGCGAGACCGAGCTGCTTTGCGGCTGGCTCAACGGATCGGCGGGAGTCGGCAGGCCTTCGAGATGCGAGCCGTCATGGCCGGTGTTCGGCACGCCATGGTTCAGCACCTCCTCGGCATTCTGCGGCAGGGGGCCGCGGCTGACGACCGCCGGTCGCGAGTAGCCGTAGTCCAGGTAGTGGCTCGCGTCACGCTGGCGAGCGCGGATGAGGGCGTCGAAGTAGGCCTTGGCAGGCCAGGGGCCTTCCTGCAGGGAGACGCCGCAGTATTCCATCAGCGAGCCCTTGCGGAAGTGCACTTCGAGGATCGCCAGGTTGTACTGCAGCAGGGCCTGGTAGAAGGCCTGCTCGGCCTGGGCCGAACGTCGCTGCACGTCCAGCAGCAGGTCGACGCTGATCGCTCCGTTCTCCAATTTCGTCTGCAACACTCGCACCTGCTCCTGGGCGGCTGCCCGCTGCAGGAAGGCCGTGCGGGCGAGGGCGTAGTTGGCGTCGAGTCGCTGGATGGCGTCCGTCAGGCTGTGCGACACTTCCAGCTCCAGGTCTTCGAGGCGGGCTCGTTCGCGAGCCAGCAGCAGCTGGGAGTTCCGCACGCCGGCATGGGCCTGGCGGTTGCCGACCGGCATCTTCATGTCGATGCCCAGTCGCCATTCCTGGTAGCGGCCCTCGGTCAGTTCGTCCGAGGCCAGCGAGCCGGGATTCGGGAAGTTGATGCCGCGGCGATCGGAGGCGATCAGGTCGTCGCCCAGACCCAGCCAGCGGTACAAGGCCACCATGTCGACCTGCGGCAGCAGGCCGTTGCGGGCCGCGATCAGCTCCAACTCACGCTGCTTGATCAGCCACTTCTGGCGACGGATTTCGTCCGACCGATTGAGGCTTTCCGTCAGGATGTCCGACCAGTCGAATTCCACGCGGGCCAGCGTCGCTTCGTCGCTCGGGCGAATCACGCGGCCGTCGGTGGCCGCGATGCCCATCAGGTACCGCAACTGGCGTTCGGCGATCAGCAGGTCACGCTTGGCTTCATCCACGCGACCGCGGAAGAAGTAGTACTGCTCGCGAGCCTGCGACTCCTGCTCGCCCGTCAGGTTGGGAGCGTTCGACTCCAGCATCGCGCTGATGCGTTTCCAGGTGCCCAGGGCACTGTCGCGGCCGACCTTCGCGGCCTGCAGGTTGCGATAGAAGAAGTACAGATCCCAGTAGGATCGTTCCACTTCGATCAGGTGGTTGCGGACGCCGACCGAGAACTGCACGAGCGAGATGTCGGTGCGGATGCGGGCCACCATGACAGGGATCCGGTTGACCTGCACGCCGCTGCCTCGCAACAGCGGATGACGGGCTTCGGCTTCCCAGGAGGTGAGCCATTCGCTGGTCAGCACCCGCAGCGGACGGTTGTTGGAGTCGTAAGTCGAGACGTTGCGGAAGGCCCACTGCGTACCGGTGGCGGCACGTTTCGTGAGTTCCGACTCGAAGTTCATCTGGTCCTGCTGCAGGATCCGCGCGAAGATCTGCTCGCCGCCCGTGTCGACGTTCTGCGGGCGGTCCGTGCGATCCCAGAACAGACGCGTGTTCCACTGCGCATCGAAGGCCGACAGAGCGGCCTCCACGCCGTTCTGGCCCGACTCCTCGATCGCCGCGTCGTAGATCGTCGGCGTGAATTCGGGATTGATCGTCAGCGACTCGGCAGGAGCGGCCACGCCCTGGCCGACCTGGCGCGACTGACGCACCTGGGCGATCGACCGGATGACCTTGCTGTTCTGCAGCGAGATCGAGATGGCTTCTTCCAGCTTCAGGTCCCAGAACTCACTGGCTTCGGTGTTCAGCAGTGAGTAGGGCGCGTGGGCCTGGGCCGCGTCGGGCAGCGGGGCGGCGTCCACGTCGGCGTACTCGATGTCCGTCGCCTGGTTCAAATAATGCGACAGGTCGCCATCTTCGTTCAGAAAGAACGGCTGCGTCGGCTGGCAACCGCACACGAACAGCGATGCGATGAGAGCCAGTTTCCGGAGTGCTAATCTTGGCCGAGCCATCCTTGGCGTTTCCTGGTGGGCTTTGCAGTCCGAAGACCGCAGGCATGTGGAACCAAAGGGCACCTCGCGCTTTCGCGCCAGGC
>CAZUJM010000182.1:11277-12100 GCA_964620405.1 uncultured Pirellulaceae bacterium | reverse complement strand
GACCTGGCACAAGATCAAGCACGACGAGCGGACCGCCGAATCGGCGGGAAGGGAAACGAAAACCTAGGCCCCGGCACGAAGTTGCGGGCCGCCATCTTCGCCAAAGCCGCCCGACGGCATGTCGTTGGCAAGTTCATCACACCGTAGAGAAGCCTATGTCAGTTCCGAATCGAGCCGCTACGATCACCCATCTGTCCAAGGTTTTGGCCAAGCACTACAAGTCCGTGGTGACGGTGGAACGGCCCCTGCTGGAGCAGTTGCTGTTCGCCTGTTTCCTCGAGGATTCCAAGCCAGAGGTGGCCGAGGAGTGTTTCGCTCGGCTCCAGCAGTCGTTCTTCGACTGGAATGAAGTGCGCGTGACGACGGTCCGCGAGTTGACCGAACTGATGAAGGGGCTGACCGACCCGACGCGGACCGCCACGCACCTCAAGCAGACGCTGCACAGCGTCTTCGAAGCACTCTATAGCTTCGACCTCGAACCGCTCAAGAAGCAAAACCTGGGCGTTGCGGTCAAGCAGTTGCAGCAGTTTCGCGGCACCACTCCGTTCACGGTCTCCTATGTTGTCCAGCATGGCCTGGGGGGACATCAGATCCCGGTGAGCCCTGCCGGCTTGGAACTGATGCTCGCGATCAACGCGTTGAGTGAAGCGGAATTCAACGAGGGGGCCGTGCCGGGTCTGGAGCGAGCGATTCCGAAGACCAAGGGCATCGAGTTCGCTTCCCAGTTCCAGCAGTTGGCGGCCGAGTTCGCGGCGAGTCCGAACTCGACGCATCTGAAGGCCGTGCTGGCCGAGATCGACCCGGAGGCCAAGAACCGGATCGC
>CAZUJM010000182.1:0-11267 GCA_964620405.1 uncultured Pirellulaceae bacterium | reverse complement strand
TCGGAACCAGAAGAAGGCGGAGGCGGAGGCGGCGGCCGTGGCCAAGGCCGCGGCGGAGAAGGCGCGGTTGGAGCAGGAGCGGGCGGAGAAGCTGCGCGAGAAGAACGAGAAGCTGGCCGAGAAGGCACGCAAGGAGAAAGAGAAGGCAGCTCGCGAGGCAGCCAAGGAAGCCGCCGCCAAGATGCCCAAGGAGGCCGAGAAAAAGAAGGAGCCCGAGAAGAAGGCGCCGGAGCCCAAGAAGGGCCCAGACGTCAAGAAGAGCACCGACGTCAAGAAGGTGGTCGAGCTCAAGAAGGTTGCGGACGGCAAGAAGGAAGCCGACGCGAAAAAAGCGGCCAGCGACAAGAAGGCACCGCATCCGGCGGACAAGAAGCCGTCGGCTCCCGAGAAGAAACCGGCAGTGCCCGAGAAAAAGTCGGCTGCGCCCGAGAAGAAGGTGTCGCCCCTCGCCAAGAAGATCGACAAGGTCAAGGCGGCCACCAAGGATGCGTCGAAGGACGCAAGCAAGAAGGCGGCCGCCAAGAAGCCCACGTCGTCCCTGCCCGTCAAGTCCGTGAAGAAAGCGGCGCCCAAGAAAGCGGCTCCGTCCCCGGCCGCCAAGAAGTCCGTCAAAAAGAAGGTCGTCAAGAAGGCGCCCCCGATCACGAAGAAGGCCACGCCCAGCGGCAAGAAGTCGACCAGCAAACAGCTCGCGCGACGCAAGCCACGCTAGGACGGCGGACGGAGCTCGCCGCGACAGGCAACGCTGGAGAACAGGAGCAGCAGGGGTGGTTCGCCGTTGGCTGGATGCACGCGTGAGGTTCCCGCTGTCGGTGGCTGGGATTCGTATGCCGCTGTTGGCGGCCGCTGCGGCTCTCGCGCTGCTGCGGGACGGACCTGGGATCGCGACGGCTGAACCACGCGGGACGTCGGAGGCCGCTGCCGCCGCAGGGGCAGCGGATACGTCCAGCGACCCCGGTGCAACGGTCGCCGGAGATCTCCCCGAACGCATCGAGCCCCAAACGCCTCGTGACGAAGCCGGCGAGGATCGCCTCCGGGCCTCCGCGCTTCTCGCCCAGGCGCGACTGCTGTTCCGTCGCGAGCAGTTCGCGGAGTCGCTTCAGGCGTACCAGCGCGCGTACCGCTATGCCGATGAACTCCCGATGGTCGCCGCCGAGATCGTGCCTCTCGCCTTTCGAATCGGCAGGAACGACGAAGCCGTCGCCTACGCGAAGCATGTCGACCCCGCGCGCCCCCTGGACCCGCTGGTCCTCAATCGGCTGGCGCTTGAACTGACGGCGAAGCAGGACTACTTCCGGGCCCTCGAGCTGTATCGTCTTTCGGAACCGGAGGCAGCTCGCAGCACGCCGCACGGGCCGTCGATCGTCATGCGTTTCGAAATGGGACGGCTGCTCTACGTGACCGAACAGCACGCGGAGGCTGCCGCCGTCTTCACGCGCGTTCGCGAGGCTCTGGAGCAGCCGGAACCGCCGAAAGAAGACCTGCCGGCGATCGAGGCGCTGACGGAGCATGCCGAGATCTCGTTCTCACTCATGGCCGAAGCAGCGCTGAAGGCGGGCGAGGACGACGCGCAGCTCCGCGAACTGGCCGAGTCGTTGTTCCGCCGCGCTTATCGCGATCGCCCCGACAGCCCGCTGCTGCAACTGCATCTGGCTCGAGTGGCCGTCGCCCATGGCCAGGCCGAGGCGGCGGAGGCGGCGCTGGATGCGTTCCTGAAGTCGGGCGTCACCGAAGCGGGAACCACGCCCTATGAGCTGCTGGCCGAACTGCTGGAGAAGCAGGGGCGAAGCGACCAGTTGGTAACGCGACTGGAATCCCTGCTCGTGACCCAGCCACAGAATGCCTACCTCGCCTTCTCCCTGGCCGAGGCCTTGTTGCGCGGGGAGCAGTGGGACCGGGGCGTCGAGGTGTTGACGGCGCTGCAGGCGCGCCAGCCGCTGCTGGATGCCAGCCGCTTGCTGGTGGAAGCGCATTTTCGGCGACGCGATGCCGATGCGACGTTGCGCGCCATCGAGGAGGCCGTGGGACGATTCAGCGAGCTGGATCTGCTGCAGCCCCAGTTGAGCCTGGTGCTTGACGACCAAGCCTTCTGCGATCAGATGCTCGCCCGTGCTGCTGCCGACCAGGCCGCCGGGGTAAAAGAGGCCGCGGTGCCGGGGACTCGCCACGCCCGTTCGCGGGCGTTCGCACTCGCGCAGTTCTGCGAACGTCGGGAACGTATGCAGGAGGCGGAAGCGTATTACCGGGAGGCAACGGGCGAGCCTCCCGCGATGGATGTCGAGGCCGGATTGATGTGGGGGCTGTCGCACTTGCTGGCCGAGCGACCGGCCCAGGCCGCCGAGGTTTTTCGTGGCTTGTTGGAGGGGCGTTTGGAGGAGCGGGAACGCGGATTGATGGAATTCCACCTGTCGACGGCGCTGATGGTGATGGGGCAGCATGACGAAGCGTTCCGGCTGTCGGCGGCCGCCAGCCAGCGACTCCCCGAATCGCCCCTCCTCCAGCTTCGTCCCGCCTGGGTCCTGTACCGCGCGGGACGGCTACCGGAATCCGCCAAGGCGTACGAGGAGTTCCTCCGTCGGTTCGGCGACCGCTATGGAGACGCCGCCCTGCGCGCTACGGTCCGCGAAGCCAAAGTGACCCTTTCCAGCCTCTGCTCGCAGGCTGGCCGGGCCGACGAGGCGGAGGAGTGGCTGGAGCAGGTGCTGGATGAATTTCCGGACGAGACGGGCGTAAAGAACGACCTGGGCTATCTTTGGGCGGAACGCGGAGTGCACCTGCAACGGGCGCTGCGCATGGTCCAGCAGGCGATCGACGACGATCCGGAGAACCATGCGTTCCGGGATAGCCTCGGCTGGGTGCTCTATCGAATGGGACGCTACCCGGAGGCCGTGGAGCAGTTGAGGAAGGCCGTGCGCGAGGAGAGTCCCGAAGGAGAGATCCTGGATCATCTCGCCGAAGCCCAGTTGCGAGCGGAGGGCGAGGCCGCTGCCCGGGCCACTTGGCAACGGGCCTTGGAAGTCCTGAAGCCCGATGACGGGGCGCTCCGACGACGCATCGAAGAGAAACTGGCAGATCTAGTTCGGGAGTAAAAGGGTCATGGCAGGGCATTCCCATTGGGCGGGGATCAAGCACAAGAAGGCGCTGATTGACAACAAGCGCGGCAAGGTCTGGAGCAAGATCTCCAAGGCGCTGATGATCGCGGCCAAGATGGGAGGCGGCGACCCCGACACGAATCCCCGCCTGCGGGTCCCCCTGGCGGACGCCCGCGCCGCGCGGATGCCGAAGGACAACATCGAACGCGCGATCAAGAAAGGCACGGGCGAACTGGAAGGCGGCGACATGGAGGCGATCCTCTACGAAGGATACGGCCCCGGAGGTGTCGCGATCCTGTGCGATATCCTCACCGACAACCGCAACCGCACCGCGCCTGAGCTGCGCAAGGTCTTCGAGGTCAACGGCGGAAAACTCGGCGCCACCGGCTGCGTCTCTTATCTCTTCGAACGAAAAGGTCTCGTCGTCGTGCCCGCCGCCTCCACCTCCGAAGATGCGCTCATGGAACTGGCGCTCCAGGCCGGAGCCGACGATGTCCGGCGCGAGGAGGACAACTTTGAGATCACGTGCGATCCCGACAGCTACGCCGACCTGCTGGCGGCCGTCGAGGCCGCGGGCATCGATGCCTCGGTGAAGGAGCTGACGCGCATTCCGTCCTCCACGGTCGACCTCGATGCCGAGGCGGCACGCAAGGTCCTGAAACTGATGGAGACGCTGGACGATCACGACGACGTCCAGAGCGTGTCGTCGAACTTCAGCATCTCCAAGGAGGTCATGAAGCAGGTGGAAGCCGCCGGCTGATGCCGGCCACGCCGGCAATCGGTCGAAGCTGGCCGAGGGTCGCTGGGCGGCCGCAGGAAGCCGCTTGAAAAAAAGCCGGAACACCGGGGATCCGTTCAGGGACGATTCTCGGGCCAGATTCGCCGTCTTGGGGCCGTGATCCTTTGGTGGACAGCTACCGGCGATTATCCTAAAACTCAGGAGCACCGCGGGCCCTGCCCTGCCCTGCCCTGCACAGCACAGCACAGCACAGCACAGCCCTGCAGAGCCCGATTGCCCCCGCCCTGCTCCGCATCCTGCCTTGCTCCGCATCCTGCCTTGCTCCAAGAATCCGGCCCCGCCTGCCGAGCGACTCGCGTCGTCCGGCGCGAGCCGCTCGCCAGGGATCCGCCATGTTCCCGCGTCCTGTGGAATTCAGCGCCGTCTTACGCTGCTTGGTGGCGTGCGTCGAGAGGCCGCGCGCTGGCCTGGGGCGATGCTGGCCAAGCCGCTTCGCGGGAGTCGCCCTGCTTCTGCTGGTTGCCCTCTCGCCGGCGCGGACGGCGGAGTTGGAACAGGACATGGCAGGCGAGGCGGAGCGTCTGTTCGAGAGCCAGGTGCGGCCGCTGCTGCTGGCGTCGTGTGTGAGTTGCCATGGGGCTGACGAGCAGTCGGGGGGCTTGCGCCTCGATTCGCGCGAAGGCCTGCTGCGCGGCGGAGATGGTGGGGCGGTGGTCGTGCCAGGGGATGTGGAGGCCAGTCGCTTGGTCCAGGCCGTGCGACGGCAGGCGGACCTGCAGATGCCGCCCGATCGACCGCTCGATGAGGTGCAGGTCACGGCGCTGGTGGAGTGGGTGCGGGCCGGAGCTCCCTGGCCCGAGGCACCGACGGCCGGAGGCTCGTCGCTGGCGGCTGCGGCCCGCGCCCACGCGCGACGCAGCCACTGGGCTTTCCAGCCGCTGGTCCGCCCTGCCGTGCCTGCGGAATTTGCCGACGGCGGCTCGGCCCATCCCCTCGATGCATTCATCCGACAGACGCTGGCCCGTCACGGGATCAGCGGTTCTCCTCCCGCCGATCGACGCACGCTGATCCGACGCTTGACCTGCGACCTCACGGGGTTGCCGCCCACGCCCGCGGAGGTGGAGGCGTTCGTGGCCGATGCAGAACCACTGGCCTACGAACGGCTCGTCGACCGCCTGCTCGACTCGCCCCGCTACGGTCAGCAATGGGCGCGGCACTGGCTGGATGTCGCCCGCTACTCGGACACCAAGGGATACGTCTACGCGCGCGAGGAACGTTTCTTCGTCCATGCGGCTACCTATCGCGACTGGGTCGTGGATGCGTTCAACGACGACCTGCCTTATGACAGGTTTTTGTCACTGCAGATCGCGGCCGACCAAGTGGACGCGGGGAATCCGGAGTCGCTGGCGGCGATGGGATTCCTGACGCTGGGGCGGCGTTTCCTGGGAGTCACCCACGACATCATCGATGATCGAATCGACGTGGTCTGTCGCGGCACCATGGGACTGACGGTCGGCTGCGCACGGTGCCACGACCACAAGTACGATCCGATATCGACGGCGGAATACTACGGACTGTACGGCGTGTTCCAGAACAGCCGCGAGCAGATGGTGCCGATCCCGCCCGCCGCATCGGGGACGCCGGCAGGCGACGAGCGATTCACGACGGAACTCGCTTCCCGGCAGGCCGCGTTGGAGGGGAAGTACGCGGAGTTCCGCCGCGTGGCGGCCGATCGCGTTCGCCAGCGCGTGGCCGACTACCTGGCCGCGCAACTGGCCCTGGACGAGGTGCCACCTGAAGGATTCGACCAGCTGCTCACTTCCACCGACCTCTTTCCCTCTTTCGTGCGTCGCTGGGAGGCCTACCTGCATCGCGCGCTGCAGCAACAGGATCCGGTGTTCCTCCCCTGGCACGCCTACCGCGCGCTGCCCGCGGATCGCTTTGCCACGGAGGCGGTGGCGGTCACCGAACGGCTGCAGCACTCGGAGGCGTCGCGCATCCCCGCCCGGGTGCTGGATCGCTTCCGGACGCCCCCTGCGTCGATGCGAGAAGTGGTCGACCGTTACGCCGAAATGCTGCGTGAAGTCGATGCGGCATGGAACACGCTGTGCTCTGCGGAGGCCACGGCGGGAAGGCCGGCTCCGTCCTCCCTGCCCGATCGTGATGCAGAACGCGTGCGCCAAGTGCTCCACGGAATCGAGGGCCCCTGCGAAGTTCCTGCGGGCATGATCATCACCACCGAGTCGTTTTTCACGTTGGATGAATGCGTCGAACTGTGGAAGCTGCAGGGGGAGGTCGATCGCTGGCTGCTGCAGGCGCCCGCCTCGGTACGATACGCGATGAAGCTGGTCGATCGGGAGGAGGTGTTGGAGCCACGGGTTCTTCGCCGGGGCAATCCGAAGGACAAGGGCGAACAGGTGCCGCGGAGGTTCCTGGACGTGGCCGCGGGTACGGCTTTCGAGGATGACGCGCCCGCCAACACGCCCGCCAATAATGTCTTCCAGCATGGCAGCGGGCGACGGGAGCTGGCCGAGGCGATTGTGTCGCCCAACAATCCGCTGACCGCGCGAGTCTGGGTGAACCGGGTCTGGATGCATCACTTCGGACGCGGGCTGGTGCGCACGCCCAGCGACTTCGGCCTGCGCGCCGAACCGCCCAGCCATCCGGAACTGCTCGACTGGCTCGCCGATCGATTCCGTTCGGAGGGCTGGAGCACCAAGGCGCTGCACCGCTGGATCGTGACCTCGGACACCTATCGCCAGAGTTGCCAGGGGCCCGCGAACGAGGAGCAGCATCGCGCGGCGATGCTGCTGGATCCGGAGAACCGGTTGCTCTGGCGCATGAACGCGCGGCGGTTGGCTTTCGAGGAGCACCGTGACGCGCTGCTGGCCGTTTCTGGTGAACTGGACGATCGCCTGGACGGCCGCGCCGAGGAACTCTTTCCCAGCGGTCGCGACAACGTCCGCCGAACGCTCTACGGGCTCATCGACCGACAGTTCCTGCCCGGCGTCCACCGGGTGTTCGACTTCGCGAATCCCGACCTGCACATTCCCCAGCGCAGTGAAACGTCCGTGCCCCAGCAGGCGCTCTTTTCGATGAATCATCCCTTCGTCGCCGATCGCGCTCGGGCGCTGGCCCGACGGTCGCTGCCGGAGGATTCGGCCTCGCGAGCGGTCCCTGGGGACGAGGTGTCGGCGGAAGACGCGGCAGCGAATCGGCAGCGAGCGCAGCGGCTATGGCAGTTCGCCCTGCAGCGACATCCGACGGCGGAGGAGCTGGACGCAGCGTTGCGTTACGTGGAGGAGGCAAACGCGGCGGAGGGTGAGGAGACGGCCGTCGTGCCAAGCGCATGGCGGTATGGCGTGGCGGAGGTGGAGGAAGCGACGGGCGCGCTGCGGGAGTTCCGCGACTTGCCGCACTTCGCGGGGGAAGCGTGGCAGGGCGGGCCGCAGTTTCCCGACGCGACCTTCGGCTGGGCGCAGCTGACAGCCCAAGGCGGTCACCCCGGAAACGACCTGCGTCACGCCGTGGTCCGCCGCTGGACCGCGCCCCGCGAGCTGGAGGTGTCCGTTCGCTCCACGATCCGCCATGAACCAAAGGAAGGCGATGGAGTGCGGTGTTGGATCGTCGTCAATGGCGTTCGCGTCCTGGGGACCTGGCAAGTCCGGGAAGGCGAGCAGGCGGCCCAGGTGGAACGGCTGCGGGTGGCTGCGGGCGACACGATCGACTTCGTCGTGGACGTCTATCGCGAACTGAACAACGACCAGTTCCTCTGGGCTCCGGAGATCGTCGCGGAAGCGAACGCGGGCGATGCGCCGGGTGAGGAGTCGCGTTGGGCGGCCGCCGGGCAGTTCCGGGGACCACCGCCGCGGGCTCTTTCGCCTTGGGAGCAACTGGCGCAGGTGCTGCTGCTGTCGAATGAACTGATGTTTGTGGACTGACGGGAATGGCCCGCGAGAACTGTCCGGCACGTCGTGACGCTGCCCGGGTATTCCGCGCGACCGGGAATCGCTCCCTGTGGATCGTGGTGGGCAGGCGGGTCGCGGGTCCACGGGAACGGGCCCCAGGGGCGCGGGACGAGCGAGTTGCGTCGCGTGTTTGAACGAGGGGGGCGGCGGTTCCCCTCGAAGGAGGCTTCGGCCATGAGATCGCGAGAAAACGAAGGCGTGCTATCCGGCGATGAGCCGGCGTGGAGCCGTCGGGAGCTGTTGAGCCGGTGTGGCCTGGGCGTTGGTGCCCTGGGGCTGGCCAGCCTGCTGCGGGGAGAGGCGGATGCTTCCGCGGCCGCCAACTCCTCGCCGCTGATGGCCGCCCGCCAGCCGCACTTCCGCCCCCGGGCTCGCCGCGTCGTGCACTTCTTTCTCAACGGGGGACCGTCGCACGTCGATACGTTCGATCCCAAGCCCGCGCTGGCCCGCTATGCGGGACAACCGGTGCCCAACACGCTGGCGACCGAACGGAAGACCGGTGCCGCCTTCGCCTCGCCCTTCCAATTTCGCCGATACGGCCAGAGCGGCATTGAGGTCAGCGAGCTATTTGCGCGAACTGCCGCGCATATCGACGACATGGCCGTTATTCGTTCGATGTACGCGCAGGCGCCGAATCATGAACCTTCGCTGATGCTGATGAACTGCGGCGATTCGGTGCAGCCCCGTCCCAGCGTCGGCGCCTGGGTGCTCTATGGTCTCGGCGCCGAAAACGAAAACCTGCCCGGCTTCGTCGCCATGTGTCCGGAAGGCTATCCGGTGAAGGACGCCGAGAACTGGCAGTCGGGGTTCCTGCCGGGAGCCTATCAGGGAACGTTTGTCGATCCCGTCCATCGCGACCTGGACCGGTTGATCGAGAACATCCGCAGCCCGCACGCGAGCTTGGCGACCCAGCGACGACAGCTCGACCTCCTGGGCCGCCTGAACCGCGCGCACCAGCAGCCTCGCGTCGATGAACGCCTGGAGGCGCGAATCCAGTCGTTCGAGCTGGCGTTCCGGATGCAGGTGGAGGCGGCGGAGGCGTTCGACCTCTCCCGCGAGTCCGCGGCCACGCGGGCCATGTACGGCGACGGCGTGCACGGCCGGCAGACGCTGATCGCGCGGCGTCTGCTGGAACGCGGCGTGCGGTATGTGCAGCTCTGGCACGGAGCTGGCCAGCCTTGGGACAACCATGCCCAGATCGAGTCGAGCCATCGGCGACTGGCCGCGGAGATCGACGGCCCCATCGCCGCGCTGCTGACCGACCTCAAGCAACGCGGACTCTTCGAGGATACGCTCGTGGTCTGGGGCGGCGAGTTCGGCCGCACGCCCACCGTGGAACTGGGCACCGATGGACAAGCGAAGCTCGGACGCGACCACAACCACTGGGGCTTCACGGTCTGGATGGCCGGTGGCTACCGATGAGTTCGGCTTCCAAGCGGTCGAGGATCGCGTGAGCGTCCACGACCTGCACGCCACCATGCTCCATCTGCTGGGCTTCGACCACCAGCGCCTGACCTATCGCTACGCGGGACGCGACTTCCGACTCACCGACGTCCACGGCCAGGTGCTCAACTCAATCGTCACCTGACCGCCGCTCCCTCTCCCTGCCCTCGGTGCTCTCCGTGGTTACTGCATCGCTGCGTTTCTACATCTCTGAACCGCAACCTTGGCCTGGGTCCGTCCCTCCCCGCCATGACGCCGCTCAGTCGCGCCACGGATGGGCCACCTGTTCCCAGTACTTCTCGAACGCGCCGTCGTGGTGGAAGTCGGGACTGTTGTCCAAGTCGTGGCACTCGAGGCATTTGTCATGGGCCTTCTGGCCCATGGGCAGCCGCATCAGGGCCCGCAGCGCGTCTCGTTCCGCATCCGTGACCGTTGTGTCTCCATTTTCGGCCGCCGTGTGGGCCTGTCCAGGGCCGTGGCAGTTCTCGCAACCGTTTCCGTGGAGCAGTGCGGATCGTTCGCGTTCGACGTAGCCGGTCTCATAGGGGAAGTAGCCCTGCGGGTTCCAGCCCGTGACGTGGCAGCTGAGGCATTCGGGATCAAAATGTCGCGCGATGGTGGAACGCTCCTGGGGATGCACGATCGATTCGGTGGCGTGCGCGTGGGGAGTTTTCTGCCAGTGCGCGAACGCCTTGGTGTGGCATTCACCGCAGGCCTGCGAACCGACGAACTTGCCGGTGGGATGCCGCACGGGCTGGAGGCCCAGGCCTGCCAGTCCCTGTTGCTGCAAGGCGTCCTGGTAGGTGGCGAGCCGCGTGAGCATGTCGGGGGAGTCGGCGAAGCGGGCATCCAGCGGAACTCGCTGGTAGCGGACGTGGGGCGTGGCATTCGGATACAGGCCGATCACGCCCGCATACATGCCCTTGCCGCCGGTCTGGATCAGGGAGGTGGGCGTGCCGGGGATGCGCTCGGCCTGGTAGGTCGGTTCGCCAACGCCTTCGGCGCAGACGATCAGGTCCCAACCCACGACCGTCTTCGCCCATTCGCGACACTCTTCCATGGGAGCCTGCGCGAGGAGGATTGTGTACTGGCTGCCGGCTTTCTTGAGTTCGTCGAGCGATTCCCGCAGGGCTTCGATGGCCGGACGCTTCTCAATGTCGCTGCCCGTGACTTTCGCGAGCGCTTCCTTGCCGAGGATTCCCGTCACGCCGACCTTGATCTTGGCCGCGGTGATCACGCGACGGCTGGGAACGAAACCAAGCGGGTTGACGTTGGCGGATACGAACAGGTCCGACTGGCCCTCCGCGTCGGTCGAGGCGACGATGGACGCGGCGAGTTCGCCGGGCGAGAGTCGCAGGTCGTCGGGACCGAGGCCGACGGCCGCGTACTGCATGGCACGGAGGGCGTCGATGGTCGTCTGGAACTTGATCTCCTGCTGGGCGCCGGTGCGCCGGACCTGGTTGCCGGCGTCCACCGCGACGACGTTCCACTTGCGTTTTCGCAGCGATTCGAGCAACGTATGGCGGCGCGCCAACCCGCCTTTCTGGTTTGCCAGCCCGGTGCATCCGCAGGGCTCGATGTAGCCGTACTGTTGGCCCGTGATGAAGATCGCCAGATCGGGTGTGCCCCATCCGGCGAACTCCTCGCGGTCCGGTACGGCAGCGGGCTTGCCGGTCGCCGGCTGGCCCGATCCTGGAGCCGCCTCTTCCGCCTCGGCGTATCGCACCAGAGTGCACAAGCCCAGCAGCGATACGCACCCCAGGACCAGCAACAGGGCAACAGCCAGCGACCGCTTCATGGGAGTCCTTCCAACGGTGGTTTGGGGAAGTTCGCGGCGGCGAACGTTGTTGACGAGCTGTTTCGCGAGTCCCTGGGTGCGATTCCCTCGGTGCAATAGTCGACCCGTAGGATGGGAAACTCGCGTCTGGAAAGCCGGGTACCCGGCAGGCGCACGCGCACGCGACCTCCGCTCCGGCTTCCATGAAGCGGATACTTTAGGGGGTTCCCGCTTCCAGGGCAAAGGCA
>CAZUJM010000181.1:0-12235 GCA_964620405.1 uncultured Pirellulaceae bacterium | reverse complement strand
GACGCGGTGAACTGTGACGCGGTGAACTGTGACGCGGTGAACTGTGACGCGGTGAACTGTGACGCGGTGAACTGTGACGCGGTGAGCTAGGGAACTGCCTCGCGTTGTCGAACGGAGCGGCCGACCAACGACGGCTGGCCACTCCGGCAATGAGCGTGACAGCAAGTAGCTCGAGACAGAAGAACTCGGTGATCCTAATCATGCCATGGTCACGATCATGGCGCGGCAACGAACACTCGGCGGGGAACGATCGTCGAAGACTCGCGATAGTTTCGCGATGAATGTAGACATTTCCACCTGCCCGTGCGTAGGAAACCTGCAACCAGCGGCGAATTCCTGAAAACTTCACGACAACTAACTCGAACCCACATCTTCAACGATTCGGCGTACGTGCCAGGGCCCAGTCATCGAGGACTGCCCCTGCCACGAGGGCGACGATGACCGCGAAGATGAGTCCGGATCCACTGACCTTTGGGAGAACTCCACACGATGTCCTCGATGAATCCCTTCTCGCCGCGTGTTGCCCGTACCGCTCGCCGCCGTTCGCTTCGTTCCTTCCTAGCCGGCACCAAGCCGAAGGCGCTGGAAGGCCTGCGGCCGGAGGTGGAGTCGCTGGAGTCGCGGATTGCGATGGCGGCCGATCCGGTGATCTCGGAGTTCCAGGCGATCAATGTCTCGACGATCAAGGACAAGGACGGGGACTACTCGGACTGGATTGAGATTCGCAACCCGGACATCAACCAGGCTAACCTGGCGGGCTGGTATCTGACGGACGATCCGAACAACCTGACGCAGTGGCGTTTTCCGGCGGGCACGACGATCGCTCCGGGCAAGGAGATGCTGGTCTGGGCGTCGGGCAAGGACCTGACGGTGGCCGGCCAGGAACTGCATACAAACTTCAAGCTGGCGGCAGACGGCGAGTTCCTGGCGTTGGTTCGCCCGGACGGTCGCACGATCACGCAGTCGTTCAATCCTTATCCGGCGCAGGTCGAGAACCAGTCGTATGGTCTGGCGATCACGCGGAACGTCTATGAGCTGGTGACGCCGACGTCGGCGGCGAAGGCGTTGGTGCCGACGGGCGACACGCTGGGCACGACCTGGATGCAGCCTGACTTCAACGACTCGGCGTGGAAGTCCGGGACGCTGGGCGCCGGATACGAGACGCTGGCGACGGGGGTTACGGAGCAGGAGGAGTTCCACGCGGGGCTGGGCGGCAGTTGGACGACGAACGTGCCGGCCGACTCGGCCGCCAAGGTCGAAATCACGGGCGGCAACCTGCGGATGACGGTGCCGACCTTCGGCCAGGACGTCTCGGCCACCGCCCGCGGACTGGCTCCGATGGTCTACCGCTCTCTGCCGGGCGCGTGGCACGCCGACTACGAAATCGTCACGCAGGTGACGCAGGGCAGCACGGATCGCGGCAATGCCGGCATCGCGATTGTGAATCCGGCGACGGGCCTGCCCATCGTGCAGATGGAGTACAACAGCCGCACGACATTCCGGCTTTATGGCATGAACGCGCAAAAGGGCTCGGTCTCCAGCAGCGCGAAGAACTCCTATTTCCTGCGGATCGTCCGCGACAGCCGCGCGGGTACCTACACGGGCTTTTTCAAGCTGAACGCAGCCGACAACTGGACCCAGGTGGGAGTGGCGACGGACGGCATCGACTCGGTGCCCGTCCTGAACGAGCCCTTCGTGGGCATGTACGCCCGGACGCCCACCAGCACGATGACGGCCGACTTCGCGTACTTCAACACGATCGTCCCGAACGAGCGGGCCACGTACGGCCCGACGACGGGCCTGGACCTGACGAACGAGATGCGTGGCAAGAACGCCTCGGTGTACCTCCGCATCCCGTTCACCTACAGCGGTCCCACGGGCTTGGATGAGCTGAACCTGACGGCGATGTACGACGACGGGTTCCGGGCGTTCCTGAACGGCGTGGAACTGGAGTCGGAGAATGTGCCGATCGATTCGCCGTGGAACGCGGCGGCGACGACCAACCACGGCGCGGTGAACGGCGTGATTCCGGAAGAGCAGTTCAGCGTGGCCGCGAAGCTCGGGGCGCTGCGCCAGGGCTCGAACGTGCTTGCCATCCATGGCATGAACGTGGCGAAGGACGACGGCGACTTCTACTTCAATGGCCGCTTGAATGCGGCGGATGTGCTGGCGGCGACCAACCAGTTCTTCATCACGCCGACGCCGGGCTTGGACAACCAGAAGCCGGCGGCGCCGACGCCGACGATCATCGGCCAGCAGGGCACGTTCTTCGGCAGCACCGAAATCAGCCTGCGGGTCAACAGCCAGGATCCGAACCTGGAGATCCGCTACACGACCAACGGCACCGATCCGACTCCCACGTCGACGCTTTATACCGGCCCGGTCACGCTCACCAAGAGCGCGATGATGCAGGCGCGTACGTTCGACAAGTCGGTCGTGCCGAACTTCGTGCCCAGCAACATCGCCTCCGGTACGTTCGTGGCGGTGGCGGACACGCTGAAACAGCGGTCGTCGGACCTGCCGCTGCTGGTGCTCGACACGCTGGGCCAGGGCCTGCAGAGCGCGTCGACGACGTCACTGACCTCCACCAACGTGGTGCTGTTCGACACAAGCAAGGTGACGGGCCGTTCGCAACTCGGCGCGTCGCCCGTCGACTACCTGGGCCGTGGCGGTCTCCGCGACCGTGGCTCCAGCACGTCCGGCCAGACCAAGCCGAACATGGCTTTCGAGACCTGGGGCCCCGAGGGCAACACGAAGGAGGACGACGCGGATGCCTCGCTGCTCGGCATGCCCTCCGAATCGGACTGGGTGCTGCACGCCCCCTTCCAGTTCGACGCCGCGCTCATCCGCAACCAAGTGGCCTTCGACCTCACCCGCGAGATGGGCATCTGGGCTCCGCGATACCGTCTGGTCGAAGTCTTCTTCAACCGCAACACGGACGGCCTGGTGAACGAGACCGACTACTACGGCGTCTACGTGCTGATGGAGAAGATCAAGGAAGGGCCGGACCGCGTGGATGTGAAGGACATCACGCCGGCGGACAACACCGAGCCGAACATCAGCGGCGGCTACATCTGGAAGGTTGACCGTGAGGATCCGGACGCGCCGTCGTTCTCGGCGGGTGGCCAGGGCATGAACTGGGTCTACCCCAAGAGTCCGAACAGCCGAACGGCCGAGCCCGACCAGAAGGCGACGGCTGCCCAGCAGGCCTGGGTGACGACCTACTTCAACAATTTCCGCAAGACGCTGACCAACCCCAACATCAACGATCCGGAAGGGTACTCCAAGTACATCGACCCGGAATCGTGGGTCGACAACCACCTGATCAACGTGTTCATGATGAACGTGGACGCGTTGCGGCTGAGTGCCTACTTCTACAAGGACCGGGACCAGCGCGTGGACTACGGTCCGCCGTGGGACTTCGACCGTTCGGCCGAATCGTCCGACGACCGCGACGACAATCCGCTGGTCTGGCGTTCGACCAATGGCGACCTCGGCACCGACTTCTTCGGCAACGGCACGCAGCAGTGGTGGGGCGACCTGTTCAAGGACCCGGGCTTCTGGCAGCTGTATGTCGACCGCTGGACGATGTGGCGGCAGACGGTGATGAGCGACGAGAACGTCGGCAAGATCATCGACGGCATGGCTGCGGATCTGGCTGAGTCGCAGGTCCGCAACGCGGTCAAGTGGACGGCGTCGCGACCTCGGTCCACCAGCGGTTACAAGGGCCACGTGCTCAACGGCACCTACCAGGGTGAGATCGACAACATCAAGAAGTGGCTCAAGGAGCGAGCCGCCTTCATGGACGCGAACTGCGCCCGACCCGTGCAGCTGCTGGCCGCAGGCAGCTTCCTGCCCGCGACGGCCGAGGGCGCGTTGGTGGCGCCGGGCACGCAGATCGAGCTGCCCAGCCCGCCGCTGGAGTTCTACACGGACACGACGGTCATCTCGGGCGAGCCGAACGTGACCAGCGCTCGCTCGTTCATCCCCGTGAACGACGACCTGGGCACGCGATGGACCGAGATCGGCTTCGACGATGCCAGCTGGACCTCCGGCAAGACGGGCGTCGGTTTCCAAGACGGGACCGATTTCAACGGGCTGATCTTCACCAACATGCGTCCGAGCGAAAAGGATCCGGCCGCCACCACCACGCTGGTACGGATCCCGTTCAACATCACGAATGCCGCTGAGGCCAAGGCCAACCGCCTGGTCCTGCGGGCCCAGTACGACGACGGCTACGTCGCCTACCTGAACGGCGTCGAGATCCGCCGGGCCAACATGAAGGATACGGTGCTGACCTGGACCGCCAAGGCCAACACCCGCACCAACACGCTGGCGAAGACTTTCGAGACGGTCGATATCTCGCAGTTCGCCAACCTGCTGGTCGAGGGCACGAACGTGCTGTCCTTCCGGTCGGTCAACAGCAGCAGCACCAGCAACGACATGCTGCTGGTGCCCGAACTGCTCAGCCGCAAGGTGTCGTACGGCGTGAATCCGAAGTCGAAGGTCTACTATACGACCGACGGCACCGACCCGCGCGGCCCCAACGGACAGCCGACCGCGTCAGCCAAGCTGATCGCCCCGGGCGAGAAGCTGACCATCAGTCAGAACACGCGGATCATGGCCCGCAATTTCGACGATTCCGACCGCGGAACGCAGTCGAAGATCGTCAAGACGAACTGGAGCGCCCCGATCCGCTACGACCTGATCACGCAGGCGCCGAACCTGGTGGTGAGCGAGATCAACTACAACCCGGTCGGCCCGACCGCCGCGCAAGCCGCCGCCGGCCTGACCGACGAGGACTTCGAGTTCATCGAGATCCACAACCCGACGAACGCGGCCGCCGACCTGGTGGGCGTCCGGCTGACGCAGGGCGTGGATTTCGACTTCTACACCTCAAGCATCAAGTCGATCCCGGCGAATGGCTATGTGCTGGTGGTCAACAACAAGGCGGCCTTCGAACAGCGTTATGGCGCGGGCCTGCCGATCGCCGGCGAATTCAAGGGCAGCCTCGACGATGTCGGCGAGCAGGTGGAGTTGGAGTTGGGCGACGGCCGCGCCGCGTTTGACGTCACCTACGGCAACTCGGATCCGTGGCCGGCGATGGCCTCGGGTGAAGGCGCCACGCTGGAGCTGGTGAATCCGGGCAGCACCTCCCTCAACCAGCAGGGCAAGTGGTACAGCTGGCGGTCGAGTTCGGAGCTGAACGGCACGCCGGGCAAGGCGGGCAAGGGTCCGGCAGGAATCGTGATCAACGAGATCCTGGCCCGCACCGAAGCGCCCGTGACGCTCAGCGACTCCATCGAGCTGCACAACACGACCGGCGCGGCCATCAACATTGGCGGCTGGTTCCTCAGCGATTCGGCGGCCAATCCGTTCAAGTACGAGATCCCCGCAGGCACGACCGTGGCCGCAGGCGGCTATGTCGTCTTCCGCTCGTCGCAGTTCAACGCTCCGACGAATCCCGATGGCTTCTCGCTCAGCGCCCTCGGCGACAGCGTGTTCGTCACGCGGGGCAACAAGACGACGAAGGTGGTGAGCGAGTTCGTGGACAACATCGAGTTCGGCGCGACGCTGAACGGCGAGTCGTGGGGACGCGTCCCCAACGGCAGCGGCCGGCTCGCTCCGCTCTCCACCAACGCCACGCTCGGCGCCGCCAATCCGGCTCCGAAGGTCGGCCCGATCGTGATCACCGAGCTCGGCTACAACCCGGTGGCGAACGCGGCGGCCCTGGCGGTGGACCCGAACGTGGATCCGGACGACCTGGAGTTCATCGAGATCTTCAATCCGACGGCTGCGCAGGTCGACATCTCGGGCTGGCACGTCCGTGGCGGCAGTGACTTCGACCTGCCCGCCAACACCAAGCTGAATGCCAACGAAGCGGTGGTCGTCCTGAAGTTCGATCCGTCGGACCCGGAGAACGCACTCCGCGTCTCGGCCTTCCGCGCCCAGTACGGCATCACGCCCGCCGTCAAGTTGCTCGGCGGCTACAACGGCCAGCTGAACAACTCCGACGATGTCGTGCGCATCATGCGGCCTGACGCCACGGCCGATCCGGTCGATCCGCCGTTCGTGCAGGTCGATGAGGTGCTGTATGACGATCTGGCTCCCTGGCCCACCGGCGCCGACGGCACCGGCCAGACGCTGCAGCGCATCAGCGGCACGGCGTTCGGCAACGCCGGCGCGTCGTGGTTCTCCGCCAACGGCTCCCCCGGCACGCTCTCGACGTCCACGCCCGGCGACTTCGACGGCAATCGCGTCGTCAACCTGGCGGACATCAACCTGCTGTACATCCAGCTGCAGTCGCCCACTCCGGACGTGAAGTACGACTTGACCGGCGACGGCAAGGTCGACAACGCGGACCGCGACCAGATGGTGCTGAAGCTGGCGGGCACGACCTACGGCGACGCCAACTTCGACCGCATCTTCAACTCGGCCGACTTCATTGCGGTCTTCCAGGTGGGCGAGTACGAGGACGGCGTGCCGAAGAACTCGACCTGGGAAGAAGGCGACTGGAACGCCGACGGCGACTTCACGACGGCCGACCTGGTGCTGGCCTTCCAGACGGGAGGTTACGTTTCCGCTGCGTCGCCCGCCGCGTCGCGGGTAGCGATTGCCGCCGCGATCGACTCCGACGGTGTATCCCGCGGCGAAACGGCCTCCGTCGCCACGGCTCCCGCCGCGGTGCCGGCTGCCAGCGTCGGCCGATCGACTGCCGGTTCCGTTGATTCCTCGGTGGCGTCGCTGTTCGCCGACGATGACCGGTTCAGCTCGAATGACGATGACGACGACGCGGCCGACGAACTCGCCGCCTCGCTGGCCAACGACGGCGCGCTGTAGATCCAGTCGCCGCTGGTCGGCGTGTCCGGACGCATGTCCTCACGAAACGGAACACGCGAAGTCCACGTAACGGCTTCGCGTGTTCCTGTGGTTGTCCACAAAAGGACAGCCCCACTATCGGCCGTCGCGGAACGAGGCAGTGTTTCCCATCAAGGGCAGGCAGTCTCGGCAGGATCGCGGCGTCCGGTTTCGCGGCGAAATGATTGACGCATTCGTCGCGAATCCGATATGATCCGGCCGAGTCTTCCTGCCCTTGTCGCTTCTCATGCCTGCCACTTGCAGCGCAGCCTCGCAGGGCTGCCCTGCGGCGTGACCGTCGCGACTCCAAGGCCGGACGCACTCCGAATTCCTACACCTCCTTCGCGACGCATACTCTCGCGTTCGCGCACTCCAGGAAACCTTCCATGATTCGACGCACCGCCCGCACGGGAACCAGGAGTTTGCGCAAGGCCATGCGTGGCCGATTCACGCCGCGCATCGAGGGTCTGGAGTCGAGGGCTTTGCTGGCGGGTGATGTCGATCCGTCGCTGGTCATCATCAACGAACTGCACGTGCAGCCGGATGTGAAGACGGAGCAGGTGGAGTTCATTGAGCTGTATAACCGCGGCAGCCAGGAGATCTCGCTGGAAGGCTGGCATCTGCGCGATGCGGTGGACTACCAGTTCCCGGCCGGCACGTCACTGGCTCCCGGGGCCATCCTCGTCGTCGCGATGGAGCCGGGCGAGTACCAGACGAAGTATGGCAAGACGGCCTTGGGACCGTGGACGGGTCAGTTGGCGAATGAAGGCGAGACGGTGGAACTCTGGGCCAACAACGGCCAGCTCGCCGATCGCGTGCAGTACCAACTGGGATTCCCGTGGCCGACCTTCGGTGACATTCCGGGGCCTTCCATCCAGCTGATCAACCCCGGGCACGACAATGACCTGGGCGGCAACTGGCGTTCGGCCCTGCCCACGCCCGGCGCCGCCAATTCGGTGCTCGTCGAAAATGGTGCTCCGCAGATGCGCCAGGTCAATCACTCGCCCGAGCAGCCCAAGGCGAATGAGGTGGTGACGGTTTCGGCGCGGATCACCGATCCCGAAGGCGTCGCCTCGGTGACGCTGGAGTACCAGCTGGTGGAGCCGGGGGACTACATTCGGCAGAAGGATCCTCGCTATGCCACCGACTGGGGCAAGCTGACGATGCAGGACAACGGGCAGGCAGGCGATGCCGCGGCGCTCGACGGCGTCTACACCGTGCAGATGCCCGCCGAACTGCAGACGCACCGCCGGCTGGTCCGCTATCGCATCACGGCGGTCGACGCCCAGGGTGCCAGTCGCACGGCGCCGTACGAAGACGACCCGCAGCCGAACTTCGCATACTTCGTCTACAACGGCGTCCCCGACTGGACGGGCGCCGCGCAGCCGGGCACGACGAACCCCGTCACCTTCGACTCGTCCGTCCTTAACAGCATCCCCGTCTACCACCTGATCACGCGCAAGGTCGACCACCAGGACGCGCAGTTCATTCCCTCCTCCACGCGTAGCAGCGGCTATACGGGCAGCGACTACCTGTGGGAAGGCACGCTGGTCTATGAGGGTCGGGTCTACGACCACATCCAGTACCGGGCCCGCGGCGGCGTCTGGCGTTACGCGATGGGCAAGAACATGTGGAAGTTCGACTTCGAACGCGGCCACAGCTTCCAGGCCCGCGAGGACTACGGCAGCCCCTACAAGACCAGCTGGGACAAACTGAACTTCTCGTCGGTCATCCAGCAGGGCGACTACCTCCACCGCGGTGAACAAGGACTCTTCGAATCGGTCGGATTCCGCCTGTTCAACCTCGCGGGCTCAGATGGTCCCAAAACGAACTACGTCCATTTCCGCATCGTCGAGAACACGCAGGAGCAAGGCGCGACCCAGTACGACTCCGATTTCCAGGGCCTGTATCTCGCGGTCGAACAGGTCGGCGGCCGATTCCTCGATGAACATGACCTGCCGGATGGCAACCTCTACAAGATCGAAGGCAACGCGCCGGAGTCGGTCTCCAACCAGGGCCCTTACCAGGTATCCGACAAGTCGGACGTCCGCTCGTTCCTCAGCAACTTCGTCGGTGCCAAGCGACCCACGGCCGACTGGTGGCGGGACAACCTGGGCCTGCAGAAGTACTACGGGTACCAGGCCATCTCCGAGGCGATCCACCACTACGATACGGCGTTCGGGAAGAACTTCTTCTACTACAACAATCCCGAGACGAATCGCTGGGAGATCATCTCCTGGGACCTCGACCTGACCTGGGCCGACAATATGTATGGCAGCCCCGCCCATGAGTTCAACGTCAAGGTCGCCAAGAACCCGACCTTCAACAGCTATACGAACCAGGCGAACATCAGCCTCAACAATCGGCTGAACCACGACTACCAGAACCGGGTTCGCGAAATCCGCGACCTGCTGTACAACCCCGAACAGACGGGCATGCTGATCGACGAACAGGCCGGCTTCATCTACCAGCCCGACAAGGTTTCCTTCGTCGACGCCGACCGCGCGCAGTGGGACTACAACCCGATCCTCGCGAAGGCCAGCAAATACACGGACAGCAACAAGAATGGAGTTCGCTACCGCTATTACAACATCGCCTCGACGAAGAATTTCTCGGGCATGATCAAGCTGATGAAGGACTATGTCGTCAAACGCGGCGCGTTCATGGACCGCACGCTGCTGACGAACGAGGCCAACATCCCCAAGACGCCTTCCATCACCCACGACGGGGACGCGAGCTTCCCGGTGAACGGGCTGACCTTCAAGACGTCGGCGTTCGAGAGTCCGATCGGCGCCCAGTTCTCGGGCATGAAGTGGCGGATCGCCGAGGTGACCGACCCCAACGCGCCCGGCTTCAACCCCTACGACACCGAGACGCCCCGGTCGTATGAGATCGACGCCGCGTGGGAAAGCGATGTGCTGACGCAGTTCAAGGAGACGATGACGATTCCCGCCGAGGGCCTGAAGCCTGGCAAGACGTATCGAGTCCGCGTGCGGATGCGTGACAACGACAACCACTGGAGCCACTGGTCGGCACCGGTGCAGTTCGTGGCGGGCGCGGCCACGGCCAACCAGATGCTGGCCAATCTTCGCATCAGCGAGATCAACTACAACCCGCATGCGCCCACGCCCGCGGAAATCGCCGCCGGGCACACCGACAAGGACGATTTCGAGTTCCTCGAACTGACCAACATCGGCTCCGAACCCCTCTCGCTGGCCGGCGCGTCGCTGGACATGGTCGCGACCCCGACGGGCGAACAGGGCGTCTCCTTCGCGTTCTCCTTGGGAGCCATCCAGCAGCTGGGACCCGGTCAGCGCCTGGTGGTCGTGAACAACCTCGCGGCGTTCCAAGCCCGCTACGGCAACAGCCAGCCCGTGGCCGGCCAGTGGACCGGTGGGCTCGGCAACGGCGGCGAGCAGCTGACGCTCTCCGCGTTCGGATCCCTCGTCCAGCAGTTCAACTACAGCGACCTATGGTATCCGACGACCGATGGCCAGGGAGCAACGCTGGAAACGGCCAACGTCCGCGACCCGAACCTGGATGCCTGGGCTCGGTCGACCGGCTGGCAACCCAGCAAGCAACTGGGCGGCTCCCCCGGCACCGACGGCTCCACGGCACTCGCCGGTGACGCCAATCGCGACGGCGTCTTCAATTCCGCCGACCTCATCCTCGCCTTCCAGGGCGGCAAGTACGAGGACGGCATCCCCGGCAACGCGACCTGGGCGGAAGGCGACTGGAACGGCGACGGAGACTTCACCACCGCCGATTTGGTGCGAGCCTTCCAGACCGGCGCCTACTCGACCGCCGCCCAACCGGCCGCCGCGCCCGCGCCCCGAGCCGTCGACTCCGTCGCGGCCCAGGGCCTGTTCGACGACCACTGGCTCGCGGGACTCGAATCCGACCAGCTGGAACCGCGCAAGAAGTCGCCCTCGCTGGACGACGGCGGAATCGCCTCGTAAGGCGACCTCGCAGGCCGCGCGACACACCCTTCCCACGCTCAGTCGCGGAACAGGTGTTCGCCCGGCCCGAGTCGATGCATGCCGATGTGTTCGGTCCCGGGTCGGCGTACGAGCACGGGTGGACGCAGGTGGTGGGTCAGGTCCAGCACCTTGGCCACGACCATGCCGGCGACGAAGCCGCCGATGTGGGCCCACCAGGCCACGCCCGCGGCGCCCGACTGCGTCGACACGCCGTTCCAGATCTGCATCGCGAACCAGATGCCCAGGAACACCGGCGCGGGCAGCACCACCATCTCCATGATGATGAAGATCGGGATGATGCTCAGCACCGTCGCCTTCGGGTACATGCAGAAGTACGCGCCCATCACGCCCGCGATCGCGCCGCTCGCGCCAATCGTCGGTACGGGCGAATCCACGTTCGTGGCCAGATGCACCAGGCTCGCCGCCACACCCGACACCAAATAGAAGAGCACATAGCCGAAGTGCCCGAGTCGATCCTCGACGTTGTCTCCAAAGATGTACAGGAACCACATGTTCCCGAGGTAGTGCATCAGACTTCCATGGAGGAAGATGCAGGTGAGCACCGTCAACCAGGGAGCGACGCCCGCGGGAGGCAACTGGCGCTGCGCGACCTGCACCTGCACGCCAAATGGCGTCTGCACCAGCACCTTCTCCGGCACCACGATCACTTCATCCGGATGCGTGACTCGCGCTGGAATCATGCCGTAACGGTCCACCAGGCTGACGCCCGCCTTCTCCTGCATGACCTGCAAGAGGAACGCGCCCG
The DNA here is from genome assembly GCA_964620405.1 of uncultured Pirellulaceae bacterium. Classification (GTDB taxonomy): domain Bacteria; phylum Planctomycetota; class Planctomycetia; order Pirellulales; family Pirellulaceae; genus CAZUJM01. The sequence goes on along the minus strand of CAZUJM010000181.1, from coordinate 631 downwards.
TGCAGAGCGCGATCATCAGGTAGTTCATGATCGGCGTCGAACGAGACGGGATGTTGTCACGAAGGGGAATCATGCGTCAGTGTCCGGGAAGTTGTTGAGGGTGAACGGGGGCGTTGGCGGCTGGGCGTTTTTATAACCTCGGAGAGCACAGAGAGCACAGAGTTTTCCAGCGTCTTCCGTGCCCTCTGTATCCTCCGTGGTGAATAACACTTACTCCTCGGAATGGGCGAACCTCCGTCATTCCAGTTCGTTCCATGCCGAGCGGTAGGCTCCAATCGACTCAATATACTCCAGCAGATCGCTGAAGAACGGATGGCCTCCCAGGGTACTGCTGTCGCCGATCAGGATAAGTTTTCGGCGGGCGCGGGTGATGGCCACGTTCATGCGGCGGCGGTCGCCCAGGAAGCCGATCTCGCCTTCCCGATTGGAGCGGACGAGCGAGATGACCACGGCCTCTTTTTCGCGTCCCTGGAAACCGTCGACCGTATCGACTTCCAGTTCCGGGTGGGGAGCGCGTTGGCGGAGCCAGCGGACCTGGGCGGCGTACGGGGCGATCACCGCGATCTCGCTCGCCTCCATGCCGGCAGCCAGCAGCTGGTCCACCTTGCGCAGCACCAACTGCCCTTCGTTC
>CAZUJM010000180.1:0-12243 GCA_964620405.1 uncultured Pirellulaceae bacterium | reverse complement strand
AGGGGCGGCCGGCTGAGTTCGCCGATGAGTTGCGTTATGATCGCCAGGACCAGTACGCGTGGGGCCGTTATCCTTCGGCCAGCAGCCCGCCCGTACCGCTCGTTCCCTCGCCCGGCGCGGCCGACACCGAGCCTGTGACGAACAGCCTGCCCATCCCGGAGATCCACTACTCAGAGGCGCCTACGGCGGCGGCTCGCGACCTGGCGCCCGAACTGTCGCCCGGCAACCTGGCCTTCGTGGAGATCGCCAACGAATCGGACCAGCCGCGAGACGCCAGCGGCTGGCGATTCACGGGCGACATTCAATTCCAGTTCGTTGAAGGCACGCTGCTGGCGCCGCGCGAAGCGTTGGTGCTGGTCTCCTTCGATCCCGTCGTCGACTCGACGCTCACCACCGGATTCCGCGCGCACTTCCAGCTCCCCGAGACGACGCGTCTGGTGGGGCCCTACGCGGGACAGCTGTCCGACGCCTTCGGATGGATGCGTCTGAGTTCGCCGGCCCCGGGTCCCGACGCGGGACCCGAGGGCGACCCGACCGTCGTCTACCACACGCGCGACGAAGCCCACTTCAGCGCCTTCACTCCGTGGCCGGCGACCGAGGTGGAAACGGGCCAGACCCTGCACCGCATCGCCAGCAACCGCGTCGGCCCCGATCCGCTCAGCTGGGAAGCCGGCCCACCCACGCCCGGCACGATCGACTTCAAGCCCGAGACGCGGCCGCTGCTGCCGGACCTCACCTACTGGGACGATCCGCTCATCGGCTTCAACCACCTCGAACTGTTCGACACCCACAAGACCACCGGCCACGCGCTCCTGCGCTTCGCCACCGCCGCGGCCAACGTGGGTGCCGGACCGCTGATCATCGAGGGTCGAGAGGTCGTCGGCGAGGAGCAGCGGGTGGTGCAGGTCGTCCACCAGGACGACGGCACGAAGATCGAGTATCCGGCGGGCGAGTTCGTCTTCCATCCCACGCACCACCATGTGCATTTCGCGAACTACGCCGAATACAACCTCCGCGCCGTGACGGCCGACAACGGCGTCGGGCCGCTCGTCGCGCACGGCGAAAAGGTCAGCTTCTGCCTCGTCGACTTCGCGCCCTACGACCTCGCGCTGCCCGGCGCGCCTTCGACGTGGATCTATTCCGAATGCGAACGGACCACCCAGGGCATCTCGGTCGGCTGGGCCGACATCTACGGCTCGGAACTCGATGACCAGTGGATCGACATCGAAGGCGTACCGGCCGGCGCGTACTGGCTGGAAACGGTCCTCGACCCACTGAACTACCTGCGGGAGTCGAACGAGGACAACAACGTCATCCGCACGCTCGTCATGATCGGCCAGCCAACCTACTCGCCGGACGCCTACGACGCCCAGCAGGTGGCCGATCCGCACCTCGGCACCGGCGACCAATTCGTCACGCAACTGTCGCTGCATGCGCCGGGCGACGTCGACCGATTTCGCTGGATCGCTCCCGCGGATGGAGAACTGAACGTACAACTGCAGTTCGACCGCGCGCTGGGCGATGCCGACCTGTACGTCTGGGGCAATGGCACGACATCGCGCATCCAGATGGTGTCGTCCGCGACGGACGGCAGCGGCGAGCAGGTGATGTTTCCCGTGCGCGCGGGCCAGACCTACTTCGTGGTCGTCAAGCACCTCGCCGGCTACACCCTGCCCGACTACACCCTGCAGCTCGACGGTCCCGACATCGCTCCCGATGCGCTGGAACCGAACAACTCGATCGACACCGCCGCGAACCTGGGCACGGGCGTGCTGTCCCGCGCTGGCTTGAACGTCCACGCGCCGGGCGATCCCGACTACTACACCTGGACCGCGGCGCGATCGGGCGACGTGCTGGTCGATGTGCGGTTCGCCAGTGAGCAAGGCGACCTCGACCTGCTCATCCTGGACGCGCAAGGCCAAACGCTCGCCCAGTCCACCAGCACGATCAACCGTGAGTATGCCGAGTTCCGCGCGCTGGAAGGCCAGGCCTACCTGCTGCTGGTGCAGCCCAAGCCGGGTGCCAGGAGCCTCGGGTATGAACTGCGGGTCGATGAGATGGCCATGGGTCCGGACGCGCTGGAACCGAACAACAGCGAGCACGCGCCGGCCGACATCGGCAGCGGCGACGGGGAGTTCCGCGACCTGAACGTGCACCGGCCGTTCGACCGCGATGTCTATCGCTGGCGTGCACGCACCCAGGGCACGGCGGTCGTCGACCTGCTGTTCCAGCACGCGTCCGGAGACCTCGACCTCGTCCTCTGGTACGACGGCGAGGAGGTGCTCTTCTCGCGCTCGCAGGACGACCATGAGCAGTTCGAGTTCTCGACGCGGCCGCAGCAGGAGTTCCTGATCGAGGTCCGCGGCCGCAACGGCGCGACGAGTCCTGCGTATGAACTGCGCGTGAACGCCACGGATGCGCCGCGCGTCACGTCGCTAGTGGCGCGGCGCGGCAGCGATGAGGGCGAGGAGTTGGTATCGGCCTGGCCTGGCGATGCCGGAGTGGTCCTGCCCTGGACCGATGTGAGGAGCGTGGAGGCAGCCTTCTCGCAGGAGGTCGTGCTTCCCGCCGAGTCGGCGCGGATCGTTGATGACCAGGGCAACGTGGCCGCCTGGGAGACCGTGGCCTACGACGCGACCCGGCGAATCGCCACCTGGACACTCGCTGCGCCGCTGCCTGCCGGCAACTGGACCCTGCGACTGTTCGATACCATCGCCGACTCGTTCAACAACCGCTTGGACGGGGAAGTCCTGGGGACCGCCGCGCCGTCCGGCGACGGCCAGCCCGGCGGCGACTTTGTCTGGCAGTTCGTCGTTGTCCCCGGCGACCTGACGGGAGACCGATTGCTGAAGCAGGACGATATCCAGGCCCTCTTCGCCGGCCTGCCGCTCCAGCAGCGCCGCTTCGACCTCGACAACGATCGCGTCAGCGACGACCGAGACATCCGCTACTTGGTGACCACCCTGATGGGCACGAGCATCGGGGATGCGAACCTCGATGGCGTCTTCGACTCCGGAGACCTCGTGCAGATCTTCCAGCAAGGCCAGTTCGAGGACACCGCCGACGACAACTCGACCTGGGCCGATGGCGACTGGGACGGCGACGGCGACTTCACGACGGGCGACCTGGTCTTCGCCTTCCAAGAAGGCGGCTACCAGCTGTAGCTTGTGTCTTCCGATCGTCTTCGCGGTGCCATGCCCGCCTTTCTCCCCGTGGCGCCCCGGAGTTACAATCGCCGCAGGAGAAAAACCAATGAAACGCGCCGCGCTGCTGCTATGCCTGTGGACCTTCGCCTGGAACGCTTCCTCATCGCCGCAAGGCCATGCGGAGGAGCCGTTCTACCGCGCGGAACTGGTCTTTCCGCTGCACGCCGAACACAACCATGCGCCCGGCATCGTCGAATGCCCCGACGGCTCCCTGTTCGTCTCGTGGTATCGCGGATCGGGTGAACGCAAAGCTGACGACGTGGCCGTGTATGGAGCTCGACGAGCAAAGGAAGGGGGCGCGTGGAGCGACGCCTTCCTGCTGGTGGACACTCCGGGGTTCCCCGACTGCAACACGTGCCTGATGGTGGATCCGCAGCAGCGACTGTGGCTCTTCTGGCCCATCGTCCTCGCGAACACCTGGGAGACCTGCCTCACGCAGTACCTGGTCTCCACCGACTACACGCAGCCCGGACCACCCCGCTGGTCGGATCGCGGCACCCTGTGGCTCAAACCGGCCGACTTCAGCCAGAAGGGCCTGCAGCTGCTGGACGAAGAACTCCAACGCCAGAACCTGCCGCGCACACCCGAGGAACAGGCCGAACTGGCGTCGTTCCGCGAACAGGTCGGCAACAAGATGTACCAGCGACTTGGCTGGCAGCCGCGCTGCAAGCCCATCGTGCTCCGCGACGGTCGCTGGCTGCTGCCGCTGTACACCGATACCTTCTCGATCTCGCTCATGGCCATCAGCGACGATCGGGGAGTCACCTGGCGCGCGAGCGAACCGCTGATCGGCTTCGGCAACATCCAGCCGACGCTGCTCGAACGCAACGACGGATCGGTCGTCGCCTACATGCGCGAGAACGGGCCCCGCAAGAAGATCCGCGCGTCCGAGTCGCGGGACCGGGGGGAGACCTGGAGCGACGTGGGCACGATCGAACTGCCCAACCCCGGCGCGGGCATCGATGGCGTGCGACTGGCCAATGGACACTGGGTGCTGGTCTACAACGACACGCAGGAGGAGCGTAACCGACTGGCCATCTCCCTCTCGCGAGACGAGGGCCGGACCTGGACTGCCACGCGCCACCTGGAAGACCAGCCGACCGGTTCGTACCACTACCCGGCCGTGATCCAGGGAGCGGACGGCCGCATCCATGTGGTGTACAGCTACTTCGCGGAGGACGGCAAATCGATGAAGCACGCCGAGTTGAGCGAATCCTGGATCGGTCCGTAAGCGGGCGGGCGCAGGGCGCACGCGGTGTCACCTGGCGTGCGCAGGGCGCACGCAGTGGGAACCGCCCGCGACGGTCCGCCGCCAAGGCCTACCAGGCTGGCCAGGGCCTCTGCGTTGTCGCAGCTCCGCGACGCGCGCCGATCGGCCGCTAGAATGGAAGGCACCGCCGGCCCCATCACGCGCCACGCCCCGCAAATCGCATCACCCCAGGAAAGGATTCATCCATGGCAGCGTTTGACCTGTCCCATCAGGGGATTCACGTGGATACGGTCTACCGGAACATGGCTCCCTCGGCGCTCTATGAGGAAGCCATCCGCAAGGAGTCGGGAACGACCATCTCGGACCGTGGAGCGTTGATTGCCTATTCGGGGTCCAAGACCGGCCGTTCGCCGAAGGACAAACGTGTGGTCTCGCAGCCTTCGACCCATGGGGACGTCTGGTGGGGCAAGGTGAACTTTCCGCTCGATGAGCTCACTTTCTCGATCAACCGCGAGCGGGCCATCGACTACCTCAACACGCGTCCCTACCTGTACTGCGTCGACGCGTTCGCGGGCTGGGATCCGCGTTACCGCATCAAGGTCCGCGTGATCTGCGCGCGGCCCTACCATGCGCTGTTCATGCACAACATGCTGATCCGTCCCACCGAGTCGGAACTGGAGACGTACGGCGAACCAGACCTGGTGATCTACAACGCCGGCGGCTTTCCCGCCAATCGCCATACGACGGGCATGACCTCCAAGACCAGCGTGGAACTGAACCTGGAAACGGGCGAAGTGGTGATCCTGGGTACCGAGTACGCGGGCGAGATGAAGAAGGCCGTCTTCACCTACCTCAACTACAGCATGCCGAAGCGCGGCATCCTCTCGATGCACTGCTCCGCGACCGCCGACCCGCACACCAACGCCAGCTCCGTGCTCTTCGGCCTCTCCGGCACGGGCAAGACCACGCTGTCGGCCGATCCGAAACGGCGGCTTATCGGCGATGACGAACACTGCTGGACCGACGATGGCATCTTCAACATCGAAGGCGGCTGCTACGCGAAGGCGATCTACCTGACGCGCCAGGCGGAGCCGCAGATCTTCGATGCCCTGCGATTCGGAGCCGTGCTGGAGAACGTGGTCTACGACGAAGGCGACCGGCACGTCGACTTCAACAATACCAGCATCACCGAGAACACGCGCGGCGCGTATCCGATCGAGTATATCGACAACGCGCTGATCCCCTGCGTGGCAGGACACCCGCATCACGTGATCTTCCTCACCTGCGACGCATTTGGAGTGCTCCCGCCCGTCAGCCGGCTGACTCCTGAACAGGCGGAGTATCATTTCATCAGCGGTTACACCGCGAAGGTGGCCGGCACGGAAATGGGCGTGACCGAACCGCAGACAACCTTCTCGCCGTGCTTCGGGGGCCCGTTCCTCGTCTGGCATCCCGCGCGGTATGCCGAACTGCTGTCCGAGAAGATCCGCAAGCACCGGACCGATGTGTGGCTGATCAACACGGGATGGACAGGCGGATCGTATGGCGTGGGACACCGGATTCCCCTGGCCCAGACGCGGGCCATCCTGGACGCCATCCATTCCGGCGAACTCAGCCATGCCCCTTCGCGGGTCGATCCGATCTTCCAGGTCAACGCGGTGATGGAGTGCCCCGGCGTCGAGCCCCAGATCCTCTGGCCGCAGGCGGTCTGGAGCAGCGAAGAAGCGTATCTGGCGACGGCCCGGAAACTGGCCTCTAGCTTCGCTGGTAACTTCCAGCAATACTCGGACCTCGTGCGACCCGCCGTGCGGGCCGCCGGCCCCACCGTCTCCAGTTGACCCCACCCGGAGTTCCCCGCCCATGCGTCGCCCCGTCTTCGCCTCCGCCCTGCTCGCGCTGCTCGCTGCCCTTCCGTTGGCCCGCGCCGACGAATCCAACCCGGGCACCTCCCGATCCCTGTTCAACGGCAAGGATCTCACCGGCTGGGTCCAGCATGGCGGCAAGGCCCAGTACTCGATCGACGGCGACACCATCGTCGGCACTGCCGTCCCCAATACGCCCAACAGCTTCCTGTGCACCGACCGCGACTACGGGGACTTCATCCTGGAACTGGAATTCAAGGTCGACCCGCTGCTGAATTCGGGCGTGCAGATCCGCAGTCGCGTGTTCGACGAACCGCACACCTACGAGTACAAGTCGGGGGCTGGTGGCAACCGGCAGCAGACGATTGAGCCGGGGCGCGTGCATGGCTACCAGGTGGAGATCGATCCCTCGGATCGCGCCTGGACGGCGGGGATCTACGATGAAGGCCGGCGTGGCTGGCTGTTCAACCTCGAGAAGAATGAAGCGGCTCGGAAGGCCTTCCGCCAAAACGAGTGGAACAAGTTCCGCGTGGAATGCCGCGGCGCCTCCATCAAGACCTGGCTCAACGACGTGCCCGCGGCCGACCTCACGGATGACGTCACGCCGCGCGGGTTCATCGCCCTGCAGGTGCACAGCATTGGCGAGCAAGAGGCGGCCGGCAAACAGGTTCGCTGGCGGAACATCCGCCTCCAGGAACTCTAATCGAGCTTCCCGCCTACAGCCGGCGGCCTGATTTCGCCGTCGGCATCCTTCCGCCAGTAGCGGGTTCCGGGCCGGAATCGAGTTAGCGTTGCCGGAACCGCTTGGTCATCGTGATCTGCCGGCCGGAATCGGCGAAGGTGACTTCGTCCATGAAGTTGCGGATCAGCACCAGCCCGCGTCCCTCGGTGCGTTCCAGGGACCCCGGATCACCGGGAACGGGCACGGAGCGAGGATCGAAGCCCGGTCCCTGGTCCCGGATCACGAAGGTCACATGGTCGCGTGAGAGTTCGTAGCTGGCGAAGATCCGGCGGTTGCGTCCCATGTCCAGCTCGCATCGCTGGGCGATCAGGTCGGCCACTTCGCCGCGCAATGTGGTCGCCCGCACCGACTGCGCCTCGTCCGGTGTCAGCTCCAGGTTGCCGTGCAGCAGCGCGTTCAGCAGCGCTTCCTCCAGCGCCACGGCCACGCGACGACGGTCGGTGGCATCGCAGCTCCGCATGGCCCCGACCTGCCACACGACATGCTCGGCGAATCGGGCCACCAGGGCCGGATCGTTCGGCAACTCGAACTCCGCCTGCCCTCGCTCCATTCGTTCCAGCAGCCGCGCGTAGACGCGGTCGTCGCCCGAAATGGCGATGACCTGCCGCGCGGTGTCCATCAGCTTGGAGCCCATCTGCCCCTTGGGCACATAGCTGGCCGCGCCCTTTTCGAGCGCTTCCACGGCCAGCGCCTCGCTGCCGTGCGCCGTGATCAGGATCACGGGCACCTGCGGGAACCGGTCACGCACCTCCGTCACCAGTTCCAGGCCGTCCATCTCCGGCATCATCAGGTCGGTGATCAACAGGTCGGGCACCGAAAGATGCATGCAGCTCAACGCTTCGGACCCATTGGACGCGTATTCGACGAGCCAATCCAGTTCTCGTTCGAACAGGCCGCCGACGAGGCGACGCTCGATCGGCGAATCATCGACAACCAACACGAACGGCATGGTTCAGTCCACCCGGCTTTCGGCCGCTTTGCGTTCATCCGCAGGCTTGCTGGATGCGCCTTCCTGAATCGCGAAGACGCGGTTCCGGTTGGCGATGTAAAGGATATCGTTGGCCACGATCGGCGTCGTGTACACGGCGCTGTCCATATTGAACTCGGATAGGATCTCCAATTCCTTGCCGAGCTTGAACACGGTGATGTCCCCATCCTCGTCGCCGATGTAGACCTTGCCCTCGACGATCAGCGGCGAGGCCCACGAGGCGGCCAGCATGTCGTGGGTCCAGTAAGGCTGGCCGGTCTTGGCATCGAGGCAGTGGACAAGTCCGCTGAAGTCGGCGATGTACAGCACGTCGTCCAGGATGGCCACGGTGCCGCAGGTGCGGTGCATCGACTGCGCGAAGTCTTCGGGGTTGGCCCCGACGTAGTGCCAGACGGCCGCCGAGTTGGGATTGTCCCGCTCGAAATCGCCTTCCTTGGCCACCAGCGACTGCAGCCGCTTGGGCGCGACCGGCTTCGCCGGGTCGCTCGAGTTGTAGACGATCGTCGGGCTCACATCGCCTCGCTTCGTGGGATCGATGCACCACAGGTGCCCGTTGCCCTCCCCGTGCTCCGGATCCTCGCCGACGGCGATGTAAACCAGGCCGTCGTAGACGACCGGCGTGCCGATGAGGTGGTTGCGAGTCGCGCGACCGCCCAGCACATACAGCGAATCCTTCGGATTGCAGTCGAACTTCCAGAGCAGCTTGGCCTTGCCGTTCTCACCGCGGGCATCGAAGCTGTACAGCCAGCCGTCACCGCCTCCGAACAGCACCTGCGGCACGCCGCCCAGTTCGGCAAAGGCCGGCGACGACCACTGGCCGTGCAGGACGTTCGCGCCAGGCGAGTCATCCGCCCAGAGCAATTCACCGGTATCCTTGTTGAGGCAGATGAAGCTGGGGGCGCCCGACTGGGGAATCGTGATGTGGCTCTCGTCCACGCCGTTGGACGTGTTGACGAACAGCAGGTTGCCGACGGCCGTCACCGAGCAGCTGCACATGTTGTGCTGCGACACCTTGAGCTTGCTCATCATGTCGAGCTTCCAGATCACGTCGCCTTCGTCGGCGTTCTGGTTCGGCTCGTCCTTGAACGGCCCGTCGTTCTCGCTGTCGGTGAAGCCGGCCGTGTCCAGGCAGACCACCTCCCCACGGCTCGTGACGTACCAGAGCCGTTCGCCGTCGACGAGCGGGGCCGAGCAGATGCCCTGGTTCGGCCAGTCGTGGACGCGGCCCGTCGGCAGCTTCTCGCTGGAGTGCTGCCAGAGGAACTTGCCGGTCTCGGCGTCGAAGCACAACAACGCGCCAAGATCCACCTTGCTCGGATAACGCTTCAGGTAGCCATTGCCGTTGTTCGTGCCGACGAACAGCTTGCCGTTGGCCACGACCGGATTGCCGTAGGTTTCAGAGCCCAGCGGCATCGACCACTTGATGTTTTCGCCCGACTTCGTGTCCCATTCCGTGGGAATGTTCTTGCCCTGCGGCGTGTTGTTGCGACGAGCGGAGCCACCCCACTGCGGCCAGTCGCCCGCTCCCACCTTCATCTCGCCGATGAGTTCGCGGACCTCGCGAATGGGATCAAACTTGCCTGCCGCCTCCTGGGCGCCTGCCGACGAAGGCAGCGACACGGCCGCCACCAGCACTCCCCCCACCAACGTCTTCGTAATCCGCATGAATCGGTCCATTCCAGGTTTCCTCTCTGCCAATCGGTCAGCGGCGGAGGACGCCGGCTTCCCGACATCCGCTCGCTTGGTCTTTTCTTCGGGTCGCCGTCGGTCGCCCACGGCTTCGCTACGAAGCAGGTCTACTTCGCAGCTCGCGGCGTGACCTGCACATTATCGATGTAGAACTCGGCGTCGCTCGCGTTGCCGAACATGCCGGGACTACCCATGACGTTCGGCGTGCCGTCCTCGGCCTCGATCGTCCACTCCGACGGCTCCGCCGTCCCGCGCGGCCACACCTTGCCTCGCAGCACCGCCTTGCCATCGCGGTTCTCACTCTCGAACTTCATCGTATACCACTGTCCGGCCTTCCACGAGAACGGAATCGTCTTGGCGAACCGCAGCTCCAGGCGCGAAGTCCACGAACGGATCTGCAGCTGCTGCGCGGCCATCATGGCCAGGGTGTACCTTTGATTGATCAACCCCATGTCGGGGATCTTGCCGTTCTTTTCGGTGGCTTGGAAGTCGGCCTGCACCACATAGTCGTGCAGGCTGGGATGCCCCATCCACGACTGGCTGCGCGTTCCCTTGGGAATCGTGCTGATCTTGACGAGCATCTTCTCGCCCTCCAGCTCCTTGGGCTGGTGACGATAGGCGGCGCCGATCCACGTCATGGGAACCTTGCCATCCGCGAAGTCGAACTTCCAGGGCAGCGAGGGCACGACGCGGACACGGGCAACGCTTTCCAGCTCACCGACCTTGGCCTTGACCAGGGTCGCCACATGCTGCGGGCCGGTCGGGGCCACGAACTGTCCGCTGGTGTCCACCTTGCCTGGGCCCTCCAGCGAGTACTCGTCCGGACGCACGCCCAGCAGCTGGCCGCGATCGTTGTACGCCCGCACCTGGTACGAGATGCGGTCGCCCGTTTTCACCAGGCTCTCGGAAGGAACGATCTGGACATGAGCCACCTTGTCGTCCTTGCCCACCGGCGTCTCCTGGGGAGCCGCGGGCAGCGGGTCGGCGGACGGCGTCTGGTCGGGCAGACCGATGCAGTACATCGCGGACGTCGTGGGCAGGTAGATGCGGCCGTGCGAGACGATCGGTGATCCCAGGATCTCCTCGCCGTTGAGCCGCAGCTGGTGGACGATCTTCACGCCCTTCTCGGTCGGGGCGAGCACATACCAGCGGCCGGTGGCCTCGCCGACATAGAGCTTTCCGTCGGCATGGACCATGCTGCCGAACATGATGCGGCCCAGCTTCTGCTTGCCGATCTCCTCGCCCGTCTTCGCGTCGCCGATCCACAGCGTGCCGCCGTCCTCGACCGCATAGAGCCGGTCGCCGACCAGCATCGGCTGCGAACGACCAACGGTCCGCGCGGGAATCTTCCACATCAGGTCCTTCTCGGCGATCACACCCTTTCGCTGCCCGTCGAAGGCGAACAGCGCGCCGAGGATGGTGGTATCGGAACTGTTTTGTTCGCTGTGTCCCAGGTAGACCTTGCCATCGACGACCAGCGGCGTGGTATTGATGCCACGCGGCGAGGCGTCGTACTTCCAGATGACCTGGCCCGTCCGCGGCTGGAGCGCGTAGACGGTGCCGTCACCGGCCGCCACCACCATGGCCGCTTGGCCCTGGAAGTTGGTGATCACCGGCGTGCTGTAGGTCGTGTCCTCCGGACGCAGGCGCGTGCTGACCATCCATACCTGCTGCCCTGTCTTCTTGTCGAAGGCAAACAGCCGATGGGCGGGCACCGCCGTCTCGCCCCACATCGTCACGACGCCGCTGATGATCACCAGGTCCTCGAAGACGATGGGGAAGTTCGTGCGCCCACCGTAGGTCGAGAGCATTCCATACTCTTCGCTCATCGACTTGGACCACAGCACCTTGCCGGTGTCGCCATCCAGGCACTGGAAGAAGCAGCCCAGTCCCAGCGAATAGATGTGACCCGTTTCCGGATCACCCACGACGGCCGACCAGCCAACGCGTTCGGCCGGCGAGTCGGACAGGTAGACGTTGTTCGTTGCTTCCCAGATCAGGTCGCCCGTCTTCGCGTCAGCGCAGACGACCTTCTCGCCCTCCTCCGTCGTCTCAGGGAATGCGCGGCACATCACATACATGCGGCCCCGCATCACGATCGGAGTCGACCGCGTCGCGTACTCGGGCTTCCGCCAGATCAGGTTCTCGCCTTGCAGCGTCCAGCGGTCGGGCAGGTTCTTCTCCCGCGACACGCCATTCTGCTCGGGACCGCGCCAATGAGGCCAGTCCAGCGGATCCGTCGCCGCCGAAACGCCGCTTGTGATCCAGCCCAAGCTGCACAAGACCAACCAGAAGATCCAACGCCGATGCATCCGCTCAACTCCTCGCTCGTAACTCGTGTCTCGACCGCCTCCAGGCCCGCTGAAACTGCCTGAAGCCGAGAACGCTGCCGCTTCGCGGCACTCATCATACGACATTTTGCACATCCGGGGACGTACCGCCATAGGCTGCGACGATCAAATCGCGGCCGGAGCAGCCGTCCAGAAATCGACGCAGCCGGGCCGGAGTCGGGCTGGCGACTGCCGCGCGCCGGGACGCTCGCGGTC
>CAZUJM010000179.1:373-12256 GCA_964620405.1 uncultured Pirellulaceae bacterium | reverse complement strand
TGTTCCACAGGCCGCCCGAGCCCTTGTCTGCCCCGATCTCCCACTTGCCACCTTCCTTGGTGTAGTCCCAGATCTGCACCTGCGGCGTGGCTCGCAGGTAGATGCCGCTGTCCGCCTGGGCCACGGTCTTGTAGTCGATCCAGAAGTCGATGTTCTCGAACTTCTCGTCGGTGGTCAGGTAAGCTCCATGCCCATCGTTGACCAGTTCTCCATTCTGCACCGACCAGTGCTTCATGGCGTCCTCCGTGTCGGCCGCGCGCTTCTTCGCACGTTCCTCGTCGGTCATGGAGGCAAGGGTGCGGGGATCGAAGTGGTCCATGCCATGCCAGCCCTCCAGGTCGCGTCCGTTGAACAGGGCGCGGTAGCCTTGCGGCGGCTGGTTGTTTTCTTGGGCGGCAAGGAATGCGGGACGGGAGCTCGCCAGCAGGACCATGGCGATCAGGGAAGACAGCAGTGTGCGACCTGGGAACTTCGAAGGCATGGGGATTCACCTAAGGGGATGGACGGAACACGGGGCAGGCGGAGCGTTGGGATCGCGACGTGAAGCGTGGGCAGGATCGGCCGGCAGAGGCTTGCGGGCAGCCCGTCAGGCACCCTCCTCGCTCTTCACCGCGAAGACTCCGATTGTGAAGTTTCCCGGTGCGCGACGCAAGTATCCCGATCAGGGATCCTCCTGCGGCCGATTGGGGAGAATTTAACTGCGACTTCGGCGTGGAGAAGACCGCCCGGTGCCCATGTCGCCAGCGGCCGCGTGGGCAATGGTGCCTCGCCTCAAGGAGTCGTCGTCTGCGGCGGGCGCGGCTCCGCGGCAGGCATGCCCAGCATCGGCCCCATGCGGCGATCAAAGTCGTCCTTGGCGGCGACCGCCAGCAAGGCAAGAGGAACTGCCACGGCCAGCAGTCCCAGGGTGTAGCGAGCGGATGCGGGCAGGCGACGGAGGGGGGGAATCGTGTCGATTGCCACGGCCAGGCAGGGAGCCAGCAGAAGCACGAGTGCATGGACGTGCGGCAGACGCCCGAAGTGGATGCCCACGAAGAGGACGCCATGCAACAGGATCAGGCCCAGGCCCAGCCAGGGACCGCGTTGAAAACCCGCGTTCGAGTCATGTTCCATCGGAGCTGACGTCCGCTCCGCAGCGGTCTCGATGAAGGCCGTGGACAGGTAGGCTGTGCCGAGCACCAGGAAGGTGACGCCGCCGCGCACATACCCGCCCAGCAGGGTCAGCACGCCGGCTGCCAAGATACTCAGGCCGAGCGCCGGTCCGACACGCGACGCAAGTTCCGGCGCGCGATGCTCCGCCGCGCGGAAGAGAAGCCCGACGCTGACCACCAACAGGATACTTGTGGCGATCGTGGCGAAGCTCCGCGTTCCTGCGATCGAAGCGAGCTCGGCGGCAAGGTGCACGGAATTCCAGAGCAGCAGGGGACCCGCGCAGGCCAACACGGCCAGCCTTGCAAGGAGGAGCTTTGGGGCGTGACGGACGCAGCCGGCGGCCCACCATTCCACCCGGAAAATCGCTGGCAGGACCCCGAGCAGCAGGCGATCCAAGCCGGTGATGGGGGGCCAGTGCGGGGGCAGCCGGAGCATGCTGAGGCCCGCGTCGATGCCCATGGCGATGGCGAGCAGCGCTGCTCGCTGTCGATGAAGACTCGGCAGGAGACGACGGCTGGCGAACACGACCGATGCGGCCACCAGGCCGGTCAGCGCCAATGCCGACAGATATCGCCACGGGTCGGGCATGCGCAGGTGAATCCCCTGGATCAGGAAACGCGTACCCTCAATGGGCAACGCATCGGGGCGAGCCCGCGCCGCTTCGGGAGGAGCGTTCGAACGGAACACGCTTCCCCCGGAAAACCGTCAACGGTCCTCGTTGGCGAGCGAACGCCTACTGACGCATGCCTTCAAAATCGATCAGGATGATGGCTTCGTCGCCGATCGGACCAATGGCGGCCGGATCGAAGCTGTAGTCGCTGCGTTTGACGCGCAGTTCCGTGGAAAAACCGAGGCGATAGACGCCGCGCATTTCGGATTCCTTGTCGCCGCCCATGATCTTCAGCGTGATCGGCTTGGTGACGCCGTGCAGGGTGAAGTCGCCAGCGACTTCGTAGCCGCCCGGGATGCCCTTGACGCTCGTGCTCTTGAACTCGATCGTCGGGAACTGCTTGGTGTCGAAGTAGTCGGGCTGGCGAAGATGCTCGTCGCGAGCCGCATTGGCCGTGTCCACGCTGTCGGCCTTGATCGTCAGCTGGAACGAGCACTTCGTCGGGTCGTCCTTGTCGATCAGGAAGGTGCCGTCCACCTCATTGAAGCGTCCGTGGATCCAGCTGATGTCGAGGTGACGGGCCTTGAAGCTGACCGAAGAATGAACGAGGTCGTACTTGTACTCGAGCGGGGCGGCCTGCAGGAAGGCAGCGGGGACTGCCAAGCCGAGCAAGATTGCCAGCAGCAGGTTTCGGAGCGTCGCAAGCATGGGATTGAATCCTTGGGGTGGGAGAAAAAGCGGGGAGGGAAAACGCCGTGGGCCACGGCATCGAGTTCGCGGGAAGGTCTGGCACGCATCCGGTTCGGGCGCCCGGACCGAGGCGTCATGGTATAGACTGGCCGCGCCCAAGTAAACGGTGGACGCGGCGGGCATATTTCGTGGGAAAGCTGGTTTGTTCGAAGGCAGGCGGCGTTTAGAATGTCGGGTCTCGGCCGGAGGGCATGGTCCCGCGTCGGGGGCCTTCTGAAGCAGGTTGGGCTGGCTGGTCACTAGTGACGGTGTTGGCGACGGGAACGGCTCAAGGGTGCCGCGGGAGATCCACGAGTGGGTAAGTACGCTGACGAACAGGATGGCTTTCCGATCTGGCTCCGCTGGACGCTGCTGACGCTGGTCCTGTGGGGGATCTGGGCCGTGCTCTCGAAGGGTATCCCGCCCGACGGGCCCGACGCTTTATCGCCCGCCCAGATCCAGACAGTTTCCACGCTTGGCATTCTGCCGGTGTTGGTACTGCTCTTCCTGACACGCGAGCCGCGTGATCCTCGTCGCTCTCCCGCCTACGGCTTCTATCTTGCCTTCTGTGGCGGGCTGATCTCCGCCCTGGGCAACCTTCCCTACTACGACCTGCTGAATCACAGCAAGGCCTCCTCGGTCGTGCCGCTCACCTCACTCTATCCACTCGTGACGGTCCTGCTGGCGGTTGGGTTCCTGCGCGAGCGGCTCAACGGGCTGCAGCGGATCGGCATTCCCGTGTCGCTGTTGGCGATCTACCTCCTGAATGTGCGCGAAGAAGGTCCGTTGGCGTGGGACTCGTTGCTGCTGGCGCTGGCTCCCGTCGTCTCGTGGGGCGTGGCGGGACTCCTGCAGAAGGTCGCCACGAACCACGCACCCCCGGTGGGTTGTGCCTACTGGTTCCTGCTCGCTTTTGTTCCCGTGGGATTGGTCATGAAGACCGCCGATCCGCCGCCCTCGGTGCAGGTGGACATCTTCCTGATCGCTATGTGCATCGGGTTCACCATGGCCTTGGGCAACTACACAATCCTGCGGGCATTCGCGATGGGTGGCAAAGCATCGGTGATCGCGCCGCTGGGCAGTCTATATCCTTTGGTGAGCATTCCGCTGGCGATTTACTACTGGCACGAGAGGGTGACGGGCCGCGAAGCCGCGGGGATTGTTTGCGCGCTGCTTTCGGTAGTGCTGCTGGCTTGGGAGACGAACGGCTCGTCGGTCCCGTCCGGGACGGCGGCCGACGGCTGATCGTGTGTCGAGGAAGCTGACTGCGTGGGGGGCTGTTACCGGGACCAGGTACGTGGACACGGATTGGAAACGGGATCAATCGTGGGGGAAAGAATAGAGGCTTGATATGACGTCGTTCAGTGAGCGAATGCAAAAGGGCGTGGTCTTGGGCGACGGCGGGTATCTGCTGGAGTTGGAGCGACGCGGGTATGTTGACAGCGGATCGGGGCGGGAGAAGGTGGGTACTGGCCGGGGTAGTGGTCAGTTCACTCCGGAGGTGGCGATTGAGAATCCTGATGCCTTGCGGCAGCTGCACCAGGAGTTCCTGAATGCGGGGTCGCAGGTGTTGCAGGCGCTGACGTTTTTCGGGACGCGCGAGAAGCTGTCGCGCGCGGGCTACGGCGCCGACACGGAACGGATCAATGCGGCGGCCGTGGAACTGGCTCGCGGTGTCGCCGGCAAGCAGGCGCTTGTGGCCGGCAGTGTGTCACGCACGCAACTGATCGAACGCGAGGGCATGGAGTCGCTGGGCAAGGCACGCGACCATCTGTCGGAGCAGATCCGGCTGCTGGTGGACGCGGGGGTCGACCTGCTGATCCTGGAAACGTTCTTCCACCTGGCGGAGATGCGCGTGGCACTGGAGTGCGCGGTGGGAAGCGGCGTGCCGGTGATCGCCACCATGAGTTTCCGGCCGCTCATCCAGCAGTGCACCGATGGCCACTCGCCTGCCGAGTGCGCGCGGGTGATGGCCGACCTGGGGGCCGCCGCGGTGGGCGCGAATTGCGAGCAGAATCCGCAGCGGATGGTGCCGCTGCTTCGCGAGATGCAGGCGGCGGTCGACCTGCCTCTGGCGGCGCAGCCCGGCGCGTTCCGCACCACCGACGACTGCCACTGCTTCACTCGCCAGTCCGCGTTTCCCGACGACCTCGAGACGATCCAGGTATCGCGGACCGAGTTTGAGGAGTTGGGTCGCATGGCCCGCGACCTCCGCATCGGCTTCCTCGGCGGCTGCTGTGGCTGCAATGCCGCTTACATCCGCGCGCTGGCGCGGGGGCTGGAATCACCGGGGGAAGCGGCCTAGACGCGCGGATAGGTTGGGGACTTCGCAAGCGAACACCAGAGAGGCGGGGGCCTGCATGAACGAGCGACCGCGCGTGGCGATCGGCATCGACGTCGGCGGCACGAAGATCGCCGCCGGCCTGCTGGAGTTGTCGACCGGCCGAGTGCTCGTGCAGCAGCAGATGGCGACGGAGCCGACGCGCGGAGCCGAACGATTGTTCGAGGCGGTTTGTGGCTTCGCCGAGTCGCTGTGTGGGGAGTCGCTGCGTGGGCAAGTCCCGCGGGCGGATTGGGAACTGGCGGCGATCGGCCTGGGGCTTCCCGAACTGGTGACTCCGCGTGGCGAGATTGTCAGCGACGCCACCATCCCTTGGCGGGGCTGGAACCTCGCGGGGCGGATGGGTGAACGCTTTGGCGTACCGGTGGTGGTCGAGGCTGACGTGCGCGCCGCCGCGCGGGGCGAGGCACGCTGGGGCGCCGGACGCTCGCGACGATGCTTTTGCTACGTCACCATCGGCACGGGCATCAGCGGCTGTCTGGTGCTGGACGGAATGCCTTATCTTGGCGCGCGAGGTCTTCCTGGCACGTTCGCCAGCAGTCCTCGCCGCTGGCGCGACGAACAGGGGACGTGGCGACAGGCTCCACCGTTGGAAGCAGTCGCTGCTGGGCCCGGATTGGCCGCCGCCTATGCCAAGCGACAGTCGGGCTTCATGGGGGACGCACGCGAGGTGCTGGCCCGAGCCGGACAGGGAGATAGCCTCGCCGCGGCCGTGGTCACGGACGCGGGACGCGAAACGGGCATGGCGATTGGCGAACTGGTGAACGCACTGGATCCCGAGTGCATCGTCCTGGGCGGAGGGCTCGGCGCGGCACCGGGGCTCTACCGCGAAGCACTTGAGCAGGGATGCCGCGAGACCATCTGGTCCGATGAACAGCGTTCGCTGCCGCTGCTGACCGCCTTCCTGGGACCGGAAGCCGGATGGATCGGAGCGGCGGTGGCCGCCGGGGAACAAACCTAGCCACCGACGTGCCGCATGGTCTTGTCGGCCTTGGCGAGTATCCTGATGGTCCCGAGAGAGGATGGAGTGCGAATGTTTCATCCGGAAGTGTTCGCGAATCACGAGCAGATGAGTTTACGCGCGGTGGTGGAGATGGAGCAGCAGTTGCGGTCCCGACCGGACTCCCTGCTGTGCCTCGCCACCGGAAATACGCCCATGCGCGCGTACGAACTGCTGCAGCAGCGGTTCGCCTCCTGTCGCGAGCGACTTGCGACGACGCGGATCGTGAAGCTCGACGAATGGGGCGGAATCGCGATGGACGATCCCGAGTCCTGCGAACAGTACCTGCAGCGGACGTGGATCGAACCCTTCGGGATGCAGGGCCGTTATCTTTCGTTCAGCAGCGAGGCGGCGGACCCGGAGGATGAATGCCTGCGCGTGGCCGGGGAACTGGAACGGCAGGGACCCATCGACCTGTGCATCCTGGGATTGGGGCTCAATGGACACGTCGGGTTCAACGAACCGGCGGAGTTCCTGCATCCGCACGCGCACGTCGCGAAGCTGTCAGCGACCTCGATGGGGCATGCGATGAGCGTGCGAGCTCGGACGCGCCCGACGCATGGGCTGACGCTGGGCATGGCCGACATCCTGAACGCGCGGCGAATCCTGCTGATGGTCAGCGGTGCATCGAAGCGGCCGGTGGTGCAACGTCTGTTGAGCGGACGGATCGCTACACAGTTTCCCGCTTCGCTGCTGATCGCCAATCCGAACACGGTGCTGCTCTGCGACGAAGAAGCGTTCGCATCCTGAAGTCCAGAAGCGGTGCGTCCGCGACCCCGGCACGGACGCAGCGAGGCGATGCCTGCGGGTGCCGGTGCTGGGCGGCCGTTGCCTCAGGGCACGCGCACCTCTACTTCCGCTGGCAGAGTCGAGCGAGGGTCGCCGTACTCGTCTAGCGTCCGTGCCAGGGTGGCGATGGTGCGGACAGCCTTCACCGGCGGCTGCGGCTGGCCGTTGACCACGATCTCGACGGGTTGGTCAAGGTCCAGCAGTTCGTCGTGCAGGCGGACGTAGAGGCGGCCGACGTCCTTAGTGTCGATGCGCAGCTGGCGGCCCTCGACGGCCGCGCGGACTTCCGTTCCCCCCTTGGCATCTTCGGGAGCTACGGCCAGCCAATAGAACCGCGCGTGGGTGACATCATCTTGTCGCCAGACGATCCGCTTGGGCAGTGGATTGCGGGTATGCCGGGCCATCCACGGAATGGCCTCGGCGTCTTGGCGGTCCATCCAGTGGCCCTTGCCCTCGTGCAGTTTCACGAAGTGCGGATAGCCTTCCGGGTCGTCCTTCTGCAGCGTTTGCAGCTGCTGCCCCCATTGCCGCGCGACTTCGTTGCGGTTGAAGGCGGCGTCGAGGGCTCCCATGTGGATCGCGAACGGCAGGTTGCGCAGGCCCAGGGGCGAGGCTTCGTTCGGATGGCCCGCCATCATCGCGGCGGCGGCGAATCGGTCGGCCATGCGGGGCGCGAGCTGGTAGACGCCATCGCCTCCCGCCGAGTAGCCGGTCAGGTAGACGCGATCGGGATTCACGTCTTCCAGCACGATCAGATGCCGGATGAGCTGGTCGAAGAGGGTGTCGACATGGCCCTGGTGCCAGAGGTTCCAGGTATCGGTGGGAGCGCGCGGACTGAGGTAGACGCCTTCTTCAGGCTGGTACAGCCGCTTCTGGTTCTCCCACTGCTGGTCGTTGATCTGCGGTGGCGCGCCGCCGCCGCCATGCATCGACAAGTACAGGCTGCGGCCGGTCGCCGGTTTCTCGCCATGGATCGAGTAGTCGAATCGCATGGTATGGCCGTCGTAGGCCAGCTCTCGCTTCTTCCAACCTTCTTCGCTCGCCGTGCGCAACGCCCGCGCGTGGGCTTTCCACAGCAGCGCCAGCGCCTGCTGCGACTGTTCGCGCGTGAGCGGTTCGGTGGCAAACGCCTGCCCCTCGAAATCGAATCGAGTTCCCTCATGGGTGTTCAGGAATTCGGCCAGCGCGCGGAGCGGTTCGCTGAGGTTCGCGCCTTCCGCGACCTCGGGCTTGGCCGGGGGGGCCGTGGTGCCGGCTGCGGCCGGGGCTGCGCTGGCGTCGGTGGTGACGGTCGAGGAGAGGTTGATGGTCACCAACTGGCCTTCACCGTTGGCCTCGACCTGCGTGCGGGCGGTCGCCTCGCCGTCCTCCGTGGAGTGCTGGGCTTCGATCGTGAAGGCCTGCCCCTTGGGCAGGTTCACCACGAGGTGGTCGTTGGCGTCGAAGCGTTCGTCCTTCGTCTGGCCTTCGTAGACCACCTGGCCTTGCGCGTCGAGCACGCGGATCTTCGCCGAGCAGCGATCGCCGCGGACGCCGTACATCGCGCGGAACATCAGTTGCGTCAGGCCTTCGGGGACCTTGTCGGAACGGCCCGCATACCGATCGGTGACGTTGACGGCGTGCACATATTGGATGTTGCGGTCCCAGACGAGCGGAAAGGGCTGGGGCGTTTTGCGAAAACTGACGGCGAAAATCGCGTGGCGCGGGTCGTCGCGATTGGCCTTGGAGGCGCGGTCGGTGAACCAGCCCGCA
Source organism: uncultured Pirellulaceae bacterium (assembly GCA_964620405.1). Lineage (GTDB taxonomy): Bacteria > Planctomycetota > Planctomycetia > Pirellulales > Pirellulaceae > CAZUJM01. Next base: position 3,883 of record CAZUJM010000179.1, on the reverse strand, counting down.
TCGAGGTTGTCCCCCGCGGGTTCGGCCGCGCCCGTGAAATGCCAGCCATTGTCCCAGACTTCGACCCACGAATGATTGCCGCTGCCGTCGGACCAGAGGGGCGTGCCGGCGAAACGCGCCGGAATGCCGACCGCGCGGCAGGCGTCGATCAGCAGGATCGACAGACCGCTGCAGGAAGCCAGCCCCGTCTCGATTGATTCATAAGGACTCTGGTCGGCCTTGCGACGTCGCGTCGAATACTTCACGCGCAGCTCGGGGAAGATCGTCTGGTTGAGCTTCACCGCGGCCGCGCCCGGAGATCGGCTATCCTTCACGCGTTCGGCGAATCGCTCGTAGAAGTCGCGTCGCCAGCGATCCCGCCGCTCGTTGATGCTCGCGTAAGGCAGGATGTCGTTGAAGAAAAGTTCCTCGGAGACCTGGGCATGCCAGGGCGATTCACGCCAGGCGCGGTAGGCGTAGTCCACGTTCTCCAGCAAGTAGTCGGCCGACAGCGACTGCAGGTCTCGCTGCGGCATGTGCTGAAAAAGGAACTCCAGGCCCGGCTTCTGGTCGGACGGGATATCGCGGATCGCCCGCTCCAGTTCGCCACGATTGTCGCCCGCTTGGACGAGGATCGGGCCGGCATCGAAAACGGCGTCGGCTGCACGCGTCGTGGTCTCGAAGAGTGGCGGGGCCAGCAGAGCCAGGCTGGCGACGAGAAAACGCGGGATGGCGGACCAGGAAACGGGGGACCAGAAGGACGGGCAGGTTGGCGAACCGTTCATGGGGACTCCGAGCGGGTATTCTGGCGGGAGCAGCAAAGGTGGCGAGCGACGCCAGGACCCCGAGTCGACGAGGGGAACGGCGAGGCTGCGACCGAATCGACATCTTATGCGTGCGCGGCGGGAAAATGAACGCCCGTTTCCGTCGCTTTTGGGGCGGCTTCGAAGATGATCCCTGCCAGCAATCCGTCACGGAGGACTCCCGTTGCGTGCCGACGGGCGCGGTCTTCCAGATTGGGCGTCTCTGCTACGGGCGACTCCAGAGCCGGGCCCTCCGGAGCGGGGCGTCACCATCGTCGTCGCGTGGTGCTGGGCCGGCGATGCGACTCGACACGAACCAAGGTGCTCATTATCCTGACGGGCGCGAGGAAGCTGCCGTGGGGCGGCGAAGCGGGAATAACGGGAGGTGGAGTGCCATGATGTTCGCGGGCTGGAACAAGGCGTCGGCGGCAACGGCCGCGGCGTGGAACGGACTGCTTCAGGCGGCGGGGCTCTGCTGCGTCGGATCGCTGCTCGTCAGGACAGTGACGCTGTCGATGTTGGCCGTGGTGGTGGCCGCCGCGGTGTCGGACGTCGCCGGAGCTGAGGAGTGGCCGCAGTGGCGCGGGCCGCGCGGCAATGGCATCACACTCGAGCGGGGCACGCCGACGGAGTGGTCGGCGGAGGGGCAGAAGGGCGTGGCGTGGCGCACGCCGCTGGCCGAGCCGGGCAACTCCACGCCCGTCGTCTGGGGCAACCAGGTTTTCGTCGCGCAGCCGGATCGCGCCGGCAAACAACGCAAGCTGCTGTGCTTCAATCGCATCGACGGAAAGCTGCTGTGGGAGCAGGGCGTGCCGTACGAGGGGGAAGAGCCCACGCATGAGACGAATCCATTCTGTTCCGCTTCGCCGGTGACCGATGGCGAGCGCGTCATCGTCTGGTACGGTTCCGCCGGCCTGGTCGCGTACGACATGCAGGGCGAGGAGCTGTGGCGCCGCGACCTCGGTGAGCAACGCCACAAGTGGGGCTACGGCAGTTCGCCGATCCTCGTGGGGGATCTCTGCATCCTCAGCTTCGGGCCCGGCGTGAACGAGTTCCTGCTGGCCGTCGACAAGAAATCGGGCGAGACTCGCTGGAAGCTGGATGCGATCAGCGACGAGCAGGAGCTGGCGTTCAGCGGGCACGAGAACGATGGCAACGCCGATCCGAACACGGAGGGCAAGAGTCGCGCGGAGATCCTCCGCGGTGCCTGGAGCACTCCGATTCTGGTGGATGTGGACCAGCGGCAGGACCTAGTGGTGACGCTGCCGCGGCGCATCCTGGGCCTCGATCCGCAGACGGGCCAGCAGCGTTGGATGAGCGGCGGGTACTCGCCGCTCGTGTACGCTTCCCCCATGGCGGGCGACGGATCGCTGCTGGTGCTGGGTGGTTACTTCGGCGCGTCGATGGCGTTGCGAACCGGCGGACAGGGTGACATCACGAAGTCTCATCGCCTGTGGCACAAGGAACGCGACGGCCTGTGGCTTGGTACCGGAGTGATCCACGAAGGGCACGCCTACCTGTGTGACATGGGCGGCATCGCCCACTGCCTGGAAGTGGCCACGGGGGTGGAGAAGTGGAAGAAGCGGCTGGAGGGTACGGGCGGGCAGGGCACCACCTGGGGCAGCCTGACCATGACCGCCGACGGGTTGGTCTACGTCATGAACCAGACCGCCGATACCTTCGTGTTTCGCGCCACTCCGGAAAAATACGAGGAGGTCGCGCGGAACTCCTTGAACGAGATGACCAACTCCTCGGTGGTGATTGCCGGTGGTGATGTGATTCTTCGCACGCATGATGCGCTATGGTGCGTGCGGGCCAAGTAGCTCGCCGCACGAACGGACGTGAGTGGAGAACGAAGGGCAGCGGGGCGGACGCATGAAAATTGCCGGCGTGCAGTGCGACGTGGTGTTCAAGGACAAGCAGGCGAACTTGCGACGCATGGAGGAGTTCGCGGAGCAGGCGGCCGCGGCCGGCGCGGGACTGACGGTGTTTCCGGAATGCGTGCTGGCGGGATACTGCTTTGAATCGCTGGAGGAGGCTCGGCCCTTCGCGGAGTCGATTCCGGGGCCGGCGACCGCAGCGATGGCCGCTGTCTGCAAGCGGCTTGGAATGCATCTGGTGTTCGGGATGCTCGAGCTGGATGGGCCGGCGATCTACAATGCGGCGGTCCTGGTCGGACCCCAAGGGCTGGTGGCCTCCTACCGCAAGGTGCACTTGCCCTACCTGGGCATCGACATGTTCACTTCCTACGGGGATCGACCCTTCGCCGTGCACGACGCGGGGGAAGTACGCGTCGGCATGAATATCTGCTACGACGCGTCGTTTCCCGAGGCGGCGCGCAGTCTGATGCTGCTGGGAGCCGACCTGATCGCGTTGCCGACCAACTGGCCGCCGGGCTCGGAATGCGTGGCGCAGGCCACGATCCGCTGCCGCGCACTGGAGAACAGTGTCTACTTCCTGGCCGTGAATCGCGTCGGGACCGAAAACGGCTTTCCGTTCATTGGACAGAGCCAACTGGTCGATCCACGCGGCAACGTGATCCACCACGCGCACCACGATCGCGAGGAGATCTTTTACGGAGACGTCGATGTCCATCTGGCACGGCGGAAGCATCTGCGCCGGGTGCCGGGGAAGCATGAAGTCGATCGCCGCGCCGATCGGCGTCCGTCGATGTACGGGCTGCTCGTCGAGCCGCACACGCTGAAATCGCCCGGCCGCGATTGAGGCA
>CAZUJM010000179.1:0-363 GCA_964620405.1 uncultured Pirellulaceae bacterium | reverse complement strand
GGGGGCCGAGGTCTCGGTAGTCACACATTCAAAGTCCCGCGCGAGTGCGGGCAAGGGAGCAGGGGAATGGCCGATCGAGTGTTCGCCGTCGCGGCGCACCCGGATGATATTGAGTTTGTGATGGCGGGAACGCTGCTGCTGCTCAAGGAAGCCGGGTATGAGCTGCACTACATGAACCTGGCGAACGGCTGTTGCGGTTCCCAGGAGACGGATGCCGAGACGACGGCGCGCCTTCGACGCGAGGAAGGCCGTCGGGCGGCCGAGTCGATCGGCGCGACGTTCCACGAGAGCCTCGTGAACGATCTGGAGATCTTTTACGACCATGCGACGCTGGTGCGTCTGGCGGCCGTGATGCGGAAGGTC
>CAZUJM010000178.1:0-12280 GCA_964620405.1 uncultured Pirellulaceae bacterium | reverse complement strand
CCGCCTTACCCAGCCCCGCCTTACCCAGCCCCGCCTTACCCAGCCCCGCCTTACCAAGACCCGCCTTTCCAAGCCTCGTCCGCCCCATCACCAAAGCTCTCCTCCAAGCCTGCTCCCGAAGCGGCCCTCCCACCGCAAGCCGCCGCACCGCGACTTTGGCAGCGAGACACCGTCTCCGCGCGATCTCTCCGCGCACACGCCCTCTCCCTCATGCTTGGGGCCCTTGTGAAGACTCGCGCACCGAGTAACGCGATCCCTTCACATTTCTTGCACAAACCCCATCATTCGCACCCAATCCTTTGTCGCAATATTTACACGCCCAACATCAGGTCTTCATCCGGCCATAGATACTTCAGGCCTTAGGAAAGGGTGTCGATGATCCCCCGTGACCACGACGTTGCTCACGAAGCCATCGAGCCGAAGGGAGTGTCTGGCCATGAAGTTTATGCTCAAGCGACGATCGACGACGAGCCGCGAATTCCGAGGATTCACGCTCGTCGAACTGCTGGTCGTGATCGCGGTCATCGGCGTTCTGGTGGCGATGCTCGTACCTGCGGTGAATGTGGCGCGGGAGTCGAGTCGACGCGCGTCGTGCCAGAGTAACCTGCGTCAGTTGGGGCTGGGCATGTTTGGCTATGCCGAACTGAAGCAGGGAGCCTACTGCAGCGGTGCGTTTGACTGGCTGCGGGACGGGTCCGTCACCGACGTCGGCTGGGTAGCCGATCTGGTCAACCAGGGAATCCCCGTGGGGAAGATGCTTTGCCCGTCCAATCCCGCACAGGTGAGCGACACATTCAACGACCTGCTATCTGCTCCGCCCGCGCCAGACACGTGCGTCGATCGGCTCGGGTCGGCTCCGAAGGTGCAGCCGGACGGCACCAGCATCTCCAATCCTTGCCGGACGATCGTCACGAGTAACCTGGCGCCGCTGAGCGACGAGCGAAGGCGATTGGTGGACCTAGAGATCCTCGCCAAGCACTACAACACGAACTATACGGCAAGCTGGCTGCTGGTGCGTTCGCGGCCCATGTTGGACGTTTCAGGCAACATCATCAGTCGACGGGCCGGTTGTTCGAATTCGCTCACGGGCCGCGCGGCAACCATGGGACCGCTGACGCAGACCGCGCTGGACACATCCAATGTGGTGGCTTCCACGATCCCGTTCCTCGGATGTGGAGCGACCGTAGGATCGCTGTCCCAGGACCTGACGGACCTGCCGGCGGGAACGCCGACCACGCAGTCGCTGACAGCCGGTCCCGCGATTCGATCCACGGGACGCCCTCCGCAGTTCGCGGCAGGCACGGAACGAAACGGGCCGGATGGCTGGTGGAGCGTGTGGACGAAGCAAACGCTGCAGGACTACCGCGGATTTGGTCCTGTGCACCGAGGACTCTGCAATCTACTGATGGCCGACGGCAGCGTTCGCTCCTTCGAGGATGCCGACGGCGACTACTCGCTCAACAACGGATTCACCGCCACCAGCGGCCTTGTCCGGTCCGATGCGGTGGAGATGGCTGCCCAGGATGTTTTCAGTGGAGCGGCCGTGAAAGGCTTTTGACAACGGTTTCGTGAGCCTGTCGCCGGGTGTCGGGCCCAGACGCCTTGGACTACGGGTTCTGTCCGCTAGGTTTCTGTCTTCCTACTTTTTTCCAATCGCTTAGGAGTCCTTCATGAAACGACGTTTCGCCGCGTTTACGCTCGTGGAGCTGCTGGTGGTGATTGCCATCATCGGCCTGCTCGTAGCGCTCGTGCTGCCTGCGATCTCGCGGGCGCGGGAGTCCGCTCGTTCGGCGTCTTGCCAGAACAATCTTCGTCAATTCGGGGTCGGCCTGCACCTGTTCGCCGATCGCGATCGCCAGGAGCGATTCTGCACCGGGCAGTCCGACTTCCGTCGTGACGGATGCATGGACAGCTTCGGCTGGGTCGCTGACTTGGTCAACACGAATGCCGCTCTTCCCAACGAAATGCTGTGCCCTTCGAACCCGCTGCGAGGTTCTGAGAAGCTCAACGACATGCTGGGTCGCGACACCAGTGACGGCCGCGATGGCGTGCCTGCCGAGCGTCTGAACGCCGGTGTTTGCGGCGCTCCCCAGTGGTCGGGCCTTGCAGGCGGCGGCTCGGGCACCACCTTTGCCGGCACGGACGAGAACACGCCGGCCCGCGCCGCGCTTGTCGCTCGCGCGTTGCTCGACAAGGGCTACAACACCAACTATGCCTGCAGCTGGTTCCTGTCTCGCAGCGGTCCGAAGGTGACGGTCACCCCCGGCACCACGCCGCCCACGATCACGGCGATCGGCTCTGCGACCAGCGAAGGTCTCAAGGGTCTCAGCACCACCCGTGGACCGCTGACCCGGCGCATGCTGGAATCGTCGCAGATCGTCTCGTCGTCCGTCGCCCTGCTGGGTGACGGTGCTCCGGGCGACGCCGACGAGGCCACCCTCAGCCTGGATATCAAGTTCGGGCCCACGATGAGCAACGGGCAGCCCGATCCGTTCGCCAACGGCAAGAGCGAGTCGAAGTCGTTCCTGACGGCTGGCGAACTGCTGACGGAAGCTGCCAATGACGGCCCGGCGTACTGGGATAGCGGATCGCAGTCGGTCAATTTGATTCGCGCGAACGGCAACCTCACGGTGCAGTCGGTTGCCGAGGCATCCGGCAGCATCCCGGCCCCGACCGATGCCTCGCAGACCTACCTGCAGGATACGCGTGACTGGTTTGCCACCCATGGCGGCGGCAAGACCGGCCTGGTGAACATCCTCATGGCAGACGGCAGCGTCAAGCAGTTCAGCGACCAGAACGGGGACAAGTTCCTGAACCCCGGTTTCCCGGTCCCGAACAACCTGTCGGCCCAGGAATACGGCGGCATCGGCTATCGCGATTCGACTGTGGAACTGCCGGCGAGCGAAATGTTCAACGGCGTCTTCCTGAATCCGCCGAGCGGCTACAAGGTCTTCGAGTAGTCGCCCATCATGGCCACCACCACCTCGCCCAACAAACGGGCGGGGTGGTCGCACCGGATCACCCGCAAACACCTTCGTAATCAACGCGGGAAGGTCTACAACGCCTCCATTAACCTCTAGCTTCCCGGTTTTTCGAGACCTTCATGCCCACTTCGTCGATGGTCGAACGATCGCTCTCCACATCGCAGCGGACGCAATGTCCGATTTCGCGGCGCGGCGGTACCCTCGTTCCCCGAACGAAGCCATCCCCATGCACGGGGCCGGGATGCAACCCGTTGCCCGCGGTCAACGCGAGACTGGCTGCTACCCTGGGATTTGCCATGCTGCTCGTTCTCTGCGGATGCGGCATGCAGGTGAAAGGCCCCGAGGCTCGCGTGGCCGCCCGCAAGCCGGCGGACAACGAACGAGTTGCTGAACCGTCCGCAGGCTCGGAGAAGGCCCGGGCACCGTCCGAGACGACAGCCTCCACGGCGACTGCGGACTCTGCCGCTCCATCCAAGGGCGACGCACCTTCTGCCAACCGCGTCGTTCCGACCGAAACCACGGGCCATCCACGACTGGTGGCCGACCAGACCGTCCACCACTTCGGCGCGATGAACCCGCGGACGAATGGGAAGCACACCTTCCTCGTCCGGAACGAAGGCAATGCCGACCTGCTCTTCCTCCAGCGACGTTCCAGTTGCGACTGCACGGTCGGCTGGTTTCCCAAGGACCCGGTACGGCCAGGGGAAACCGCCGAGATCCTGGTCCAGTGGCACACGCGGCTGGATCATGGCCGCTTTCGTCAGACCACGACCGTCACCACTAACGATCCGCAGCAGCCCGAGTTGGAGTTCGCAATCGAGGGCGACGTGTTGACGCACGTCGGAGCCGAACCGCCTCAACTGGGCGCGGAAGACATTCGCCCCGGCGAGGCCCGAACCTTCAAGTCGGTCGTTTCCTCGCAGGTCTGGAAGGACTTCGAGATTTCCGACCTCGAGACGTCCCTGGACGGACTGCAGTGGACCGTGCAGCCGGCCAGCGACGAGCAGCGAGCGGCGCATCGAGCAATGAAGGCTTATGAGCTGACCGTGACGATCCCCGACTCGATGCCCGTTGGCCCATTCCATCATTGGGTACGGCTTCGTATCGACCCGAGGCAGGATGGGCTGGCAACCGACACCTATGAGCTTCCGTTGCAAGGCAAGGTACTTCGCAACCTCGCCGTGTACGGCCCCGGTATCGACTCCACCGGTACGCTCGACCTTGGCGTCATCCCCTCTCGTGCGGGACTGAAGCGTCGACTGATCCTCAAGGTGTACGATCGCGACTATCAGCTGAACTGTACGAAGCTGGAGTCGACGCCGGACTTCCTGAAGTTGACCGTCAACAGCGCAACCCCCGATGGGCCGTCGAAGGGAGTCTATTACCTGGACATCGAAGTGCCGCCTGGCTCGCCAGACTGCAACTTCGTGCGAGGCGCCGCCGGTCGCCTTCGACTGACATTCGACCACCCTCGTATTGCCTCTCTGGAACTCAACCTGCTCATGGCAGTGGCCCGCGATGTGTCGGCTCCACCGACGGCATCGCTGCGCCATCACTCGCATCCGTCCCTTGTCACGATCGCCTCGGAGGCTCCCACGCCAGACACCAGCCGTGACTTCACTTCCAGCACACCAACCGTCAGGTAAGCCTTCTTCCATGACCACAGCCGCCGCCAACCAGCCGCCCGCTCAGGACACCCAGGGAACTCGGTGTGCCGCCTGCGGAACCGACAATGGAGCAGATCGCAAGTTCTGCCGCCGCTGCGGCCAGCGACTCTGGGAACCCTGCACGTCGTGCCAATCGCCGAACTCGGTCGACACCGTTTTTTGCGGAGCCTGCGGAACGGACCTTCGTGAAGCGTTCGCGCGCTTGGAAGCCGACATCCGCGGTCGCCTGGAGCGTGCCTCGCGTTTCGCCGCCGAGGGCCGTTTCTCAGATGCCGCCTCGACGCTACGCGCCGTACCCGCCTCCGAAGACTCGCGACTGGCGCCGCTCCTCACCGAGGCTCGCAAAGAACTCGAGGAAATCGCGACGAAGCGTCAGGTCGAGTCGGAGCGTGCCGAACAATCGCACCTTGCCGTCCTGCAGGCGATGGAGAACCACCGCTATGGGGAAGCGCAGCAAATGCTGCACACGATTCCCCCCGGGTTGATGTCCGATGCGATGAAGGAGACGGCGGAGCGGTTGGCGACCGCGACCCGTGAAATCGAGACCCTCACCGGTCAGGTGCGCGCCGCCCTGAAGGCCAACGAAACGGACGACCTGCTGCCCGTGGTCCTGCGTCTTCGGCAGTTGCAACCGCATGACGGAGCCTTGGAGAAGCTGGCCCTGGCCTTGCAGCGCCGGGTGGACGAGAAGACCACCAAGTCGGCGGTGGACGCGTTGCGGCAGGCCGTCGCGGCGTTCCAGAAGCGTCAGTACGCGACCGCCGGCCAACTGCTCGCCGAAGTCGAAGACCAGCACCTGACCGAGAATCATCGCAACACCAGCCGAATCATCCGGGAGGCGGCCTGGGCGGTCGAGGTGCTCAAGAAGGAACCGTTCGTCCTGCCCGAACTGGAACGGGCTGCCCTACGCTGGCAGCGTCTGAGTCCGCGCGATGAGCAGGTCGAGAAGATCCTGGCGTCAGCCCGTGGCCGCCTTGCGGCACAGCGTGACGGTTCGGAGTTCGGACTGCCGTGGACACGCTCCCCGGATGAAACTTCGATCCAAGCGCCGGTGCGTTGGTGGCGTCTGCCGCCACGGACGCTTTGGCCCGACGATCCTGCGGTGCTGCAGGAGCACCCCTCGGTGTTCTTCACGGCATTCGGCCTCGCCCTGCAAGGCCTTGGCTTGGCGAAGGCCGACCTGAACCTGATGCCACAGCCCAAGGGCCTGTTGTCCCGGATCGCTCCGCTGGCCCGCGGCCTCTCGTCCGTCCACGACGCCTGGGGTCTCGACCTTGGCTCCTCATGCCTCAAGGCCGTTCGGCTGCAACGTGACAAGAAGACGCAGGCGATCCGTATCACCCAGGCCATCGTGGAACCGCACGACGCCAGTTGGAGCGGAGGCGTGGACGAAGCCGGCTTCCAAGCCGTGGCCAGCGCCACGATGGAGCGATTCCTGGAACAGATCGAGGGGAAGGGCGTACCGGCCGTGCTGGGATTCGCGGGCTTCAAAGCGTTGGGGCGATGGTTCGACCTGCCCCCGATGAAGGACTCGAAACTGGCCGAAGCAGTTGCCTATGAAGCGAAGATGCAGATCCCGATCCCAATCGACGACATCGTGTACGACTGGCAGTCGGGGCCGCCTTCCGAAGCGAGCGGAGGGCACCGGCCGGTGACCCTGCTGGCGGCGCGCCGCGATCATCTGGAGACCTGGGCCGCGCTGTTTCAGTCTCCGGCGATCAAGCCTGTGGCGATTCAGAGCACTTGCCTGGCACTCTACAACGCCGGCCAGTACGCGGCGGGCGTCGTTGAGAAAGAGGCCAAGTCCGAGGCGAAGGGGGCCGCGACGGCGGAGACGCCCGCCGCCGATCCCATGCAGGCGTGGCTGGAGGTCGGTGCGGAGTCGACCAATCTGGTCGTGGGCTCCTCGACACACGTTCGGTTCCGCAGCCTCGGTCTGGGAACGCGGAAGCTGGAACGCGCCGTGGCCACCGTCTTGAAGAAAGATCACATCGCTTCCCGCGTTGCGCTCCGCTACCCGGCCGAAGATCCCGCATACCACTCCATTGCAGAGGCGGCCTCGCCGGCGATCGAAGACTTGGTGCAGCAGGTCCGGCGTTCCCTGCGATCGTTCGCTGGAGACGGGCTGAAAGCCGCATCACTCAGCGTCGCAGGCGGTGGGGCTCTGCAGCTCGGCGTGCTCCGACGCCTTGTCCATGGAGACTGACCGGAGACATCTCCGTTATACGAACACGGTACATGACCGACCTGAACGCTCACCCCCTGTGTCTTGAATCCCCGAGTGGAAGGGCGACTCCATGAGGCGAATGATCCTGGGCTTGGTGGCCCTTGAACTGATGCTCGCGATCGGCTGCGGCAATTCGCAGGACGACATTCGCCAGTATGCCATTCGCAGAAAGAAAGATGATGACGAGCCTGCGGCCGTTCCCGCCACCCCGGGACCCGCCGCCAACAACTCCAACCCGGCAGCGCCGCCGCCGGTAGCGTCGCAGACCCCGCCGCCACCGGGTGGAACCTCCGCACAACCTGGAGTTCCCACGGCGGCGCTGCGCGGTAACAGCGGCCCGCCCTCCACGACCGGCACTCCGAACACTCCAGCGCAGAATCCCGCGACAACCACCGTGTCGCCTATGGCCGCACCGTCGCCAAGCGGTCCTCTAGGCGGCACGGTGGCCCGCGGGACTTCCCTGCCACCACGCGAACAGCGGGCTCATGCGATCGACTGCATGAAGAAGATCGGCGCCGCCCTCGCGCAGTACCATCGCGATCGCGGCATCTTCCCGGCTGCGGCCATCGCCTCCCAGGATGGCCGCCCCCTGTTAAGCTGGCGCGTCGAACTGCTGCCGTATCTCGGCTACCAGGAACTCTACGCCGCCTTCCACCGCGACGAACCGTGGGACAGTCCGCACAACCAGGGGCTGCTCGCCCAGATCCCGGCGGTCTACCAGTCGCCCGAGCGTTTCGACGAGAACACGAACTACCTCGTGCCGCTCGGCAGCACGGCGGCCTTCCAGGGAGTGCAGGGAAAGGCCACCAATCGCTGGGAAGACGGTGTCGCGAACACCCTGATCCTGCTGGAAGTCGACGACGAACGTGCGGTCCCCTGGACCGCGCCAACCGACTGGGAGTTCAACCCGGCCTCACCGCTGCAAGGTCTGGGACAACTGCGTGGCGGCGCCTTCTTTGCCGTCTGGGGTGACGGCAACATGGGCATGGTTCCCGCGGATCTTCCCGTCGACACCGCCAAGGCCATGTTCACCGTCGACGGCGGAGAAAGCTTCGCCGCGTCCAGCGTGCACCGCATGGCTTCCGCCGACCCGCCCCGAAAGCCAGGTGCGGCGGTCCGGCCCGCGCCCCCGACAGCGACGGCATCGCCGACCGGAACTCCCGCCGGAGCCCCCTCCGTGGGAAATGTCGCGGCGTTCAGCGGAGGTATCAACAGCGCCGCAAATGACCTTGCCGCCGATGTCGGCGCCCAACTGATGGCCTCTTCGCAGGAAGCCTTCCAAGCCGCCGTGTATCGCGACGCCATGTCCTTGGGACTCGCCGCGTACCTGAGCGATCCAGTGCAGGCCGATCGATTCTCCTTCCAATGGATCCCCGGGCTCCGCCGACCTGCCCCAGCACTCCGCTACGGTGTGGGCCTCAGCTATGCGGGCCAGCGTTACGACGAACTGCAGAAACAACTGGCGCTTCCCGCCGATGGTGTATCCCCCAGCGTATCGGCCTACGACCAAGTGCTCGGCGATCTCGGCAAAACCATCCTCGACCAAGTGCGCGCCACGACACCCGTCCTGCCTCCGATCGTTCCCGCGGAAATCGCCGCCAATCCTACGCGACTCATCGATGGCACGCTCGTACCGCTGGGAATGGGGTCCGCCCTGGAAATGCGTAAAGTCGCCCAGCGAAATTTCGTCGACGTCCTTCTCCTTTTCGACCTCGAAGAACGGCGTGGCAACCAGACCGGTGTCGAAGCCCAAACCATCTGGCTCACCGTCCTCGATGTCTGGACCGGCCAACCGCTGTTGAAGGGGGACCGCATCAACTACCTGAAGCGGGAGCGTTCACGCAACGAACCGTTGTTCGAGGATCCCGTGGAGAAGGTCGCGCGGGCAATGGATGAACTGCTCACCAAGCGTCTGCGTCCGGAACCCATCCCGGTCGAACTGCGCGCGTCGCACGCCGCCAAACGCGTGGCTGCGGTCGTCAAACTACGTCGCGAGAACCCATTGCCGATCCTCAGCGAGATCAAGTTCTACCGCGACGCCAACCTGCTGACAGCCAGCCAGTATGTCGAAGCCATCGGCACCGTCACCGGATCCGAATCGGCGACCGAACTGGTGGCGGGAACGCCCGCCGAACGCAAGGAAGCCCTGCGGGAATGGCTGCCGCGACCACGCACCTACGCGAAGTCGAACAGCTCGTCGGCCAGTGCGGCCGCCAATGAGGACGATTGACGCAGTCGTCGACGAAGCATCCACGCCCTCGTCGACACCCTGTCTCGTCCTGCACGATGCTTTCGCGGGGAACTGCCGTTCGTTCCCCAATGGCCGCTCGGGGAGTCGAACCCCGACGCCTCTCGGCACAAGAACCTAAATCTTGCGTGTCTGCCAATTTCACCAAGCGGCCTGGATGCAGGGACAGGTCGTGTCACGCTCTGTCCTCGCGGCGGCCATTATCACGCGCTAAGACGTTGAAGCCAAGACGGGGCCGAGTCAGGCAGACCGATTCGTCGATGCCCCTTGGGCCGAGCGGGGGTTAGAGCGACGCGCCGGCGGGTGGCGGGGTGCGGACCGGGCGTACGCGGTCCATGCGGGGCGGACGGGACGTAAACGCTACGTACAGGGCGGACGGGACGTACGCGGTCCATGCAGGGCGGACGGGACGTACGCGGTCCATGCAGGGCGGACGGGACGTCCGCGCTCCGGAAAAAAGTGGCATCGGGGGGGCGGTTCGGTTATAGTTCGACACCGGTCCCAGGAGATGCCACCATGCGCCGACCCTCGCGTTTCGCTACTTGCCTGCTGGCTGTCTTGACGGCCACGCCCGCCCACGCCGCCCTCGTTCATCAATGGACCTTCAACGGCAATGCCGTCGACCTGATCGGTTCCGCACACGGCCTGCTGGGAGGCAACGCGACCATCGAGGGCGACCGCCTCTCGCTGGATGGCCTGCCCGGCACGCGTCTGCTGACGCCGCCCCTGGGCACTCCCCTGTCTGCCAAGACGCTCGTCTCCTGGGTCAGCCTCCAAGATGCCAGCATCTCCAGCAAAGGCTCCGCGCTGACCATCCAGAACAATGCCGCCGGTGATATCTTCGACGCCCTCGTTTACGGTGAAGTGGCACCCCAGCGATGGATGGCCGGAAGCAACTTCTTCCAGCGGACCCAGAATCCCCAGGAGTACGGTTTCGAGGAGACGACGGGCGAGCCGGGCGAAGTGATGGTCAGCATCGCCTACGGATCCGATGGCACGATCACCGTCTATCGCGATAGTGAGATATACGGCAGCTACAAGAAGGGCCTGCAGAAGTTTTCCGCCAACGCGATGATGCAGATCGGTCCGCGGCATGGCAACCACAACGATGTGCTGGCGGGCTTCATCAATGAAGCCCGGATCTACGACACGGCGTTGACGCTGGAGGAGATCAGGGCGGTCTTCGCGACCGGTCCCGAAACACGCCCCAATCCCGCGACGCCGCCGCCCGCGCCGCCGACGCTCCTGCATCAATGGACCTTCGATGGCACCCTGGCCGACCAGGCCGGAGCCGCCGACGGCACGCTCTACCGCGGCGCGGAACTCACGCCCGATGGACGCCTTTCGCTCATCGCCGAACAGGGCCAGTATTTCCGCACCGCAAAGATCACGCAGGCGATCTTCGAGAAGACGCTCGTCGCCTGGGGCAGTCTTCGTGACCTGGAAGCGCCGCTCGCCGGCAGCATGCTGACCCTGCAGAACTTCGTCGGCACCGATGTGTTCGATGCGATCGTCTACGGCGAACGAACGCCCGGGCAGTGGATGGCAGGCAGCGAGGGATTCAACCGCACGCCGCTCGCCGACAACAATGGCCCCCTGGAAACTGTCACCGAACCGGGCGAGGTGATGCTGGCCATCAGCTACGGTGCCCTGGGGGAGATCACCCTCTATCGCGATGGCGTCGAGTACGCCCGCTACACCTCGAACTCACCGCCCACCTACCTGCCGACGAATACCGATATCCTCATCGGACCGCGGCACTTGGACCTCATGGCAGCGGGAGGGCCGAACAACTTTTTCGACGGGCTCGTCAACGAAGCGCGCGTCTATGCAGGGGTGCTCAGCGCGGACGACATCAAGGCCATTGCCGCGCTGGGGCCCGGCAGCACGGGAGACCTCGACGGCGATGGACGCCTGCTGGCTTCGGATATCGATCAGTTGAGCGACGCCGTTCGCGGAGTCAATCGACGCGCGAAACACGACCTGAACGCGGATGGCCAGGTCGACCCCAGTGATCGTGCCTTCTGGGTCGAAAACCTCAAACGCACCTACTTCGGCGACGCCAACCTTGATGGCCAGTTCAACAGCACCGACTTCGTGCTGGTCTTCCAGGCAGGCCAGTACGAGGACAGCACCGCCGGCAATTCGACGTGGGCCACGGGCGACTGGAACGGCGATCGTGACTTCTCCAGTGCCGACTTCGTGACGGCTTTCCAAGCCGGCGGCTACGAAGCAGGCCCGCGTCGCGTGGGAATGGCCGGTGAGCCCGTGCCAGTGCCGGAGCCGAACCTCACGAGCTGGATGCTGGCCGCAGGCTGCGTGCTGCGTCGACTCGTGCGACGTCGGGGACGCTGAACCATGATGCGACTCGCCCGCGCCCTCCAGCGATTCTTCTGCGACCAACGATCCCCTGGAGTGCCGCCCGCGCCGGGCCATCGCCGCAGATCGGTTCCGACGCGACTTCGCCACCACGACCGTCGACTCGGGTGCTCCGGGGAACCCCTTGAGGATCGCCACCTGCTCGCCGCCACTCCGCTCATCAGTGAATTCCTCGCCGTGAATCGAGCGGGACTGCAGGATGAAGACGGCGCCTACTCGGATTGGATCGAGCTGCACAATCCGACCGATGCCTCGATCGACCTGCAGGGCTGGTCGGTCACCGATGACCAGGAGGTCCCGAAGAAGTGGACCTTCCCGGGCATCACGCTGCCACCGCGAGCGTACCGGGTCGTCTTTGCTTCCGGCAAGGATCGGCGTGATCCCGCGGCGTCGCTGCACACGAACTTTCAGTTGAGTGCCGAGGGCGAGTACCTGGCCCTCGTATCGCCGCAGGGCGCGGTCGTGCAGGATTTCGGAAAGACCTATCCGGCCCAGCGAGCGGACCTATCGTACGGTGCCACGGCGTCCATGGTGCGGACGCCGCTGCGTACCGCCGATGACGAACTTCGAGCCATCGTCCCGACCGACGATCGCTACGGAAATGCCTGGGTTCGACCGGATTTCAACGACGACAACTGGCTGCGTGGACGGCGCGGCGTCGGCTACGACCTGGATGGCCTCGATGCCAGCGAAATCGGCATCGACGTGCAGTCCACGATGTTCGGCCTGAATCCCAGCGCCCTGGTGCGTGTGCCGTTCCACGTCGATCCGGCTC
>CAZUJM010000177.1:0-12317 GCA_964620405.1 uncultured Pirellulaceae bacterium | reverse complement strand
CGCGCAGCGGGGTCTGCCGCACCTGCGGCCAGGGGCCGCTGCCGATCGACAGCGAGGCGCTGCATGAGCGCCTGCCCGAGGCCCTGGCCGAACGCGTGCGGCCAGGCGAGCGCGTTGCCATCACCGCCGGAAGCCGCGGGATTGCCAATATCGCGATCATCCTCCGCGAGGCGGTCCGTTTTTTTCGTGAACTGGGTGCCTCCCCCTACCTGGTCCCGGCAATGGGCAGCCATGGCGGCGCGAACGTCGCAGGACAGCTCGAAGTGCTCCGCACGTTCGGCATCACCGCCGAATTCTGCGAATGCCCCATCCTTGCCAGCATGGAGACCGTTGTCGTTTGCCAGTCGCCCGAGGGAGTGGATGTTCATTTCGACCGGCACGCCTTCGAGGCCGACCATGTCTTGGTCTGCGGCCGCATCAAGGCGCACACCGATTTTACCGGTGAGATCCAGAGTGGCCTGATGAAGATGATGCTTATCGGGCTGGGCAAGCACCGCGGCGCCTCGATCTACCATCGAGCTTTCCAGGACTACAGCTTCGACCAGATCGCCCGCAGTGTGTCCGCCACGGTGATCGACCAGTGCCGGATTCTCGGAGCTCTCGCAATTCTGGAAAATGGCTACGAGCAGACCGCGCTGCTGGAAGCCGTGCCCGCGATGCAGATCGGCAGCCGGGAACCGCAGCTGCTGCAACTGGCCAACCAGTGGCTGGCACGCCTTCCTTTTCAACGGATCGACGTGCTGGTCGTCGACGAGATTGGCAAGAACCTCAGCGGCACCGGCCTCGACACCAACGTGGTCGGACGCAAAATCAACGAGCACGAAGCGCAGGAGGACGAGTGGCCTAAGATCAAGAAGATCGTGGTTCGCAGCCTGACCCATGAGACGCACGGTAACGCGACCGGCATCGGAATCGCGGATTTCACCACGCAACGGGTGATTGACCAGATGGACTACGCCGCCATGCGCGTGAACTGTGTCACCTCGGGGCGCACGGCCGTCGGCATGATCCCGCTGCACTACCCGACCGACCGCGAAGCGATCCAAGCCGCTCTCTCCACCGTGGGACTCGTCCCCCCGGAGAGGTCGCGGCTCGTCCACATTCCCAACACGCTTCATCTGCAGGAGATGGATTGCTCCGTAGCCTTTTGGGACGAAGTTCGAAACCGGCCCGAACTGGAAATCCTCGACGAGCCGCGCGATCTGAAGTTCCTGCAGGACGGTTCGCTGGAGTCGTTTTGATCTTCGCCAGCGAACGTCGTGAGGGGAGGTGTCTGAATGCGCACGCGGAGTGCTGCGCTTCCTGAAGAACTGCGGCCCTGGAGCGAACCAGGGCACGACGGATGGACCGGACCGGCCTTGGTTCGGCGGGCCGCGGTCCATCCGCTTCACGCATTCCGGCTCGTGCCGGTTCAGGTTTGGCGATGACGCAGACGAGCGGCCGTGAGCAGGCCGCCAAGCAGCAGGGGCAGCAGACCCGTCGGTTCGGGAACGGCCGCCACGGCTGGCTTCGGGCCCTTTTCGTAACCGCCTCCCTGGAAGGCCAGCACGAAGTCCCCGGTGGTGAAATCGCCATCGCCGTCCCAGTCTCCCGTCTCCCACAGCGAATTGCCGGGCGTCGCATCCTCGAACTGGCCATCTTGGAACGTCAGCACCAGATCCAGGCTGTTGAACTCCATGTCCAAGTTCGCATCGCCGAACCAGGTCTTCTTCAGGTCCGTAACCCAGACACTCCGATCCGCGTCGTTCACCAGCTTGTCGTTGTTCAGGTCGAAAGGCAGCGGATTCGTCCCGCCTCGGACCGCGGTGGTCAACGCATTGATGTCCGCCGTATCCAGCACGCCATCCTGGTTGAAGTCGCCCGTTGGAGCGTTGACGGCAGCGAGCAGCGGCACGTCGGTGGGCAGCACGCCTGCATACGCCCGGAAATAGTCGAACTCCACCGCACCCCAGCGACCGTGCTTGATCACTGTCAGGTTGTAGTCGCCCAGATAGACGTCGTCCGATTCGAAGAGAGACTGCGTGAACGGTTGCGACGGGTCGGAATCCTCCCGCAGCAGGAGCTGCAGGTTGTTTTCATCCGGTCCCAGGTAGATGCTGATGGTCGAGTCAGGGTTCTCGGGACCGTTCCAGTCGGCCACGACGCGGCCGACGTACCACTTGTTGTTTTCCAGCGGGTGCGTATCCCAGGCGAGCGCCGTGTAGTTGAAGTCTCGGTTGGCCTTGCCGAAAAACTGCATCGACACGCCGCGCAGGTTGGCGTCGACGATCGGCCAGGCATCGGCATCGGGCCGTCGCTCGTAGCCGAACGTCCAGCCCCACTTGATGGTGCCGTACGTTTCCTGCTCGATCGTGAAGATGTTGTTGTCGATGACGTCCGCCTCCAAGCCGTCCGTATCCGTCCGCGGTTCCCACACGTTGGTCGGGTCCGTGTTCGGGTCAGCGCCCAGTTTGAAACGGAACTGGAACGTCATGTCGGACATGTTCTGCAGCGGTCCCTTGTTGCTGGCCTGCCCATCCCACGGAACGCTGCCCTCGTTGGCCGCCCGGCGACGCGGCACGAACCACGTGCCCGGCCGCTGCTCGACCAAGGCGTTCAACTGCCCGCCTGCTTCGCCCGGCGGGTAGTCGCGCCAGACGCTGCCATCGGGACGCACGGTCGTCGGCATGTCGTTCAATTCATCGCCCCAGGTGGCAACGGCCGCGTGGAGTTGGGAGTTGGCCGAAAAAGCCAACAGGAGCAGGCAACCACCGAGGGATCGGCGGACGAAGGTGTGGCGTTTCATGGCAACGTTCCCGGGGAAAGATGAATTGGTGATGGATCCGTCGGGGATCTAGGAAGAGCCGCCAGGTCGGCGGGCTCCGTCGCGCCAGGGCTCCCTTCGAATGGGCTGCCCCACGCGGGGGCCCGTCGCTGGAGACCCCGGACGGCCAATGCCCGTCCGCCGCGCCCCCCTCTGATAGTATCTTTGGATTGTTTGGATTCAACCGGAAGTGGGGATTTTTCGAGATGGGAGGACTGTGAAGGGGGCGGTGATCGATCCTAGGCAGTGGAAACGACCGTTTACCGGCCGCTTTTTGCGGGTGTCGGTTCGCCGGTGTTTCCGTTCCGAAACGCTTGGACGGTTTACGCTCTTCACAAAGGGGAACGCTGGTTGGGGTAAAATCGCCCGCAGTGCGGCTCGGGCTGCGGCAGGGACCGTGAACGTTTGCGGCCCTTCGCCGGGATGTTCAAACGCCGCTGGCTCGTCAACGCCCGATCCATGGGCGAGTTTTGGGCCGATCGAATTCGCGGACGCTTGTGGGGAAATGCATGGATCGACTTTGCATCCTGAACGTCGTGGGGTTGACCCCCCATCTGCTCCAGTACGCGCCAAGGCTCGCATCGGCGGGTGAAGCGGTTCCCTGGCGTAGTCCGTTGCCGGCGGTGACCTGCACTTCGCAAGCCACGATGCTCACGGGCCTTGCCCCGCGTGAGCACGGGATCGTCGGCAATGGCTGGTACTATCGCGACACGGCCGAAATCCGTTTTTGGCAGCAGGCGAATTCGTTGATCCAGGGACCGCTTCTGTACGAGGGCCTGTCGACGGCGAAGATGTTCTGGTGGTTCAACCAGAACGCGCAGGTGACTTGGAGTG
Source organism: uncultured Pirellulaceae bacterium (assembly GCA_964620405.1). Lineage (GTDB taxonomy): Bacteria > Planctomycetota > Planctomycetia > Pirellulales > Pirellulaceae > CAZUJM01. The sequence goes on along the minus strand of CAZUJM010000177.1, from coordinate 8,680 downwards.
CCACGCCGAAGCCGCACTATGGGTGCGATGGTTCCAAGGTGTTCGATATCCTGGACCGCACGGGCTGCGGACTTCGGGAGCAGTTGGGCGCCTTTCCGTTCCACGCCTTCTGGGGTCCGAAGGCGGGGCTCGCCAGTTCCGAATGGATTGCGAAAGCGTCCGCCCTGGTGATGCGCCGCAACCGGCCGCAATTGACGCTCGTCTACCTGCCGCACCTGGACTACGACTTCCAGCGCCTGCCGGAGCATTCGCCGGAGCGGGTGCGGGAAGTGGACCGCTGCGCGAGCTGGGTGATGGAGGCGGCATCCGAGATTGGAGCGCGGGTCGTCGTGGTCTCGGAGTACGGTCTTGTCCCCGTGTCGCGGCCCGTGCACATCAATCGCATCCTGAGAGAAGCGGGGCTGCTGGAGGTGCGTGACGGGCCGTTTGGCGAACTGCTGCTGCCGGGTGAGTCGGAGGCCTTCGCGGTGGCCGACCACCAGGTAGCGCATGTATATGTGCGCGATCAGGCAAGGCGATCCGACGTGCGTGCGTTGCTGGAGGCCGCACCGGGTATCGCCCGCGTGGCCGCGCCCGAGGAACTCGAACTCGACCATCCCCGTTCGGGAGACTGGATCGCGCTGGCCGACCACGACGCTTGGTTCACTTACTACTATTGGCTCGACGACCGTCGCGCGCCCGACTTCGCGCGCACGGTCGATATCCATCGGAAGCCGGGCTACGAGCCGGTGGAACTCTTCATGACCTCTCCCGCCCGCGCGTGACGCAGGCCGTCATCCTCCGGCCCGCCCGCGCGGCCCTGCGACTGGCACAGAAGAAGCTCGGCTTCCGCTACAAGATGGACATCGTGCCGCTGGATGCTCGACTGGTGCGCGGCAGCCACGGGGTTCATCCCGCGCCGGAGCATGGCCCCGTCATCGTGGGCCCCGCACCGCCGGCGGACATGCGCGAGTTTCGAGCGTACGCGCGCGGCCTGCTGTAGCCTGCGTGATCCGCCGCGGACGCTCGCGAATTACACGCAACCGTGCGGCCGCCGGGCGAGTGCCCGTCGCGGCCTCAGCGATCTTCCTGCCAGTCGCCCTCCTCGGCCCAGAACGCTGCGAGCGCTGCCGCCACGTCGGTCTGTCGCGCGGTGTCGGCGAGCGGTTGCCCCGTCGCAGTCGCTTCATCCGCCGCAGGCCGCGCGGCGGAGGCGTAGCCACCCGACTGGAACGCCAGCACCAGATCTCGCGTCGTGAAACGCCCGTCGCAATCCCAGTCGCCCGTACCCCACGTTGCTCGCGAGCCACCCACGGCCTCGTAGAGTCCCACTTGGAACACGGCCACCAGGTCGGCCGTGTTGAAGATCCCGTCCAGGTTCGCGTCTCCCGCCGTTGTCTTCAGGACGTCCTGCACGACTCGCAGCAGGTCCGAACTGTCCATGCGACCGTCCTGTGAGTAGTCGTATAGCAGGTCCTTCGCGGCGATGCGTTCGCAGAGCAGGTCGAGGTCGCGGGCGTCGACCTTCATGTCCTGGTCGATATCGGGAATCGCCGTGTCGGCTCGGCCCGGCGATCCGTCGTTCCGCAGGCTCGGTCGCCATGCGGCGGCCGCGTTCATCGCCTCCCTCGGCACATGCGGATCGGCCAGCACCAGCGACGGGCCGCCTCCATCCGTCGACGGATGCCAGGTATCCACGAACTTGAAGGTCAGGAACGGATTTGGGTCCGGGCCGAGCTTCAGGTTGATGTTCTGCGTCGTATTGCTGAGGCTCAGTTCGAACACGCCGGCGATCTTGATCTGCCGGGTGTCGTAGTACTCCTGGAACTTCGCCAGATTCTTCACCAGCACGATATACTCGTACGGCTCCACCACCGGCACCAAGCTCTTGGAAAAATCAAACAGCGCGCCTCGCCCATCGGCCACGATGTCGCGCACCTTGATCGGCTTGTCGCCGCGATTGAACAGTTCGATGAATTCATAGTCCGTGCCGGAGACCGGGTTGTACATCACCTCGGTGACCACCAAGCTCGGAATCTCCACTGTCGCGAACGATTCCACGAGTTCGCTCCAGTCGAGTCCCGGCTCCCGCGGGTTGTCCACGCTGGCACGTGCGCGGACCATGCCGTTCTCCGTCAGCGTGACGGGCCCCGTGTAGACGCGAGCGGATGCGGACGGGCGGTTATCCGCGCCGCGCGGGTCCGAGCCGTCCAGGGTGTAGAGCAGCACGCCGCCGGGCTGCGATCCGGTGATCGTAAGCAGGTTCTTGTCCGCCCCGCCGAGATCGATTTGTGGAGCCGGTGGCGGAGGCGTCAGGTACGACATGTCGCGCCCGACCAGGTCGGACTTGCCGTCGCGAATCACCGCCTGGATGAAGACATCCAAGTTCAATCGGCCCGGCGGCGAAACCCAGCGAAACTGGCCATCGGCGGCGTTGATTCCCTGGGCACCAGGGATTGGCTGGAAGCTCTTCCACTTGCCATCGCTCCAGAACAGGTCCACCAACGATGCGTCGTTTTCGGCGTCGGTGTGCGTCCAGCCGATCGTGGCCACCGTGTCGTCCTGCGTCGCCGGCCGCAGCACGATCGTCGGATGCTGGTTCGCCAGCGGCTGGATTCCCTGCCCGGGGATCCACTGGTCGAGCAGCCAGGCCGCCCGCTTTGCATAGTACTCCTTGATCTCGCGCTGGTCCGAACCGTGGACCACATAGTGGGTCGGAGGCCCCGGGATATTCAGGGCCACTTCCTGCAGGCGGTCGGCCTCATAGATCTGAAACGTGCGGTCGATCCAGCCGCTCACCCGCTCGGGACTCAGCTGACTCCTCAGCAGGTCCTCCAAGATGTGCAGGAACCGGTCCTTCAGCTGCGGGTGCCTCATCACCCGGTAGTGGAAGTGGTTGTAGTACAGGAACGGATCCTGCGTGTGGGGGTTGCAGATGACATCGACGAAGTCGAGCATCTGGCAGCCAAAGAAGTGGCTGAAGTCGAACGAACGCATCTGCCATTTGGACTGCGGTTCCTCGGGACGGACCAGCGTGAAGTTCGTGCCGATGATGTCTCCATTGCCGCCGATGACATTCACCGCCCATTGGGTCAGCCACGAATCGAGTTCGATCGTTTCGCGCAGTTTCACGACGAGCTGGTCGTCGGGCGTATTGGCAATAACGTTGGTGAGCTGGATTATGGAGTCGTACGATCCGAGAGCGTCCCCTTTCTTCTCGTACAGTCGAGGGTAGACGGAGGGATCGGCGAAGTAGTCGAGGTCGGCCATCAGCGTGCCCGTGAAACCGGTCTGGCTGACGTTCGGTGCCGCGCTGGCCTTGAAGATCTCGCCGTCACCGAGGTCGTTTGCATCAAGCCAAGACGAGTTCGGCGACTCCTGGGCCAGCATCAGGCCGTAGAGCGTTCCGTTGCGGAACAGCTTGACGGGCTCCGAGCCCAGCGGCTGCGCGCCGGCGGCGGCCATCAATTGATGCGTCAGGTGCTGCATGGTCGGGAAGTGCATGGCCAAGTCCAGGCGACTCTGGCCTCGGAAGAGTTCGCCCTTGTTGAAGGCGACGTGGTAGCTTTTCTTGGGATGCACGCGCCATCCTCGTCCGCGATAGTGGATGCCGATGTGGTCGTAAACGACTCCATCCGCGACTAGGGTGGCGTCGAGGAAATCGCTCAGCCAGATGTTCGCGTCCAGCGCCTTCTGCGTGGCCGTGGGCACGATCAGGAAAAAAGCCGGCATGCGCGACTCACGCTCGCCGTCATAAGTGAAAAAGGCACCGTTGGGGTTGGGATCGAGCGGGTCGGGCCAGACCGTCGACGCGCCCGTTGCGTCCGCGACGCGCACGCGGTAACGGACCAGCGTCTGGGAGGCCTGCGGGTCGATCTGCGCGGAGTAGACGCCGTCGCCCGCGACCGCATCGCCTTGCTGGCCGTCGTCGCGCATCGGCAACTCCCGGTTGACGGCCGTCTGGTAGGGTGCGACGCGCGTCTCCAGGAGCAGCGTGACTTCGGTGAGCGGCCGGGAGTGTTCGGGGCGGGCCGTGATGACGATCGGATCGCGCGACGTCGGTTTCTCGGGTGAGTGCCGCAGTTCTTCACGCGACAAAAAGGGCGGCAAGCCCACGGCCGCCACGGTGTTCGACTTACCCGGCGTGCCGCGAGTCACATAGAACTCCGTGCCCACCGTCGGCTTGGCAGGCAGGGCCGCACGAGGCACTTGACTGCTGCGCCAGTTCGCGGCGTTGCGATTGTCCTCGCGTGGGTCGATCAGTTCCAGCGACGTGCCCACTTGGTCGGGCGCCAGCGGCCAGCCTTCGTCCGCGCGGTAATGCACGTAATCGACCAACCTGCCGTCCGCTCCCAGCAGCGAGATCGATTCGCTGTTGTTTCCCAGGCTCGTGCCCGCGCGGAAACTGCCAACCACGTTGGTGATCGAGTATCGCGTCTGGATCGCCGCACCGTCCGCCGCCACAACCATATAGTCGCCTGGGACCATCTGGCTTCCCGCCGGGAACTCGAACAGCAGGCCCTCATCGTCCTCGACCCGCCAGCCGGAGAGGTCGACGACGGTCGTGCCGCGATGGTGGATCTCCAGGTATTCGCCGCGCGGATCTTCGCCGTCTTCCCAGCGAGCCTGGTTGGCGATCGGATCGATGGACTGCACATAGCGTCGCATCTCCGGTCGGTACATGATCTCCGTCAGCACGATGTCGCCACCGCCAGGAATCGTCGCGTCGTTGGCTCGGCCGGGCGAGTAGGGTTGCCCGATGCCCCATGCCGCCGCCTGCCCGTTGTCGGCCGTCGCATCGAGAAGTTCCAGGGACACGCCCGAGCCATCGGCTTCGGTCGGCCATGGCAGTTCGTTATCGTAGGCCACCGCGTCGATGACGTGTCCCGCCTGATCTCGAAGTTCGATGCGGTCTCCGTTGTTGTTCAATCGGCGCGGAAAAGGGCCGACGGCGCGCGGTGCTTTGTAGAAGTCGATCGCGGCCGCGTCGCGGTAGACAAGAAGGTGTTCGCGCGCGCCCAACTGCGTGCCGACCGCGAACGTAAAGTCGACTCCGTCCGCAATCCGCCAGCCGCCCAGGTCCACTGCCGCGTCGCCACGATTGTATAGCTCCACATACTCGCCGCCCTGGTTCGTGGCCGAAGGGTGGTACATGATCTCGCTGATCACCACGTCGGAAGCCGCCATCACGCGGCGATCTTCCAACTGCTCGGAGAGGATGCGGCGAAGTCGGGAGAGGCCTGTGCGGCGTTGGGGAGCGTTGCGTCGGCCAGCAATGCGACGGAGTGGGCCGGGAGCGGCCATGGTGGGAATCTCCGGGAGGGCGTGGTCGGGACGGGCTCGTAAGAGACCAAGGATAAAGAATCCGCCACGCACAGGCAAACTTTTCGGCAGTGGTCGTCCTTCGCGAAAGTCGAGTCGCCCGGTGGGGATCGCGCGGGACGATTCGCGGGGCCTTGGCCGGGGCGTTTCGCGAGGGCGACGGGTGGTCGTACCAAGTCGCTCCCGCCCCCTTTGTTTTGGCCGCGCCAACGCACTACCATGGTCTCCGCGCGGTAGGATGCGCGGCGAGTCGTGCAGAGTGTCGAACGCCCGGGAACGCGAGCATAACAAGGTGAAGACGGATGCGAATCAGCAAGATGACGCGGCTGGTGGGACTATTTCTCGCGGGATTCGCCGCGGTGGCCGGGGGTGAGGAATCGCGGTTCGTGGATCTTTCACTGCTGGTCGCGCCGGAGTATCCCTGCACATGGGCCGAAGGCTTCCCGACGTTTCGGATGGAAGCGGTGGCCCGCGTGGGGCGTGAGAGCGACTACAACATCGACACGCTGGTGATCGATGGCAATACGGGGACGCAGCTTGACGTACCCGCCCATTCTGTCGCGCGTCCGGAACTGAAGTTGCCCCATTCCTCACCGATGGGCAATGAGTTCACCGGCAAGGTAGCCGCGTGGAAGTTCTGCGGGGAGGCTTGCATCGTCGATATCCCGGACCTGCTGGAGACGGCGGGCAAGGGAGTCAGCAGCCTGGTGCCGCTGGAACGGATCCAGCAGTGGGAGAAGGAGCATCGCCCGGCGGGGCCAGGCGACGTGTTCCTGGTGCGCAGTGGCTACACGGACAAGTACTACCGGCCGCTTCCTGAAGGCCGACGATTCCTGGCGGATGTGCTGGAGAAGAAGGTGCCCGCGTGGCCGGACCCGCATCCGACGACCATGGACTACCTTGCCTCGCACGGTGTCATGCACATCGGCACGGACAGTCCCACGATGGGCGCGTTGCCCGACCTGGGCGAGCCGGTGCATTTCGCGGCGCTCAAGTACGGGGCCGTGCTGACCGAAGGTGCCACCAACTTGTCACAACTGCCCAAGACGGGCGCGTTCTACTGCCTGCTCAGCCCCAAGCACAAGGATGGGCCTTACGGTGAAGCCCGCGCATTCGCCATCACCGGGGGCAGCCTGCCCGCGTGGCTGATCGACGGGGCCCGCCATCGACGAGTGGCCGACCTGTCGGTGACGATGTCCATCGACCTGCCGCTCACATGGCCCGGTGATGGAGTGGGACGCCATCGCCACCGATACACGAAGACCGACTTCCTCTTCTCCGACAACCTGCAACTCTACCACCACGGACACATCTTCGACAGCCAAGCCGGCACCCATCTGGTGCCGCCCAGCTACGCGTTGCCTCCCGAGCCACAGCCGGTCGCTGCCGCGCGTCCCGAGACGCGTTCGTGGCTGGAGGAGTTCGAAAAGGAGTTCGGCCCGCGCGGTGCCAGCCAGGTGACGACGGAGCAGGTGCCGCTCGAACAGACCTGCGGCTGGATGCGCGTGGTCGACATCCGCCACCTTGTCGGCACGATCGGCCGCGACCGCTGGCCCGCCTCGCCGCTGGTAACGGTGGAGGAGTTGAAACGCTTTGAGACGCAGCATGGGCCGATCCAGCCCGGTGAGATCGTCGTCTTCCGCACGGGGCATACCGACCGGCACTTCCTTCCGCGCACCGCGGGCAGCGCGTGCCTTGCCGACCCGATCAACGGCAAGTCCGAAGGCTGGCCCGCCGTCGATGCCGCCGCGCTGGCGTATTTGGCCGAGAAGAAGGTGCGCTGCGTGGCTACCGACGCGCCGACGCTCGGCGGCGTCGACCCGCGCACGGCCCTCCGCGCCTACTGGCTGCTGGGATCCCGGAACATGGTGGCCGTGGAGTTCCTGACGAACCTGGGTTCCGTTCCCGACAAAGCGTATCTGCTCTTCGCTCCGATCAAGATCCGCGGCTGCCACGGCGGACCGGGGCGCGCGATCGCCATCTACTAACGTTCGTGAAGAGCAGGATGCGGCGCGAGCGAACATCAGGCAAGGAATGGGATGAGACGCATGGCGGAGCCGTTGACTTGGGACCAGCTGCGGGCACTCGGGATGTCGGCCGGAGAGGCCGGCGCGGCTTGGGTGGATGCGGGGCCCGCCCGCACGTTCCATCAGCAGCTGCTCCAAGCATGGCAGGAACCCGACCCGGTGCGGCGATGGTCGCGCATCTCGACGTCGCTCCTGTCCCCCGCGATTCCCGAACCGCTCCACTGGGAACTTTTCCAGCGCAACTATGCCGAGGCGAAGACCGGCTGTCTCGCGGCGGCTTGGGTGCCGACGCCGCGGGACATGGCAGCCTCGAACATCGCGCGACTGCTCACACACACCGGACACGCGAACCTGCGTGAACTGGAAACGTGGGCGCAACATGAGCCGGCCGGATTCTGGGGGCAGCTGGTGGAACTGCTCGGCATTCGCTTCCGCAAGCCGAGCGACCGAGTGCTGGATTTGCAAGCGGGGCCTGAGACGCCACGCTGGTTTCCCAACGCGATCTTGAACCTTGTTGACAGCTGCCTGCGGCATGAGTCGGTGATGGTCACGGCGGCCGACGAACGGGGACGCTGCGAATCGCTGACGAGGGACCAGTTGCGCGATGCGGTGGCACGGTTTGCCGGAGCACTTCATGCGCGAGGCCTGCGCGCCGGCGACGCGATCGCGCTGGTCATGCCGTTGGGGCTGGAGTCGCTGGTGGCCTACCTCGGCGCGGTCTCGGCCGGCGTCTGTGTCGTGGGTATCGCGGAAAGTTTCGCGAATCCGGAGATCGAGCGACGCTGTGTGCTGGGCGCGGCGCGCGCCGTCTTCGTGCAGTATCAGCTCGTGCGGCAGGGCAAGCTGCTGCCGCTCTATGAGCGACTGGCGACCGCGGCGCTGCCGCCGATGATCGTCAGCCGTTGTGACGACCGAGTGTCACTCCGGAGCGGCGACCTGCGGTGGGACGATTTCCTGGCGGACGCGGTGCCTCGGGAGTCGGTCGATCGCGAGCCGGACGACCTGACCACGCTGCTGTTCTCCTCCGGGACGACGGGCGATCCCAAGGCCATCCCCTGGACGCAGGTGACGCCGATCCAGTGCGTCGCCGATGGGTTCCTGTACCAGGACATCCAGCCCGGCGATACGATCGCGTGGCCCACGGGGATGGGCTGGATGATGGGGCCGTGGCTCGTCTACGCCGGACTTGTGAACGGTGCCAGCCTGCTGCTCTTCGATGGGCACGCGGCAACGCGGGAGTTCGTGAAGGCCGTCGAGCGTCATCGGGTGACCGTGGTTGGTGTCATTCGCAGTCTGGTGGCGGCTTGGCGCAGAACGGGGATGTGGGACCATGCCGAGTGGCGAACCGTGCG
>CAZUJM010000176.1:4240-12320 GCA_964620405.1 uncultured Pirellulaceae bacterium | reverse complement strand
ACCTCGGCCGCCGCCAGCCAATCCAACCACGTCAAGCAGGACAACAGGCAGATCGCCAGACGACAGGTCCCGGTCCGCGGCCAGTCTCTTCGCCTTCCCATGCGATGTCTTCTCCTGTCGTTCTCGCGCAGTCCCGGCGAGCAGAGATACTGGCTCCGGGACCGCCGCTTCGGCGGGCGGAATTTCGTCGAAAGCCGACGGCGACGCAAGAGCAACCCAAGCTGCGGCGATGGTACTCGCGAGGCAAGGCACGTCGTCGAAAACGTTTCGCGGGGAGATCGTGGCGAGAGAACGCCTGCGGACGAGCTGCGCCGCTTCCCGCTGTCGCAGCAACGGATGCAGCCGCGTTGCCGAGTTGCGGCGTCGAACTGCTCCGCCAGCGACGCGTGCGTCACATCCGCCCTGATGGCTCAGGTGGCCTGGCTGCCAGCCAGGGCCATGCCGAGGTGCTGCTGCAACTCTACCGCCAGTTGCTCGTCGCCGTTGGTGAAATTTCGCAGGATGCGCTGCCGCGTCCCGGGATGCGATGCTTCCAGGATGGCGGCAAGGCGCGCGGCCAAGTCGGCCCGGTGCAGTTGCGTCTCCAACTGCTCATTGAGCCACTGATGGAACTCGTCACGAATCTCCGACCAGGGAACCATCGTCGGTTCATACTCGACGAGTCGCTCCAGGACTTCGGTCTGCAGCGTTCCTGGAAGGCACGCGATGACTTCGGACGCGCGTTCGGTCGGCAGTCCGGCGAGGGCGATGGCGATCGCCTGGGGGACTTCCTGGCGCAGGCAGTCGGCGATCATGCGTTCGGAAGCCCGGTCCAGCGCGTCAGCCGCAGCCTCTTCAGCAGTCGCTTTTCCATTGCCTGCCACCGGACGCGGCTCGCGGGTCGCTTGGCCCCGGCGTTCTCCGCCCGCCGAGCGTCCGGCGCCGCTGCCGCGCGTCGCGGACTCGACGGGATTCTCGCCGACCATGAAGTCGCGAATGGCCGACTGCTGCTCGTGCCAGTCGATCGCGGGCAGCCCCATCAGTTGGTTCCGCACGCGCTGGGCGGTCTCCTCGGGGAGAAGGTCCAGCAGTTGATCGGCCGCATCCTGTTCCAGCGACGCGACGACAAGAGCCGCCTGACGCAGCCGCGAGTTTTCGGCATCCATGGGAGAGTCTCCTAAGAGCTGGGCGGCGAATGGTTTTCAGCCGGCGCGGTCGAGCCAGCGTTGCAGCACTTGGGCGGCACGGTCAGGATCCTGTCGCACCAGTTCGGCCAGCGTGGAACGCAGACGCGCGTCTTCCTCTTCGCGGGCAACACTCCTCGCTTCGGGCTCGACGTTCACCTGGGGATCCGGGAACGGACGCAGGGTCGGCGGAGCCTGCGGCTTGGGGCGGGCGCGCCACGCCCAGGGCGCCACCACCAGCAGCATGGACCAGACGACGAGCCCCGCGAGCAGGTGCCGAGGCGACAGCCATGGCAGGACGCGGGCTCGCCATTCCTCCAGAGGGGAACGAACCGGCGCGGGATCGGCAAAGATCGTGACCGCGATGGCGGATTGAGTGGCGGAACGATCGGGCAACAGCGGCGCGATGGCGCCGCGAATCCGCTGTTCCACCTGGCCGCGGGCATCCTGCAGTTCCCCCGGCGCGATCAGGTCCGCTCGGGCGGGAACATCCAGGTTCGCCTGTCGCACCTCCCGCAGGTAACTTTCCGGGACGCCGACCGAGATGGCAATCCGCTTCGGCTCCGACCAGTTGGTCGCACTCGCGCGCGTCCCGGCCGACGGTTCCACCAATTCCACATCCACGACCACTTCGGCCGCGGGAACGAACCGCAACACCTGGCGCACCTTCGCCAGCCAGTCCTGCTCCACCGCGCGCTTGATCTGGAGGTATTCCTGCGCCAGGGGCACCGCGGCCTCGTCCTCGCCTGCGTCGATGTACGCACGTCCCGAACGCAGGTCCGTCACATTCACCTCGTCAGGCTTCATGCCCGCCCGGGCCCAGGCAACCAGCTGCCGAATGGTGCGGATCTGGCTGCGGTCCATCACATGGCCTTCCGAGGGCAGGATGGCGACGCAGGCCGTGACGGTCTTCTCACGCTGGAAACCGCCCTTCTCGACTTCGTCGTACTGCACCATGGCGTTCTCAATGCCCTGCATGGAGCGTAGTGCCAGGGCCAGGTCCTTCTCCCGCGCGTGGCGGATGCGCAACTGCCGTTCGCGATCCGATTCCAGGAATCGGTTCTGGCTGAAGGCAGCGTCGGTGTTCGACTGGAAATCGGGAGGCAACGCTTCACGCTTGGCCAGTGCCGCCAAGAACTGCGGAGCCTCGCCACGAGGAACCAAGACCTGCCCCTCCCGAATCGCGTAGCCCGTCAACTTCGACTGTTGGAAAGCCTGCGCCATGACGGCGACCTGCATGTCGGAGAAACGGCGGCTGCCCAGCAGAGGTTCCAACTGCACGGAGCGTTGCTGCCACATCCAGAGACCGGCGACCGCCGCCAACGCCACGATTGCCAAGGGCAACGCCGCGCGCATCCAGCGGTGTTCCACTTCATCCGTGCCCTGGAAGGCGGCCATCAGCTGTCGGACTGTTTGCATGGCGGTCGACACCTCTTGCTGAGCCGTTCAACTTGCTAAGTCGTTCAACCTTGCTAAGTCGTTCAACCTTGCTAAGTCGCTCGAATTGCTACGCCGCTCGACGATACCCGTACGCTTCGCATCGGCTGCCCGCGAGCACCCAAGGCACGACCAGTGTCTGGGCCAACCCGCCCTGCGGACACCAGTGGTACTCGGAATGAAATCGGGGCGACCAGCCGCCCTGGGGAGCGTCTGCGTCCCACGCGCGGCGAACCAGCGTCGTGGCACCATCCTCCAAGGCCTCTCCCGTGTCCGCCACCTCGATCTCCAGGCCGCGAGCGGTCACGACCGCCGTCCAGTCGACGTGGCCTCCCGACGGCATGCGCCGCAGCGCTCGCTTCAGCAGATCCTCGAGGATCCGCCGCGTGCGGCGAGGAGGCAGCGAGAAAACTAGCGAAGGATCAATATCCAGAGTCCACCGTACGCCCTGCCGCATGCAGTCGGCCGCCGACTCGCGACACACCTCCTCGCAGAAAGCACGCACGTTCAAATCGCGACTCGAATCGTTCTGCGAAGCGGCCGGACGGAAGCCACCGGCCGGAAAACCGTCCGCGGCGCGGAAACCGTGATCACGTGGAGACAAGAGCAGACTCCTTCCACCAGACACCCAAGGATCGGTGACGAGTAACGGGAGTGGGGCTTGTAACGCTTCGCCTCCAACGTGTCAACGTCCACCACGACTGCCCATCGCGCGAACGCGCGTCGCCCCAGGTACCGAACGGCGTGGGATTGCCTGCTCGCGAAAGACACTCGTCCGCAAACGTGGCGGACGAAACTCGACCGAGAATACGATCGAGCAGGCAAGCAGGACCGAAGAGGCGGGTCCGTGAAACAGCGGGCCCGTGAAACAGCGGGCCCATAAGACCCGGTGGAAGATGCCGCAAGCTGCTTAGTTCTCGCCGCTCTTTGGCAGGTAGCTGCCTCGCTGCGCGGTAGCGTCGGACGACATGTCCACGCCCGTGACGATCTGCATGACCCAAGCATTGAGGTCGCTAAGCATCTGGGTGGTCACTTCCTGGCCGCAGGGATACTGCCGGACATTCAGCGACATGCCGGCCACATGGAAGAGCCGCAGTTCATCGCAGAGCCGATGTTCGGTGTAGCTTTCGCTGTCTCGGCCGTGCGCGATCCATACCGGCATCCGCCGGGCTCGCAGCAGGTTGGACATGGGCTGCAGGCCGCGTGGCAGCGGTCCGCCGATGGATGCCACGCCGGCGAAACGTTCCGGCGCGTTCAGTGCCAGGCGGAGCGCCATGGTTCCTCCCGCATCCACCCCCGCGAGGAAAATTCGACTCGGCGACACATGACAGCGAGCCGTGGCGCGGGCGATCGCGGCTTCCACTGCATCCATCGTCGCGGCGATCATGGATGGCGACTGCTGCCAGTCGGCCTCCGCCTCGTCGCCGTTGGAAGTTCCATTCGCCGCCCAGCGTTGACGGAACAGGGACTCCCAACGCACGGCATCGACCTGTTCCCCCTCCCCGGCCTCCGCGTCGCCCACCTCGGCGGCGTCGCTCGCCAGCGGGAGATCCAGTCTCGGCATGGCGGGTGCCACCCCGACGTAGTTTCGCATGCTGATGTGCGGCATGACCTGCTTTAGTTGGCGATGGCAGTCACCCGCGCCATGCAGCCAGACCAGCAGGGGATACGCATAATTCGGCTCGTAATGCAGCGGAACAAAGAGACTCTGCGAACCCGGCGCTACCGCCGCGGCCGCGTCCCCGGGAGACCTCACCGCGTCCTGGGATGCGGCCGGGGACTTCTTCTGAGCCGAGAGTTGGATGCGATTCATGGAGAAAGCCAACCTGCTGGAGGAGATGACCGCGGCGATCGCAGGCCGTCGTTCCAGCCGGTAGCCCCCATCGAAGGTCCGATGGAGCGATCCCGGTGGACAGTCCGGAGCGGCGATCACGGGGTTGCGGTCACGAGGAGAGGAACACGCATTCTCTGCAAGCATCAACCGGTGCCATCGACGACCTTGGAGGAGATCCGCTGCGATCGACCCAGGGTCGAATGCATGCATGTTGCCCGCCATCCTTCCGACGCCGACGACCGCTGGACTCTACCGAACGCCTCAAATCGTGTCAATGCGGCGAAACCCGCCGCGCGATATGCAGTGTCGTCGCCTGAGAAGCTCACTGCATATCACCGCTCCAAGCGGCTCAGGAAGAGACAGCTATCACTGCTAGCGCCCGACTTCGAAACTGCGACTGTAGCTGCGGAAGAAGGAGTAGGAGCGGAAGAAGGAGAAGAAGACGTGCGGGCATTCCGCCGGGACGATGAGGCCGCTGTGGAAGTGAGCTCGTCGCCGAACCCGCCAACGCGGCGCGTCAGACGCTGGTTTCCTGCGCCGCATCCGACGAGCGCGGCGCGAGCAGGCGCTGGCTAGTTTCCCGATCTGGGAACCCATGGCGGGGTCGTTCAGGAACCGGAGTCGCTCAATTCGGCCTCGCGTAGGCAGAGGCGTTCGATGGAGAGCGCGCGGCCCGACTCGGGACAGACCTCGACGATCGCTCCATTGAGGCGTACGTCCTCGGACGCGACTTCGAACTCGGTCGGACGGAACGTGAGCACGGTTTCGGAGATACGATCCAGTCGTCGCCCCAGGATGCCGTCATGCGGACCGGTCATGCCGAGGTCGCACTGGAAAGCCGTGCCGCCGGCGAGGACTTCGGAGTCCGCGGTGGGGACGTGCGTGTGCGTGCCGAGAACGGAGCTGACGCGCCCGTCGAGGTAACGCCCCATCAGCTGCTTGTCACTGGTCGCTTCCGCATGGAAGTCCACGCAGCGGACCCGGACCTCGCTGGGAAGTTCGGCCAGTACGCGATCGGCAGCCGCGTACGGACAGTCGACCGGTCGCATGAAGACACGGCCCAGCAAGCTGACCACGGCCACCTGAACTCCATTGGCCGCCTGCACCACCACCCAGGGCCTCCCCGGCGCGCTGGCCGGAAAGTTCGCCGGTTTGACCACCGGCTCCCGGGGATCGTCGAGGATGCCGTAGATCTCGCGGCGTCGATAGATATGGTCGCCCAGGGTGATGCAGTTCACGCCAGCGGCCAGCAGTTCGCGAAACAACTGGGGAGTGATCCCGGAACCGCCCGCGATGTTCTCCGCGTTGGCAATCACCAGGTCGATCGGCCGCCGCTGTCGAAGCCAGGGAAGGGCCTGCTGGACGATCCGCCGCCCTGGCTTGCCGACGATGTCTCCGATATGCAGGATCCACACAGAACCGGCTCCTCCCGCACGTCCTACCCACTCGCAAGCCAGGATGGCTGGCGAGCACTTGGCCACTCGCGGAATCACCCCGCGAGGTCCGCCCGCGGCGGACTCCCCACCGGACTACCCGCCCCGTCCACCTATCGGGCGACTACCGGGCGACTTCGCTGAAGCGAGCTTCCCGAACGACCGTCACCTTGATTTCCCCCGGGTACGTCAGCCGTTCTTCGAAGGCCTTGGCGATGTCCCGGGCGATGCGTGCGGCGGTTTCGTCGTTGGTGGTCCGGGAATTGGCGATCACGCGCAGTTCGCGCCCCGCCTGGATGGCGAACGCCTGTTCGACGCCCGGGAACCCGGTCGCGATCGACTCCAGTTCCTCCATCCGCTTGATGTACCGCTCCAGCGTTTCGCGCCGCGCCCCGGGGCGGGAAGCGCTGCAGGCATCGGCCGTCGCGACCAGCACCGTATACGGGTGCTCGATCACGATCTCATCATGGTGCCCCAGCGCCGCATGCACCACCTCCGCGTTCTCTCCATGACGTTTCAGCAGGTCCGCGCCGATCTTGGGATGGCCGCCTTCCATGTCGTGGTCGGCTGCCTTGCCGATATCGTGCAGCAATCCGCAGCGACGTCCCAGCGTCCCATCCAGGCCCACCATCTCGGCGAGCATGCCCGTGAGGAACGCCACTTCAATCGAATGCCTCAGCACATTCTGGCTGTAGCTGGTTCGATAGGCGAGTCGTCCGAGCAGGTTGATCACGCGTGGGTGCAGTCCATGCACGCCGACCTCGTGCGCCGCGTCCTCGCCCGCCTTCTGGATCGCCTGGTCGATCTCCTCACGCGTCTCCGCGACGAGTTCCTCGATGCGTGTCGGATGGATCCGCCCGTCCGCGATCAGCTTCAGCAGCGACCTGCGGGCGACCTCGCGTCGGACAGGATCGAACGAACTGACAATCACCACTCCCGGCGTGTCGTCGATGATCACGTCCACGCCCGTCTCTTTTTCGAACGAGCGGATATTGCGTCCCTCGCGCCCGATGATCCTGCCCTTCATCTCGTCGTTCGGAATGTCCACCGAACTGGTCGTCGCCTCCGCCGTGTGCGACGCGGCATAACGCTGCAGCGTCGTGATTAGCAGCTCCCGCGCCTGCTGCTTGCAGGTCTCCTCGACGCGCCGCTGATGCCGCATGATCAGCGTGCCCGTCTCCTGCTGCAGTTCCTTCTCCAGCATCCCCAGCAGGCGCGACGTTGCTTCCTCGCGATTCAAACCACTCAGTTCGTGCAGCTTTTGCCGCTGCGTCTCCAGCACCTGCCCCAGTTCCTGGGACTTCTTGTCCACATCGGCCTGCTTCTCCGTGAATCGCCGCTGCGTCGCTTCCGCGATCCGCTCCTGCTTCCGCAGATGCTCCGCCTGCTGCTCGATCGCTTCATGCCGCTTATCGAGCGACTTCTCGCGGTCCCGGAACTCGTCGCGCAACCGATTGAAGTCCCGGTCCATGTCGGCCTTGAGCTGGATGCTCTCCTCCTTCATCCGGAGCTGGGCTTCCTTGGTCAGGTTCTGCGCGTCGACCTGGGCACGTTCCAGGATCTGGCGAGCCTCCGAGCGGGCATCCTTTCGCCGCAGATGATCCAGCCACTGGATCACTCCATAGGCGACGCCCACTCCGATGGCCACGCCAAGCAGGCCGGTCAAAGCTGGATCCATCGCACCCATCACGAACATCCCTTGGAGCACTGAGTTCTCCTTTATAAGCTTCTCCGGCCCAGCCCTCGGGCCGCCGGTTCTGCAATCATCTCATGGATCGCCGGAGCCTCGTGCCTCTCAAGGCTACTTAGCCCCCGCGAACGTCGCCTGTGTTCCAATCCGGTTTACCGCGGTGCCGCTCGGTTGCCTGCCCTGGATCGAGCACACAGCACCGTCAGGACCTCGGTGGATCGGATGGCGGACCGCCCTGCCGCGTCGAGAACGCCTCGACGCGTCAGCACCGAGACCGTTCAACCGCTCCTCAGCCCGGCCGCACCCCGGGTACCAGAAGCCCGCTCCGCGAAAGAACGATGGCGGACGCGAAAAGACCGCGATCCCAAGGACCAAGAAGATCCCTGCGAACCACCAGCCGGAACATGCAAGAGCCGGTCGCCACGCGGACCGCGGCAAGCACCAAGCGGTGCCACGCGCAATCCCCTTCCTGCCCGATGCTCACGATCTGCTCAGCGGGTCGGAAGCGGGACCGGGAGCGCAT
>CAZUJM010000176.1:0-4230 GCA_964620405.1 uncultured Pirellulaceae bacterium | reverse complement strand
GGAGCCGCTCCCGCCCGCTGAATCCAACGCGGCGGACTTTCCTCGTGAATCTTACGCGCATCGAGTCGTTGACTTCCGTCGTCGCGAACCACGACGGAGTGCGACAAGCAACCGTTCCCCCGGGAACGGCGAAGAGCCTCGGTGTCCGTTGGCGTGTGTCGAAGGCCGGTTCCTCGGAGCCCAATTGCCCTCCGCAGGACCACCGGCGTGCTGCCGCACCGGCTATCTCTCCGCAGTCACCGCGGGAGATACCTTCCCCCTGCGTCCGACTGCTCGGATAGCCCCGACCACCCTTCGCAACCACATCCCCTCGCGCCAGGAGGCTCACCACGGCCCAGCCGATCCAGCGGAACGCCGGAGCAGCGAGGCGGGCAACCTGCCACGCAAGGACGCAGATAATGACTGCAAACCACGGGTTCAAAGCTACAATCCTCAACATGTTCTCAAGCCCAGTCTCTGCACCGTCCGAACGGCCCCACCTCACCAGGCGGTCCCGCTCTATCAATCGTCTCTGTCAATCGTCAGTGCATGGCAACCAGTACCCAGCCCCGGAACTGCACGCAGTCGCCCGGGACGTTACAACATGGTACCAGAGCCCCGTGAAACTTCAACGAGTGCACGCCGCTCCACTCGCGCATCCGAGACAGCTCGTCCCGAACCAGTTCCTGCCCGTGCTCCGGGCAACCGCATCCCCTTCGACCGAATCCTTTCAGAGCCGACGCACACCATGCACCCGTTGGTACGCCGCATCGAAGTCGATTGGCCCCGACACTACTGGGCCGATACCCGGGTTCTCGTCGCTTGCTCGGGGGGCCCCGACAGCATGACGCTGGCGGCTGCTTTCCACGAACTGCAACCAGAACCGCGTTGGCTCGAGGTGGCCCATTTCCACCATGGGCTCCGCGGTCAGGCAGCAGACCGGGACGCGGCGTTCGTGCGCGACTGGTGCGAACGGAATCAGCGAACCTTCCACCTCGGCCATGCCGACCCGCTGGAAATGACCAGACTGCTGGCCGGTGAGGGCCCGGAATCTGCCGCTCGGCAACTGCGCTATCGGTATCTGACCGACTTGGCGCATCAGCGAGGAGCCCGCTATCTGCTGACGGGCCACACCGCCGACGACCAAGCCGAAACCGTTCTCCACCATATCCTCCGAGGCACGGGCCTGAACGGCCTGGCCGGTATCCGCCCCGCTCGCCCCGCTTCCCCCGCCCTTACCGTCGTCCGCCCACTTCTCAACCTAACCCGCCAAGACATCCTCTCCTATCTGGAGCATCTGCAGATCACCGCGTGCCAAGACGAGCACAACCAGAGCGATCGATTCTTCCGCAGCCGCTTGCGGAACGAACTCCTACCGATGCTGGAGCGGGAATATCTCGGCTCGGCGCGAGTCTCCCTGTTGAAACTTGCCCAGCAGGCACGGGAGGCCCAGGAGGCCTTGGCCCATGTCGCGTGCGAACTGCTCGAAAAATGCGAGATCCGCGAGGCCCCCCGCCGGGTCACGCTGGGCTGCGAGCCGCTTCGCCGAGTTCCCATTCACCTGAAACGCGAACTCTTCGTGCAGATCTGGGTGCGTCAGGGGTGGCCCCAACAAGACATGACCATGGAACATTGGCAAAAACTGGCAGAGATGACGGGGGAGACCCCCGCCTGCTGCGACGCGGTGCTCCCGGGGCGATTCCATGCCATGCGGCGAGACTATCTGCTGCAGATCCGCGAACCCGCTTCCGAGTCGCCTTGAGGCCTCGGAAGACTTGCGGTCTGGGAAGCCCCCGCCCGCCTCCCGGCGCCCGCAGCGATTTTCAGGGACTCGGGGGATTTCCGTTTACACGAGTACCCCCATGGGTATACTCTGCGTTACTTCAGACTACCTCCCTCCCGACACCCCTCGTCCCAGTGGTCGTCATCCGGCAATCGGCCGGAAGGCGGGTACGATCACAGGACGCCCCCCTGAGGTGTGACGTTCGCGTTCTGCGGACACCTCGTCACGGCGTCCATGATTGTCTGAAGCGGGCATTGCCCCTCCGCGGCCGGAGAGGTCTCCGCGTCCGCAACTGGATCCATCTTGGAAGGTGAACATGAACAGTACTGCATCCAACGGAATTGTACCCAATGCCCAACGCCTGTTGTGGGCGGGGTTCATGGCCATCCTGGCCGCTGGTGTCGGCTTCGGTGTCCGCGGTGGCATCTTGGAAAAGTGGGGGGGCGAGTTCGGATTCAATGCCACGCAGCTCGGTGACATCAACGGCGCCGGCTTCACGAGCTTCTGCTTTGGCATCATCATCGGCGGCATCGTCGCCGATATCGTCGGCTACCGCGTGCTGATTGGAGCGGCGTTCCTGTTCCATGTGCTCTCCGCCGTGGTCACCTTCATGGCCACCAAGTCCGCGCCCGACTCCGCCTTCACCTGCCTGTACTGGGGCACGTTCATCTTCGGTGTCGCCAACGGTACCTTGGAAGCCGTTGCCAATCCGCTGGTGGCCACGCTCTTCCCGCAGAACCGCACGCACTACCTCAACATCCTGCACGCCAGCTGGCCCGCGGGCCTCGTGCTGGGCGGCTTCATCGGCTGGTTCCTCGGCGATGGCCTGGGCTGGCACTGGAAGTCGCAACTGGGCCTGTTCCTGATCCCCACCGTGCTCTACGGGCTCATGTTCTTCGGCCAGACCTTCCCGAAGTCGGAAGCCTCCGAGAAGGGCTTGAGCCTCGGCCAGATGTTCAAGGACGTCGGCCTGCTGGGCGCCGTCGTCGCCTGCTTCCTGCTGTATCTCTTCTTCCAGCAGCTCTTCGGCCAGCTGATCACCAATCCCGCCGTCGCCAACGGCGCCGCGGCGCTGCTCGCCGGTGGCCTGTGGCTTGCCGTCGGGTACATCACCCAATTCTCGATCGGCTCCTGGCTCCTCTTCATTCTCTTCGTGACCCATGCCCTCGTGGGCGCGGTTGAGTTGGGCACGGACGGCTGGATCCAGAACATCACCGGCAACATCCTGACTCCCCAGAACGGCAAGATCCTCTTCGTGTTCACCTCGATGCTCATGTTCCTGCTGCGATTCTGCTCGCACTGGATCGAGAAGAACCTGAAGATCTCGCCCGTGGGCATTCTGTTCGTGTGCGCCGTGCTGGCCTGCATCGGCCTGAACCTGGTCAGCAACGTCCACAGCTTCGGCGGTGCCCTGGTCGCCCTCAGCGTCTATGCTCTCGGCAAGACCTTCTTCTGGCCCACCATGCTGGCCGTCGTCTCGGACCGCTTCCCGCGGACCGGTGCGGTTGCCATCAGCATCATGGGCGGCATCGGCATGATGTCGGCCGGCTTGAGCGGCTCTGCCGGTCTCGGCTACGCCAAGGACCGTTTCGCCTCCGCGGAACTCCGCCAGGTCGACGAAAACCTCTACACCGAAGTCAAGTCGTCCAAGCCTAGCCGCTTCCTGCCGTCGATCTTCGGTGAAGTCTTCGGCTTCGATGGCACGCAGCTAGAAAAAGCCCAGAAGGCCAAGAAGGACCCGGCGAGCGACGAGGCGGCCAAGGCGCGGGCCGCGAAGATCCTCGACGCGAGCATCGTGGGTGATCGCAAGACGCTGCGAGCGGACTCGCTCATCCCCGCGACCATGGCGGTCATCTACCTGCTGCTGCTCCTGTACTTCAAGGGCATCGGCGGCTACCGTCCGGTGAAGATCGAGGAAGCCCACTAAGGGGTCTTTCTCGCGCTGCTGGAGCGGCGTGAGTGATTGCGAACCATGAAACGGCTTCCCGTTTGGGAAGCCGTTTTTTTTGGAGAGGCGAGAGAGCCGGTCTTGTGACGTGTCGCGGCCCGGCATCGCTCACAGCCACGGCGGGCGGCTCGCATCCGTCCTCAGGGGTAATTGGGTTGATCTTTTCCGCGTCGGCCCTCCGAGATCCCCAACGGGTATCCCCTGAACGAAGGTGCCTTGGCCACCGACGGGTGACAATCGGCCGTCTATGACCTACGCTAGAGGGCCTGGGGCGGACGACGATAAAGTACACGCGTTCGATTGCCTCGGGCCCGCGACAAGCCTGTCGCGGTGTCCCCCGGACCAGCGCCCCACCCACCGAACGTGAGATATGCCTTCGCTGGACGAGTTGCCGGAAAGTTCGGCTTCATCTTTTGCTCCCACCACACCGACCGTGGAGTCGACGGGACGGCCGCGCATCAACGGATGGGTCCTCGGTATCGGGCTGATGGGCATCGCGGCGGCCACGTGGCTCTCCTAC
>CAZUJM010000175.1:8212-12371 GCA_964620405.1 uncultured Pirellulaceae bacterium | reverse complement strand
CAGCGCCCGGCAACGGCACCTGACCTGCTCCGCTCCCGATCGTCCAGGTCTTCGTGTGCGTGCCCGTCGCGCGATCGGACAACGAAGTGATTGGCAGCGATGCCAGCAGCTGGTCACTGCCCAAGAGTCCGTCGGTCGATTGGAGCACGGCAAGCTCGAACGCCGGCGCGGGACCTGACAGTACCTGGTAGGTCACCGAAAAGGTCGTCTGTCCGTTCGCGGTGGCGGACAAGACTCGCAGGTCGAGCGGGGCCGTTTCGTAGATCGTCGCCGTGCCGACATTCCCTTCGTTGTCGGTAACGAACACCGTTACATTCGCGATGGGCAGTGTCGTCAGGTTGAACTGGAATGTCTTGTCGGAGCCCAGGGCCATCGGCCGCTGCCCCTGCCCATCGCCCAGGTCGATGGCACCGGTCCAAGTCTGCTCGTCACCAACATCGGCGAACGATCCCTGCACCACCAAACCGCTGCGGCTCGCCTGCACGGTCGGCACGAGATCGTGGAACAGGACCGGGACGGAAACGCCGGATTCCTTGACGAGCGAATCGCTGCCCGCGTTGCCGACGGGATAGTAGTCGATGGCCTGGATGTCGGCATACTCCGTCTCGTCGCCATTCACGACAACGGCCAGCGCCGACACCGATACGACATCCGCGCCGACGGTCCCGGAGACACGCAGGCGGTTCGCTCCCGATCCGCCGTCCACCGCATTCGTCCCCGGCCCCGCATCCAGCAGGTCGTCGCCCGCTCCACCGTGGATCTGGTCATCGCCGGGTCCTCCGCGGAGCGTATCGTTTCCGGCGGAATCCTCCGGGTCCAGCACATCGTCACCGCCATTCCCTTCAAGCGTGTCGCTGCCATCCCCGCCCACCATCCGATCGCCAGCCGCACCGCCGCGGAGCGTATCGTTGCCGGCGTGTCCCCAGAGGAAGAGCTCGCCACCGGTCCAAGCCGAGGCGTCGATCGTATCCGCGCCACCGGTGCCCTCCAGATACCACAACTCCACGGCGTGGTTGGCAGAGACGGTGCCATCGGCGACATACGAGGCGTTGGTCAACGTGACGCTCGATCCATCATCGGAGGCCTGGTCGCGCCCGTCGCCTCCATCGAACGTATCGAGTCCGTAGCCGAACAAAGAATCGTTTCCATTGCCACCGCGGAGGATGTCGCGACCGGTGGGATTCACGAAGTCGTCGGCGTCCAGCGTATCATCACCGTCATTGCCTTCGATGATGTCGTTGCCCGCGCCGCCGTCCAGCGTATCGTTGCCCGCGCCACCCCGCAGGGTATCGTTGCCACCACGGCCCTCGATCCAGAGTCCCGCGCCGGTCCAGGCGGAGGCATCGAAGGTGTCGGCGTTACCGCCCCCGACGAACGACCATTCCTCGACACCAGGGTTCTCCGACACCGCGCCGTTCGCCGTGTAACGGGCATCCGTCAGCAGGACGACCGTCGCGTAGTCGGAAACAAAATCCGCGCCAGTCCCACCCAGGAACTGGTCATTACCGGCGCCTCCATCCAGGTCGTCGTCGCCCGCGTCGCCCGAGAGCAGGTCGTTGGCCGAGCCGCCCTTCAGCACGTCGTTGCCCGCGCCACCATAGAAGCGAACCGGACCCAACTGGTAGAGCGAGGCGTCGATCCAATTGTCGGCCGCCGATCCCACGAGCGTGCCGCTTTCCAGTGCATGCCCAGACGAGACCCAGCCATCGACGGTGAGGCTGGTGTTCGTCAACGTGGCTTCGAGCGCGACGAGATCCCAGAACGCATCCGAACCGTCGCCGCCCGACAACGTGTCGTTGCCGCCGTATCCATAGAGTTGGTCGTTGCCAGCCTCACCCCGCAGCACGTCGTTCCCCGATCCGCCCAGGGTGTCGTCGCCGTGCAATACATCGTTCCCCTCACCGCCAAGCAGCGTATCGTTGCCAGTCGAGGTGCTTTGCTGGAGCCCATCTCCATAGAGCGTGTCGTTGCCAGCGTCGCCTTCGACCTGGTCGTCCCCAGCGCCGCCGAAGAGCAGGTCGTCGCTCGCGCCGCCCCGCAGCGTGTCGTTGCCACCCGAGCCGATCAGCGAGTCCGTGCCGTCGCCACCTTCCAGCAGGTCCTGTCCGCCACCGCCCGTAACCCGGTCGTCGCCGTAGAGCGTATCGCTGCCGTCGCCGCCGCGAAGCACATCATTGCCCGTGGAGTACCCTGCAGCTTCGCCATCTCCCAGCAACACATCGTTCCCGCCGTTTCCTTCGAGCAGATCGTCGCCGAGCTCGCCCAGCAGCGTATCGTTCCCCGAGCCGCCGCGGAGGATATCGTTGCCCGCGCCGCCTTGCAGGCGCAGCGCACCGCCCGTCCAAGTGGATGCATCCAGCGTGTCGACCGCGTCCGTACCTACCAGCGTCCAGACCTCGATCAGATGCACGGAAGACGTCGCACCATCGGCCGTGTAGAGTTCATCCGTAAGCGTCGCCATGCTCACGATGTCCGAGACCGTGTCCACGCCGGCCCCGCCCAGGAAACGATCGCTGTCCGTTCCTCCGTCCAGCACGTCATCGCCATCCCCCGCATCGAGCAGGTCGTGGCCGGCATCGCCCACGAGCGCATCGTTGCCGCCATAAGCCAGCAGCTGGTCATCGCCGGCGCCGCCCGAAAGCGAATCGGCACCGGAGCCGCCCGCGGGATCATCCGCGTGCAACACATCGTCACCGTCGCCGCCCCGCAGGACATCGTTGCCCGAGGAACCGCCACCGAGGACGGTATCGCCATGGAGCGTGTCGTTCCCGGCGTTGCCCTCCAGCGTATCGTCACCCGCCTCGCCGACGAGCAGGTCGGCGCCGGCGCCGCCTCGCAGCGTATCGTGACCGCCCAGGCCGCGCAACAGCACGCCGCCACGGGTCCAGGCCGAGGCGTCGAGCACGTCATCCGCCTCGGTGCCGATCAGCTCCCAGGACTCCACCGCGTGCGACGCGGAGACCACGCCATCCGCGGTGTAGGACGCGTCCGCGAGGCTCGCCAGGTGAACGCGATCCGAGGCGGAATCCCCACCCGACCCGCCGAAAAACTGATCCCAGCCCGATCCACCCAACAGCAGGTCGTCCCCGGCGTCACCGTACAGCCGGTTCTCCTGCGTTCCACCTCGCAAGGTATCGTTGCCGTCGCCGCCGTGGACTTCCAAGAGGCCCGCGCCGAACGACGACGCATCGATGTCATTCGCGGCCGCCGTGCCGTACAGCGTGCCACGCTCCAGGCCATGCGCGACGCTGGTGACTCCCTCCGCCGTGTAGCGATCGTCCGTCAGCACGGCATCCGCGACGACGATATCCCAGAAGGCATCCACGCCCTCCCCTCCTAGGAAGATGTCGGCGCCTTCGTAACCCCAGAGTTGATCGTCCCCGGAGCCGCCGTCCAGTTCGTCCGCGCCATTGCCTCCGAGGCGGTCATCACCCTGCAGTATGTCGTTTCCACCACCGCCGCGCAGGGTATCGTTTCCGGTGGAGTAGCCAACGAGCGAGCCGTCGCCGTAGAGCGTGTCGTCGCCTTCTCCGCCTTCCAGCAGGTCGTTTCCGGCGCCACCCTCCACGGTATCGTTGCCGTCACCACCCCGCAGCGTCTCGTCGCCATCCCCGCCGACCAGATCGTCCTGGCCGTCGCCGCCGATCAGCACGTTCGCCGCCAAGCCTCCCGCGTAGGGATCGTCGCCGTACAGCGTGTCGTTGCCCGTGCCGCCCTCCAGCGTATCCGCTCCGGTCGAGTAGACGCCCGCGTCGCCGTCTCCCAGCAACTCATCCGCGCCCGCTCCAGCTTGCAGCAAGTCGTCGCCATCGTCGCCTGACAGCAAGTCGTCACCCGCGCCGGTGATCAGGGTATCGCTACCCGCTCCGCCGTAAACCATCACACGGAATCCGAGCGCCGACGCGTCGATCGTGTCACTGCCCTCGCCACCCAGGATCGTCAGGGAGATCACCTCGGTCGCCAGCAGCGACTGCTCCCCCTCCTGTGTCGAGTCCATGTCGATCGCGCTGACCAGATTGCCTTCCCAGGCCAGGTCATGCGACAGGAAGCCTTCCTGGGTGACCGCCAGCGTGACCGCGTCGTCGGATGAATCGCCTGACAACACCAAGTCACCGGTCGAGAGCGTCAGGTCGAAGGCCAGGTTGCAGCGAACCTCCAG
>CAZUJM010000175.1:0-8202 GCA_964620405.1 uncultured Pirellulaceae bacterium | reverse complement strand
GCCGCCCTTGGCAAGCCGGCCTTGACTTCCGGGGCTGACAAGGCCACTTCCCCCACCCGCGCAGCCACACTCCCGGAACGACGCGAACGCCGCCTGCTCGGAAGTGGCCGCGACCAGCGACGACCTGCAAGCCAAAGATAAAGAGCATGTACCGGCAAAGTGATGTTCCAACTTGAGCGGCCTGCAAGCCATTCCTGCGCAAAGCCGTCGGAACTCCAATCCGGACACGGATCCGCCACGGCGCACCTGTTACGCCACTACAGACACCAATGTTCATCCACCCATGATAGCGCTGGTCCCCGGGAAAGGCGATGCTAACTTGCCTTAATCCAGAGTGCTAACTACCGTCCTGTCCAGAAATCGAAACATGCCGGACGGCGACGATGTTCCGCGACTAGATTCTGCAAAAAACGTACGCAAGGCGAGAGGAAAACTCCACAGAAGCCTCTACCGCCCCACCCCGGGAAGATTCCGCTCTAAGTCATCCAATCGACGCCTCCTCGATGGACGTCGCTCGCCATCGGCCCGGGCGAAAACGCACACCCATGGCGTTCAGGATACAGCAAGCACACGCCCTGTTCCCTGCCACGGACCGAGGCATCCACGATTGAGGCCGCTCGTTCATGACGAGCTAACGAGGGCCTCCGGCATCTCAGCCCCGCCTCAAGGAAGCAGTCCGCGCAGATCGTAGGCGGTCACGCGATTCTCCAGCATCCGGGGCAGGATCAGACGCATCTCAGGAACCAGATAGGCATGGTCGGCCGTGCCCTGGGGCAAACTCAGCAGCAGTTGTGCATCACCATTGGCTCGCACATGGAACACTTTGCCGTTCCGCCAGTCGGTCACCACAAAGCCACCCTTGCCATCACTCTCCACGCCATCCAGATGGCCGAGCGGAGCGGGCGTGACCGCGTTCACCTTCCGCGTCTCCAGATCCAGTGACAGAAGGCGGCCCAGTTGCTCCGTGGAGAAGTCGTCCTTGATGCCCACTCCCCAGCCACCGATCACCAATCGCCCGCCGTCAACCAACAGACCGTTCGGACACTCCAGTTCCGGCCCTTCCGCGAACACGTCAACTTTACCGTTCTGATAACGAAAGATACGACTGGCCGGCATGTCCGCGACATACACCGAACCATCCGGACCGCACGCCACGTCATTCAGGAACTTAGCGCCCTCGACCGGAACTCGGTGCGCGATCTCACCCTTGGCGATGTCGATTCCCACCAACTGGTCGATGTCCGATACCCACAGCATTCCCTGGTGGCTTCGCAGTCCTTTGGGAGCGTTCAACCCTGTCACCCAGCGCGCCTGGCTCACTGCGCCATCGGCCGTCAAACGCGAGATCCAGCCGTCGCCATCCTTGCCGTTCCCGCCACCTTCGCCGATCTGCGACAAGAACAAATAGCCCGTGGTCGGCTCCAGATAGGCACTCTCCGGAGCTCGCAGACCCTCAGTCAGCTCCCACACCACCGCAGGCTCCTTCGCGCAAGCCTGTCCGACGAACACGCAACACCCACCAACCCACAACGCGCAGGCCAACCTCTTCCAGTTCGTCATCACTCGCTTCTCCCATTCGTTCCCATCGCCGTATTCGCCGATATTCTGGCAGACGAAGTACCGCCGAACCAAGGGGGTTCCCACGGAACGAGATGCCTGAGTTGCTACGATCGCTGGCCGTAGAGCGTGCTTCAGATCCTGAACAAACCAGGAGTCGACGCACTGACAGTCGTTGGCATTTCTTGGATACGCTTCGCTTGTCTTCGCGCTATCGCCTTTCCTGGCATCGCGAACCGCTTGCCACTCATCGACCGCGTCCTGCCACTAGAAGGCACCGACTGCAAGCCACGCGCTGGAACCCGTTCCGCCGGTTTGCCCGACAAGGAGCCGGAAGCCATCACCTACGGGAAGCGGGCCCCCCGGAAACCGCGGTGTCTTCTCAGCCGGTTCGGGATCGCATCCACACTTGCCGCGAGCCGATGTGTGACCTCGCGACCCTGAATCGTGCCGGCTGCCACCACGAAGGGCACGATCTTGGAAGCGGAGTTCCCAACCCAGCCGGCAAAGCCGGAGCGCCTTGGACCGCCTCGCCGACGCCGCTCGGAAGGCCGACCCGCTGCGTCGACCTGCGCTTCGCGCAATTTGCTCGCGGTCGGCGTCACCTTGAGCCAGTCCTTCGGTTTAAAATCCAGCAGGCGGTCCCGGTTTCGATGAGCCGACTGTCGCGCCGAGCAGTCCTAGGCGGACCCACAGCCGAGGAGAGTCGTCCATGGACCGATCGTTCCCTCGCCAGGTCATACCGGTCGTTTCCCGCAGATCGAACCCGCGCAGCCTGCCGCAGCAAGGGACGCTGCCGCGGATGCTGCTTCTGCTGGTCCTACTCTTTCTCCTCAAGGGCCTGCCAGGTCAGTTGGAAGCCGCACCGGGCAACCCTGGAGAGGCGTCCCGCGCGTCCGACGCCAACGGCGGCACAGAACGCCACGCACCGGGCAACGACGACGAAGCGGTCGACGGCGATGGTGCGATGATGGCCCCAGCGCTGGAGATGGCTCCGGACGACCAGCCTGCCGGCGACGACCTGGACGACGCGGACCTCAACACGGCGGATGAGGATTTCTTCGAGCAGCGCATCCGCCCCGCGCTCGTCCGGCATTGTTACGCGTGCCATTCGGGCAGTTCCGAGCCACCCAAGGGCGGACTGCGTGTCGACACGCGAAGCGGCCTGCGGGACGGGGGCGACCGTGGTCCCGCGATCGTGCCCGGACATCCCGATCAGAGCTTGCTGATGCAAGCCTTGAGGCACGAAGACCTGCAGATGCCGCCCAAGGAAAAACTGTCCGACGATACGATCGCGGATTTTGAGACTTGGATTCGGGGTGGTGCCCCTGATCCACGCGGTAATCCACCTCGGGTCTCCAACGAAGCTTCGACAACGCAGGCCACTCAAGGACACTGGGCGTTTCAGGCATTCACCGCGCAAGAACTGCCTTCCATCGAAACTCGCGACTGGCCCTGGCAGCGATTGGACTATTTCATCCTCAAGGAACTCGAGGATCGCACACTGTCGCCCCAGGTCGACGCATCACCGGCCGCGCTGCTTCGCCGTCTTTCGCTTGACCTGACAGGCCTGCCTCCGTCCGTGGAGCAGACGCGCGCCTTCCTGGCGAATCCGACGCGCGCAGCGTACACGCGTTTAGTAGATCAGTACCTGGCGTCGCCCGAGTTTGGTCGACGCTGGGGTCGGCATTGGCTGGATGCAGCACGATACGCCGACACCATGGGGCAGACTCGCAACGTCCCGCTCGGCCATGCCTGGCGCTATCGCAACCATGTCATCGACACGTTGAACGACGACCTGCCCCACGACCAGTTCATCCGCGAGCAGTTGGCGGGCGACCTGCTCGGCGGCGACTCCCCCGACCAACTCGCCCGCCGCCGCGTGGCGACCGGCTTCCTGGCGATTGGCTCGCACGATCTGAACGAGCGTAATCCGGCGGCTTATGCCATGCAGGTTGTCGCGGAGCAGATCGATACGGTGACTCGTTCCATGCTCGGACTCACCCTCGCGTGCGCGCGATGCCACGACCACAAGTTCGATCCATTGACGATGGATGACTACTACGGGCTGGCGGGCATCTTCCTCAGCACCGACCTTCGTAATGGTTATTCCAACAACCTGCGAGCCGGCGATCAGCAGGAACGCGGCGACCTGCTGCTGCCCTTGAGGCCTTCGCGGACATCCACGCAACCGGCCAGCACACCACGTGCCTCTTCGCCACGGAATCCGAATCTCCCGCCCGAAGCGGCCCTGCAACTGCGTACCCTGCGCCGACAGTTGGCGACATTGCGAAGCGAACGATCGCGAGTGCAGGAATCCGACCAGATCCCACCCGATCGCCAAAAGGCTCGCTTGCGTCGCCTCGACGCCCAGATCCAGCAACGCCAGCAAGAAGTGCGGGAGTTCGTGGCCGACGCGAAACGACAACGCGTCACCTTGGGCGCAGCGGAGATGCCAAGCCAGGATTCCACGGACGCAGCCTGCGCGGGAGTTGTGGACGCGGCCCGGATCCGGGACTGCCGGATCAATCTGGCCGGTGAGCCCCAGGACCTCGGGGAACGCGTGCCCCGCAGCTTCCCCAAGGTCCTTTCAATACAGGGCGCTGCCATGCCAACGCTCGCGCACAGCGGCCGCCGCGAACTGGCCGACTGGATCGTGCATCCCGCGCATCCCCTGACCGCGCGCGTCTTCGTGAACCGTGTCTGGTCCCATCTCTTCGGCCGGGGCATCGTCGAGTCGCTCGACAATTTCGGCGTCACCGGATCGTCGCCATCCCACCCGGAACTGCTCGATGACCTCGCGCGCCATTTCGCGGACTCGGGCTGGTCGACCAAACTTCTCGTGCGTCAACTGGTCTTGAGCCATGCGTATGCGTTGTCGAGTACCACCGGCTCCGAGCAGCAGGCGCGGGACCCCGACAACCGCTGGCTGTGGAGGATGAATCGCAAGCGACTGGAGTTTGAGGTCATCCGCGATACGATGCTCGCAGGTTCAGAACAGCTGGCGTTCGACAGTCCCGCCGCGACCCTGCCAGCCAACAACTCCCCGCGGCCGCGACGGCGGTCCCCGCAGCAAGTGCCCGACGCCACTGCCTTCCCCTATCGCAGTGTCTTCCTGCCCGTGATGCGCAATCGCATACCGGCGCCGATGACCGCATTCACCTTTCCCGCATCCACCGAGACCCAGGGGCAACGCGAGGTCACGACGTCTCCCACCCAGGCCTTGTTCTTCCTGAACGATCCCCTGGTGCTTCAATGCAGCGAGGCGATGGCCAGGCGGCTCGGTGATTTGAATCTCGACCGGAGCCAGCGAATCGACCAGGTGTACCTCGTCCTGCTTGGTCGTTTTCCCGACGCCACCGAGTTCGTTCGCGCGTCCCAGTTCCTCGCTGCGGCATCCTCGGACACGCCGGAAGATCGTGACCTCTCGAACGCGCGTCGTCCCGACCAACCGCTCGAAAACACCTCCGAACTCCGCTGGGCCCGCTGGATCCAGACAATCATGGCGTCCGCGGAGTTCCGTTACGCGCTGTAGCACCCGATGAGGACGCTCCGCCAGCCGACCAAAGGATTTCGCTTCCTGTTCCTGAGCCCTTGATTTCACTGCGAATCTGCCACGAACTTTCCTTGAGGAGCGACGACCATGTCCACCCCGCGACCACTGCAGCGTGCCGCGTCCGGCTCTTCACGGCCACTGTCTCGTCGCGAGTGGCTTCGCACTGGCACGGTCAGCCTGGGCATGCTGGCGCTGGGGGATCTCCTGCGTGCAGACTCCGTGGGGCAAACGACGGGCAGCGGCACCCACTTCCCGGCGCGCGCGCGGCGAGTGATCTTTCTTTTCATGCAGGGTGGTCCGTCCCAGATCGACACGTTCGACTTCAAACCGGAACTACCCCGGCTGGCGGACCAAGGCCTCAATCGCCGCGTCGGTGGCCAGCGCATGGGGGGGCGTCTGCTGCCATCGCCGTGGCGGTTCCGCCCTGCAGGCGATTCGGGAACTCCGATCAGCGAACTGCTTCCCCACATCGCCCGTCATGCGGACAAGCTGTGCGTGGTCAACAGCATGCAGACGACCAACCCCGCGCATCCGCAAGCAACGCTGATGCTGCACACGGGTTCCACCAACATGGCTCGTCCCTCGCTGGGTTCCTGGGTCATCCACGGACTTGGCACCGCCAACGAGAACCTGCCATCATTCGTCACGATCAATCCGGTGGAAGACCTGGGCGGCGCGCGGAACTACGGCTCAGCGTTCCTTCCCGGCACCTGCCAGGGAACTCGCGTGGCCGTGGGGCCTCGCCCGATTCCCAACCTGTCCAATGGACGCATCCAACCTGCGGAACAGCGTGAACAACTGGCAGCCATTCGCGCCATGAATGAGTCGCTTTTGGAGAAGCACGAAGGCGATGGTGAGCTGCAGGGGCTGCTGGAATCGTATGAACTGGCGTTTCGCATGCAGGGGGAGGCTCCCGACCGACTGGACATCCACCAGGAGCCGCAATCGGTGCGCGACCGCTATGGCGTGGGGACGCAGCCCACGGACAATTTCGCGCGCCAATGCCTGATGGCGCGACGCCTGGCAGAAGCGGGGGTGCGTTTCATCGAAGTCACCCACCGCGGCTGGGACCAGCATGCGCAGCTGAAGGAACGACTAACCGCCAACTGTCGCGCCATCGACCAACCCGTCGCGGCGCTGCTGGAGGACTTGGAACAACGCGGGCTGCTCCGCGACACCCTGGTCATCTGGGGAGGTGAATTCGGCAGGACGCCCGTCGACCAAGGAAACGGAAACGGCCGGCGACACAATGCCAGCGGCTTCACGATGTGGCTGGCCGGCGGCGGCATCCGCGGCGGCCTGCGCTTCGGAGCGACCGATGCCAGCGGCTACGACGCGGTGGAAAACCCCGTCTCCATCCACGACCTGCACGCGACCATCCTGCACCAACTGGGATTCGACCACACCCGCCTGACCTTCCCCTACTCGGGACGCGACTTCCGCTTGACGGACGTCCATGGACAGGTCGTGCGCGGCATTCTCAGCTGAGGAGCTCCCGTAGCCGCGCGAGATCCCCAAGCGGTTCACCGCGCCGAGTTCTGACGATGGACCGCCTGCTGCCCGGTCGACGTCGTGGTCACCCCTTGGTTCTTCCGCGCAAGAGACCCAGCGCGCCGAGCGCAGCCCAGGCGGCGAGGCCCAGGCTGCCTGGTTCGGGCACAGTCGTCGGCAAGTATTCATAACCAAGCGTTGCCCGATCCAGCATGTCGGCCGGGGTGACACTCAAGCCGATCGTCGTATACGGCCACATCTTGTCGTTGAGGTTATGCCCGGGAGCCGCGCCGCTCTCCGGCGCATACACTTCCCCGTGGATGTCCGACCACTGATCCCAGACGCGGTCGATGTTGGCATGCAGCAGCCAAAAGGCCGGGTCGTTGGGACTCGTGTTGAGTGCCAGGGTTCCCAGCACGGGGGCCGTCATCTCCTCCAAGTGATGCTGTCCCGACATGCCGGACCAGGCATCCAGCTCCACGGTGGAACCCGATTCGAAAATACCCCCGGCCCACAGGTGCGTGCCGTTATGGTTCATGTGCGGCGCGTCGTGGTCGGAGACTGGACTCATCCAGCCGCCGTCGCATTCCATGCCCATGACGTCGCGCCAGCCTTCGATGTTGTTGCGAAAGCTCGTGGACGCGTCGCTCATCGCATCCCAGGGCGCGGAGTCGTAGGTTGGTACATCGAGGGCCGTCTGGATATCCGCGGGCGTGGGTGGATTCGGCGCAACGTCCGTGCCACGATTTCGGATCAGGTAAGTGTACTGGTAAGGATCGGATTCCGGTGGATCCAGCACGTTCAACACCCAGTTCTCCTTGCCGAACGCTCCCTGCACGGCATAGCCATTTTTCGGATCGCCGTTTTCGCCGAGAAAGTCGGTCGCGAACACGGCATCGGTACTCGCCATGTCGGTGAAATCCCAATACGGAATCGTCACGTCCTTCCCGCTGGCGTCCCGGAGTCCGTTTTCGAACATCAGCAGGAACTGCCGATGCCAGGGAAGAAATGCGGGCCCCATGTGAGCCGCGTTGTTCTCACAGGCGAACGCGTACTTGTGCCAGTACACGAACTGGTCGTAGTAGCTCAACTTCGCGTCCCAGGGCGAAGGAGCCTTCTTCATCGCATGGTACGCGCCAACCAGATCCTGTTTTTCCTGCGCGGACAGATCCTTGGCATTCTTGCGAACCCGCACGGGATCCGCGGCGTCAACACGCGCACTTTGGCTGACGCCGAACACCCCCAGGACAACCAACCAACCGACAAGAACTCGGCCCAGTAGCATCTTTTCCATGGCATTCCCCTGATCGCTGGTCGCCACCACCCCTTGAGGAACATCGCGAGGCGGGGTGCGCAGGACACACGCGTCAGATCAGGGTAGCGATATTCCACAGCGATGCAACGACAAGATCGCCTGGATCTCTCCAGCCATCAGGCCACGAATTGCCGATTGGGGCACAAGGAGTCAGCGAGGCGCAGCTCCTGTTAACCTGCTTGAACACGCGAGCACGCGCACGGTGGCCGTCCACGAACGGAGGGCTGCTTCGTCACTTTGGCGTGCCCGTCGGGGTGAGCGTCCCGAAGACATTGTCGGCCTC
>CAZUJM010000174.1:2348-12383 GCA_964620405.1 uncultured Pirellulaceae bacterium | reverse complement strand
GCCATCCTGGCGCTGCTGCGCGCCAGCTCGTGTTTCCTGGCTCGCACCCCGTTCATGGGGTGGCTGCGGGGCGGGACGTACGAGACTCACTTCTACGAGTACATGTTCCTCGGGCACCTGGCGCTGGGTCTCGTGTTGATCGTGCCGTTCCTGGTGTTTGGCGTGCTGCACATGATCGCCTCGCGCCATCGCCGGAACCGCCGGGCGATTCGCGTCGGCTATGCGCTTTTCGGCGTGGCGATCGGCGTGCTGGTGACGGGCCTGCTGCTGATGCGGGTCGGTTCCCTGGACCTGCGGCAGCCGATGGCTCGTTCGCTGGTCTACTGGGCGCATGTGGCACTGCCGCTGGTCGCCGGCTGGCTCTACTGGCTCCATCGCCTCGTCGGTTCCCGCATCAAGTGGCGTCTGGGGTTGGCGTATGCGGCGGCGACTGCGGCCGCCGTGCTGCTGATG
This sequence comes from uncultured Pirellulaceae bacterium, assembly GCA_964620405.1. Taxonomy (GTDB): domain Bacteria; phylum Planctomycetota; class Planctomycetia; order Pirellulales; family Pirellulaceae; genus CAZUJM01. The sequence continues at coordinate 11,930 of CAZUJM010000174.1, read as the reverse complement.
GTCGCCATGCACTCGCAGGATCCGCGGCAATGGTACGCGGTCGGGCCAGAGTCGGGTGCGAAGTACTTCGAGCCGTCACTGGCTCGAACGTCCTCCGGGCAGTTCGTCAGCGCCGAGAACATGATGAACAACGACTACTGCCGCGACTGCCATGCGGACGTGCATGCCGGCTGGCTGAACAGCGCCCACCACTTCAGTTCGTTCAACAATCCCGCCTACCTGGCCAGCGTGAACGAGACGCGGAAAGTGGCGATGGAACGCGATGGCAATGTGCAGGCTTCGCGCTGGTGCGCGGGCTGCCACGACCCGGTGCCGTTCTTCACGGGAGCGTTCGACGACCCGAAGTTCGACATGATCAAGCATCCGACTTCGCAGGCCGGCATCACCTGCACGGCCTGCCACGCCATCACGAACGTCAACAGCACGCGCGGCAACGCGGACTACACGATCGAGGAACCGCTGCACTATCCGTTCGCCTTCTCGGAGAACCCGCTGCTGCGCTGGGTGAACCACCAGCTGGTGAAGGCGAAGCCGGCCTTCCACAAGAAGACGTTCCTCAAGCCGTTCCACAAGTCAGCCGAGTTCTGTTCGACGTGCCACAAGGTGAGTTTGCCGTTCGCGCTGAACAACTACAAGGAGTTCCTCCGCGGGCAGAACCATTATGATCCCTACCTGTTGAGCGGCGTTTCGGGGCATGGGGCCAGGAGCTTCTACTATCCACCCGAGGCCAAGACGAACTGTTCGCAGTGCCACATGCCGCTGAAGGAGTCGGACGATTTCGCTGCCGCGTATTTCGACGGCGCGAAGCAGTTGAGCGTGCATGACCATCTGTTCCCGGCGGCCAATACGGGGCTGGCCTGGATGCGCGGGGACGAGGAGACGATCAAGGCGCACCAGCAGTTCCTGCAGGGGATCCTCCGCGTGGACCTGTTCGGTGTGCGGGAGGGAGGCGAGATCGACGGGCCGCTCGTCGCGCCCCTGCGACCGCAGGTGCCGACGCTCAAGCCCGGCGGCAAGTACCTGTTCGAAGCGGTCGTCCGCACGCTGAAGATGGGTCACTTCTTCACCCAAGGCACCGTCGACTCCAACGAGGTCTGGCTGGAGGTGACGGTGACAAGCGGCGACCGGGTGATCGGACGCAACGGCGCGATGGATCCGGCGCGCGGCAACGAAGTCGACCGATACGCGCATTTCATGAATGTGTTCATGCTGGACAAGGACGGCAACCGCATCGACCGCCGCAATCCGCAGGACATCTTCACGCCGCTGTACAACCACCAGATACCCCCCGGAGCTGGCCAAACGGCGCACTACGAGATGACGTTGCCGGAGGATCTGTCGGCGCCGGTGACGGTGGAGGTCAAGCTGCAGTATCGCAAGTTCGACCAGGAGTACATGGACTATGTCGGCAAGGAGACCGAGAAGCTGGGGCGACCCGTGCGCGGGCAGAAGCCGGGCGAGCCGTACGTCAATGAACTGCCGGTGACCACGATGGCCGTGGACCGCGTCACGTTCCCGGTGGAGGGTGTCGCGGAGAAGGCCGAGAATGGGAAGCTCGAATTCCCGGAGTGGCAGCGCTGGAACGACTATGGAATTGGCCTGCTGCTGAAGGGGAAGGCGGAGCTGCGGCAGGCGGAGGAGGCGTTCGTGGCGGTGGAGAAGCTGGGGCGGTTCGACGGTCCGATGAACCTGGCCCGGGTCTACCTGGCCGAGGGACGGCTGGATGACGCGGTCGCCGCGCTGAATCGCGCCGAAAAGTATCGCGACACGGAAGGCTTCCCGCGCTGGACCTGGGCGTGGCTCGCGGGCGACGTCGCGCGGCAGCAGGGCTTCCTGGAGGAGGCCGAGAAGAGCCTGCGCAGCGTGCTGGAGGATCGAACGCCGGAGATGGACCGTCGTCGGTTTGATTTCAGCATGGACTATGAGGTGCTGAACTTGCACGGGCAGGTGCTGTTCGACCTGGGACGTCAGTTGCAGCGCATCGAGAACGCACGCCGGGAGCAGCCGACGGCGACGCGGCCAGTGATGCAGTCGGTGGAGCAGTCTGCGGATGCGTCCAAGTCGGCGGATGCCGGGGCGCCGCAGGCAGGGCCGCCCGCATCGTATCCGCCGGCGGTTTCCGCAGGCGTGGATGCCGAGAGCATCCCGACCGAAGCCCAAACGTCGCGCGACTACTTCCTGCAGGCGATCGGCCAGTTCCGCAAGACGCTGCAACTGGACTCCGAGAACGTGACCGCGCACTACAACCTGCAACTCTTGTACGCCGAACTCGGGGACAAGGCGAAGTCGGACGAGCACGCGGCGCTGCACCAGACCTACAAGCCGGACGATAACGCACAGGGGCGCGCCGTGCGGCTGGCTCGCGAAAAATATCCGGCGGCGAATCTCGCGGCGGAGGCCGTGGTCAAGTACCCGCTGCAGCGTCCGGGAGCGCCCGGCCTGTAGCCTCGGCCTGTCGCGTCGATCCAGAGGCGGATGCCACGGCGCACGGGGCATCCAGGGTGGGCAGGTGGCCGCGAAGCGGACTTCGCGGCCGCGGATCCTTCGATCGGGAGATTTGCATTGGCTGACAAGAACGTGTCACGGCAGGCGGAGTTGGACGACGAGGTCATCGAGGAACGCGATGATGCGATCATCGGCAAGGCGTTCCGCTGGTCGCTGGGCGTGATCGGCCTGCTGGCCCTGGCGGGCGGAGGCGTTGCGTGGTGGATGAACCGCCCCGCGCCGCAGGCGGCCGTGCAGAAGACCGAACTGTCCAGCGCCCGGGTGCGGGACCTGCCCGTGGCTGAAGTGCCGTCGGTCGTCTTTCGCGACGTGACGCGCGAAGCGGGGATCGTATTCGAGCACCACAACGGCGCGACGGGGCAGAAGCTGCTGCCGGAGACGATGGGCGGCGGCGGCGGCTTCCTGGACTACGACAACGATGGCGACCAGGACATCCTGCTGGTCGACTCCACCTGCTGGCCCGCGGACCGTCAGTCGGGCACCGCGGCCGCCGGTCTCCCGCGGCTCTACCAGAACGACGGCCAGGGCCATTACCAGGATGTCACCGCCGGCTCGGGGCTGGACGTGGAACTCTATGGCATGGGCGCCGCGTTCGGCGACTACGACAACGATGGCCTTGTCGATGTGTTCCTTTCCGCCGTCGGCCCCAATCGGCTCTTTCGCAACCTCGGCCAGGGCAAGTTCCAGGAGGTCACCGACTCCGCGGGCGTTGCCGGGGATCCGCAGGCGTGGAGCAGCAGCGCGGGCTTCGTGGACTACGACAACGATGGCGACCTCGACCTGATGGTCTGTAATTATGTGAAGTGGTCGCCCGAGTTTGACATGTCGCAGAACTTCCAGCTCACCGGCGGCGGTCGCGCGTATGGCCGGCCGCAGGCGTTCGAGGGAAGTTTTCCGTTCCTGTATCGCAACGACGGCAACGGCGCGTTCACGGACGTTTCGGCGGACGCGGGTGTGCAGGTGAAGAACCGCGATACGGGCGTGCCGACGGGCAAGTCGCTGGGGCTGGCGTGCGCGGACGTCGATGCCGATGGGCTGCTGGACATGGTGGTGGCCAACGATACCGTGCAGAACTTCCTGCTGCACAATCGCGGCGGCGGCAAGTTCGAGGAGGTGGGTGCGATGGCCGGTGTCGCGTTCGACACGGCCGGCAATGCCCGCGGCGCGATGGGCATCGACGTGGCACGCTTCCGCAACAATGACGCGATGGGCATCGCCATCGGCAACTTCGCCAACGAGATGACCGCGCTGTACGTTTCACGCGGCGGCCAACTGCAGTTCGTCGACGAGGCCGTGGCCACGGGCCTCGGACCCAACTCGCGCCTCGAACTCACCTTCGGCCTCTTCTTCTTCGACTACGATCTCGACGGACGCCTTGACCTGTTCGCGGCCAACGGCCACCTGGAGGAAGAGATCAACCGTGTGCAGCCGAGCCAGCACTACGAACAGCCGCCACACCTGTTCTGGAACAGCGGACCGGGGCAGAAGACGGAGTTCGTGCCGATCGCGAGCGACAAGTGCGGCGAGGACCTGATGAAACCCACCGTCGGGCGCGGCGCCGCGTACGCGGACATCGACGCGGATGGCGACCTCGACGTCCTGATCATCGCCTGCGGACAGGCCGCGCGGCTGCTGCGAAACGACCAGCAACTGAGCCATCACTGGCTGCGTTTCCGGCTGGAAGGCACGACGTCGAATCGCGATGCGATCGGCGCGTGGGTCGAGGTCAAGACCAGCGCGAGCACCCAGGCGCGGCAGGTCATGCCCACGCGCAGCTACCTCTCGCAGGTCGAACTGCCCGTCACCTTCGGGCTCGGTCCCCAGGACCAGGTTTCCTCGGTCGAAGTCGTCTGGCCGGGCGGCCGACGCCAGGAAGTCACCGATTGGAAGCTTGACCAGACCAACGTCGTCCGCGAAACTCCGTGACTCCCGCGGTGACGATCGGCTCCGTGGCTCTCCATGCCTCCTTCGTATCCTCGGTGGTTAAGTCCCCACGGCATGCGGAGGGGGGATGGTTTTGCGCCGGGGTTCGGGTTTACCACGGAGAGCACGAAGAGCACGGAGGCAGTTGAGGTTCTCCGCGGCTCTCCGCGACGAAGATACGTTTAAGAAGGCTGGGCTGCGATCCTGCCTGGCTTTTCCAAGTCGGTTTTCAGCAGAGCCGGCCAGGTTCCATCGAAATGAAACAGGAGGGGGGTGCGGGCATGCGACGAGTACATGGTTGGTTCGCGGCGGCGGTGGTGACGCTGGCGTCTTGCGGACTGGTTCGCTACGAGGCGTACGCGGTCGAGGCCGGGGTGGGGCAGGTGGAGGACCAGCTCCAGCGCGTGCCGGGGGACTGGCCGTGGTGGCGCGGGCCCGCGCGGAATGGAACGGCGGAAGCCGGACAGGATCCGCCGCTGCGTTGGAGCGAATCGGAGAACGTGGTCTGGTCGGTGCCGATACCGGGTCGCAGCCATGGCTCGCCCACGGTCGTGGGCAATCACGTGCTGCTGGCGATTGCCGACCACGAGCGTGAAGTGCAGGCCGTGGCCTGCTACGATCGCGCCACGGGCGAACGGCTGTGGGAGACCGTCGTGCATCGCGGCCAGTTGACGGTCCTGAACGAGAAGTCCTGCGCCGCCTCCTGCTCGATCGCCTGCCTGTCCGACCGCCTGTTCGTGACCTTCCTCAACGGCGACACGGTCTACACGACCTGCCTTGACCGCCAGGGGAAGCAACTCTGGCAGGCCACGATTGGCGACTACATCATCCACCAGGGGTACGGCGCCTCGCCGCTGCTCTATCGGTCGCTCGTCATTATCGCCTCCGACCACAAAGGCGGCGGCGAAATCGTGGCGCTGGACCAGAAGACGGGAGCGGAAGTCTGGCGGCGCGAGCGACCCAAGACGCCGAACTATCCGTCGCCGATCGCCGTTCGCGTGGCGGGCAAGGACCAGGTGATCCTGACCGGCTGCGACCGGATCACGAGCTACGAGCCGCTTACGGGCCGTACTCTGTGGGAGATGGACGGCGCGACGACCGAATGCGTGACGTCGACGCTGACGGATGGCACGCACATCTTCACCAGCGGCGGTTATCCGCGGAACCACCTGTCGGCCATCGTGGCGGACGGATCCAAGAAGGTGGCTTGGGAAAACGAACAACGCGTGTACGTCCCCTCGATGCTGGTCCGCGACGGGTTCCTGTTCGCGACGCTCGACGCGGGAGTCGCCATGTGCTGGGAGAGCGCCACGGGCAAGGAACGCTGGAAGGCTCGGCTCGGCGGCACCTTCTCGTCTTCACCGGTGCTCGTCGGCGATCGCATCTATGCGACCAACGAGGCGGGAGAGACCTTCGTCTATCGCGCCGACCCGGAGAAGTACGAACTGCTGGCCAAGAACAAGCTGGGCGATGAAGTCTTCGCGACGCCGGCCATCTGCGGCGGCCGCATCTATCACCGCGTCGCCAAGCTGGTCGATGGGCAGCGCCAGGAGTTCCTTTATTGCCTGGGTGCAGCGCAGTAGCCGCAACAGGGCAGCCACGCGGCGGTAGACACGCCGCAGCAACCATGGCGAATTCCGTCTGCGAGCTGCCAAGAACGTGGACAGCTCGCAGTGGAGCCAAACGCGGCGAAGGCTTCCGTCAGGCCCCGACTAGGCCTCTGCCTTCGCGTCCTTCTTCGGCAGGAAGCCGACGCAGAAAGCGGCCACCATCGAGAGCCAGAACAGGATGCACTCGGGGCGGCGCAGGTCGTGGAAGTCGAGCAGGTGCGGATGCTCGGACGCGGCCTTGGAGACGCCCAGCGGCGAGTGGGCCCGCAACCATTCGACGTAGGCGTGAGCCCAGTCCTGGTTGGCGGTCCAGCCCTGGCTGCTCCAGTCGCTGTTGAAGGCCCAGTCGGCCAGCAGCTTCAAGCCGATCACGATCACCAGCAGGTAAGCGGCCATTTCGAAACGCGGGAAGCGTTCGAGCAGTTTGATGAACAAGGCGGCGGCGAATCGCATGACGATCACGCCGAGGAAACCGCCGAGGATGACGACCCACAGCTTCGGGTGCAGGGCGTTCTCGGGAGTGCCCGGCGGGGGGCTGCCCACCACACCGATTGCGGCCACGATCGAATCGACCGCGAAGGCGATGTCGGTCATCTCGATCACGAACACCGTCCACCAGAACTTCTTCATGTCGGCCGGCGTCATCGCCAGTCGACCGTTGCCGGACATCTCCAGCGTCTGGTCCGGAACCTCGAACGGAACACGCTCCTGGATTTCCAGCTCTTCGCGTTCGGGCGAGAGTGGCTTGTGCGTATCGGCGTCCACCAGCTGAGGATTGCCCTCCGCATCCACGATCACTTCGTCCGCCTCCTCCTCCTGCGATTCGAAGAAGAGGTGCTTGACGGCGATGTAGACCAGGTACGCTCCACCGAGGAACTTGGCGAAGGTCCACTTGAGCAGGAAGGAAGCCGTGCCAATGGCGACGAAGCGGAACACGAAGGCGCCGATCAGGCCGTAGGAGAGTGCCCGGGGCTGCAACCGTTTCGGCAGCCGCTTGGCCAGCAGGCCCAGGACCAGGGCGTTGTCGATCGAGAGAATGCCCTCCAGCAGCACCAGCAGTCCAACGACCGCCAGATCCTTGCCTTCGACCGTCTGTCCCCACAGTTCGAAAACCGCCAGCAAGGTCGGGACGGAGAACTCAAGCATGAAACGAGATCCTTGGATGAGTGGTCAATTCGCCGGTCACGCGGACGAAGGGGCCTCGTTTCCGCTTCTTTTGCCGCCTCGTTCCTGCGGATACCCGGTGGTTTCACGAAGGGGCAACCGAGGCTGGATGGGGAGGCTCCCACCGGCATGGACCCGGAAGGTGGCTTGCCTTGTGTTCGCGTGATTTTTCTTGGCGCTGTCTTCGCGATCCGCAACCGGGCCGCTCCTGCTGACAACCTCCCTGGGAGGCTGCGAGGTGGGATGGCTCAGATCGGGCTGACCGCGAGATGTTAAGGTACGGGGGACGGTTCGGGGCGTCAACGCGGCATGGCGCCGGGTTCCGATGCGCGAGGTTTGCCGACTGGGAGTTGGGGGCCGCTGGTTGACGTGGGAAGTTCTGTCCAGAAAAGGGACAGAGGGTCGCGGGCTGGGCAGCCTGAGTCGGTGGGGGCTGCTGCGCGTCGGGGAAGCAGACCGGTCGGTTGGAAGTCGTGTTGGGAGCATGGTCGGAACCGGCTAAGATTCGGGGCTGGCAGTAGGCCCGGGCAAGCGACCGGCAGGCGACAAAACAGGCAGCACGAACGGTCTATTCATGGTGAACGGTGAAGTCACAGGCTGGAAGCGGACGCTGTTTCGGTATGTGCCGGCGCTGGAGACGGCGTCGACGTATACCGCCAGCGACTTTCGCCGCGACCTGTTCGCGGGGCTGACCGTGACCGCCGTGGCCGTGCCCCAGGCGATGGCCTACGCCAGCATTTTCGGCGCGCCGGTCGAATATGGCCTCTACACGGCGATCGTGATGACCGCCGTGGGCGCCGTCTTTGATTCGTCGCGGCAACTGATCAACGGACCTACGAACGCGATCTCCATCGCCTTGCTGAGTGCCTTGGCCGGCGTCGCGGGCGATGAGTCGCGGCTGATGGCGGCCGTTATGATGGCCACCATGATCGGCCTGATCCAGATAGGCATCACGCTCTTTCGCCTGGGCGATCTATCTCGCTACATTTCGCATTCGGTTATCGTCGGTTTCACGCTGGGCGCGTCGGTGCTGCTGATGCTGGACCAGCTAAAGAACGTGCTGGGCCTGAAGGCACAGGGCGATCCGCACGCGCCGTTCCTGAGCCGTTTCTGGCAGACGATGGTGGACGGTGGCGAGGTGCAGCTGCCCACGCTGGCGGTGAGTCTCGGCACCATCGGTCTGGTGATCGCGCTGCGGCGTTTGAATCGTCGCTTCCGCCTGGGCGTTCCCGAACTGCTGGTGGCGCTCGCCATCGTCTCCGCGGTCGTGGCCGTCCTGGGAGCAGGCGGCAAGGGGCCCGGCAAAGTAGAACTCATCCATCAGATTCCCCGACAGCTTCCTTCGTTCCAGCCGCCGAAAATCGACTGGACCCTGGCGCGGGAGCTGTCTTCCAGTGCGTTGGCCATCGGCCTGCTGGGGTTGCTGGAGGCGATTGCGATGGCGAAGTCGATCGCGTCGCACACGGGGCAGAAGCTGGACATCAACCAGCAGTGCTTGAGCGAGGGCCTGGCGAACCTGGCGGGCAGCTTTTTCCAGTGCTTCCCCGGATCCGGCTCCTTGACCAGGACCTACATCAACCACCAGTCAGGCGCGGCGACGCAGTGGTCGGGAGTGATTTCGGCGATTGGTGTTGCCATGACGATCCTCGTGATGGCTCCCTACGCGCAGTACATTCCCAAGGCCGCTCTCGCCGGGATCCTCATCATGACCGCGCTCCGCATGACGAATCCTGCCGAACTCAAATACCACTTCAAAGCCACCCGCTTCGACGCCCTGATCATGCTCGCCACCGCGATCTCGGCCGTGGCAGTGTCGGTCGAGTTCTGCGTGTTGATCGGCGTGCTGCTTTCGTTCCTCTTCTTTGTGCCCCGCGTTTCGCAGGTACACCATACCGAACTCACGCTGACTCCCCAGAACTTTGTCCGCCACCGTGTACCTGCCGACGAACGATGCGGGCTGATCCGCATCTATGCGTTGGAGGGACAGTGGTTCTTCGGAGCGGCCAGCGACGCGGAGTTGTTGCTGGAGACGATCGAGGAGGATCTGTCGGCGGAGGTACGGGTGGTGCTGCTCCGCATCCGCCACCTGGGCACTCCTGATGCCGTCTGCATGCACCTGCTGGAGAAGTTCGTCCATCGCCTGCGGCGGCGCGGCATCCGCGTCGGGCTCTGCGGCGTGAAGAAAGACTTTTTGCAGGTGCTGGAGAATGTCGGCATGTTGGAGGACCTTGGCAGGGACGCGGTCTATCCGGAACATGCCGAGTTGTGGACGAGCACGATGGAAGCCGTCCAATGGGCGTACGGCCTGCTGGGCAGCGATCGCTGCGACGGTTGTCCCCGGAAACAGAGCGGCTTGTCGATGGACGGCCCGGGGTACTAC
>CAZUJM010000174.1:0-2333 GCA_964620405.1 uncultured Pirellulaceae bacterium | reverse complement strand
GGGTGGGGGGCTCATCGGGTGGGGACTGGGCCGCTCGGGGCCGGAAATTGCCGTGGGGAACCTGCGTGCCTGGGCCTGCGTACCGGGACTGCCGGCCGGCCGGCGAACGAAGACGCGAATCAGCGAGGAGCAGACGATGAGGACGAACCGTGGTTCGGCGGTCGTGTCTGGGGGCGGATGGCTGCGTGGTGGATGGCTGGGGAGTGTCGTGCTGCTGGCCATCGGCTGGGCCATTGCCTGGGGCAGCGGCCTGGGGGAGGTGCATGGTGAGGAACGCGGCGAGGAACGCGGCGAGGAACGCGGTGAGGAACGCGGTGAGGAGCCGCCCGGGAAACCGTTGGTGGTCCGGTTCGCTCCCGTGCTGCCTGAGGCGACGGAGGGGGTGCCGAGTCGGTTTCAGTTGGGGCCGCACGAGTTCACTTATCGCATGACGCGTCGGCCAGCCGGGTGGGGCGGGCTGGTGTCGTCGTGGGACGTGGCCTTTCCGTCTCCGCTGGTCACCGAGCATGCCTGCAATAACGAAGTGTCGTGCGAGTACTTCGAGCCCCAGGGAGAAGGGCGTCATCCGGGAGTGGTGGTGCTGCACATCCTGGGCGGCGACTTTGAACTCTCCCGCCTCTGCTGCCGCACGCTGGCTTCCAACGGCGTCGGCGCGCTGTTCCTCAAGATGCCTTACTACGGACCGCGTCGACCGGCCGACGGCAAAGTGCGGATGATCAGCGTGGATCCCGAGCAGACGGTGGCGGGCATGACGCAAGCGGTGCTCGATATCCGCCGAGCGGCCGCCTGGCTGGCCGCTCGCGAGGAGATCGATCCGCAGCGGATCGGCATCACGGGCATCAGCCTCGGCGGCATTGTCAGCGCGCTGGCCGCCGCAGCCGAACCCCGCTTCCAGAACGTCTGCCTTGTGCTGGCCGGAGGCGACCTCTATCGGATCCTCACGGAATCGGACGAAACGGCGGAGGTCCGGCAGCACTGGGCGAACCGCACGTTCGACGAAGCCTACGTGCGCGGCCTGATCGCCCAGATCGATCCGCTGACCCACGCCCATCGGCTGCGGGGCAGGCGGGTCCTGATGTTCAATGCGAGCCAGGACGAAGTGGTCCCACCGGCTTGCACCGAAGCGCTCTGGAGGAAAGTAGGCGAGCCCGAAATCCACTGGTGGGAGGCCGGCCATTACACGGCGATCTGGCACCTCCCGAAGGCCTTGATGCAGATGACGCAGTTCTTCCAGGAGTCGAAGCCGGCCGGGGAGCCGCTCGCCTTACCGCCCACAGCGGAACCAGCCGGGAAGTCAAACCCGTGACGCAACGCGTCGCAAGACCATCGGAAAGGGCCCCCATGGCTCCGGGCGAAGGCTGTCTCGGAAGGCTCATGGGGGCTGGTTCGCTGGGGCGGTCTCTGGTAGCCTTGGAGCGTCTATAAGTCGGCCCCCTGCTGGAGATGGGCCGAGTGCAAGGCTGACGCGGGAAACGACGTCCGGGAGCACTTGGGAATGGCACGAGCCGCCCGAAGGAAGCCCCGATCGAAGCCCCGAAAGACGCCACAGTCGAGGCTGGAGTGGATTCGATGAAACAGGCGATCGCTGGAGTCACCCCCCCTGGAGACAAAGAGGTCACGGTGATGACCGTCTGGCCCTCGGTAGCGGCCATGTCGATGGGCGGCCTGCCGCTGGGCACCCTGCTCGGACGGTTGTACTCCATCCAGCTTGGAGTGCCGCCGCTGACGGTGGGCAACCTGCTCTGTCTGGCCACCATTCCCGTGGCCCTGGTGCTGTACTTCAAGCGAATCGGCCCGTTCGTCGGGCGTCGCTACTGCGTGACCAATCGTCGCATCGTGGTGCAGCGCGGGCTGTCGATGCGTGAGGAGAAGGCCATCGGCTTGGATCACTTCGACGCGGTCGACGTCGTGGTCCGCCCCGGTCAGGCATGGTACGACGCGGGCGATCTCGTCTTTCGCCAGGGCCCCGTCGAGCGATTCATGCTGGAGGGCGTTTCGCGTCCGGAAGCGTTCCGACAGGTCTGCATGAAGGCTCGCAACGGCTACGTCGGCGTCCAGCAGGCTCTCGATCGCCAGCAGGTCAGTCGCTAAAGAGGCGGTGAATCTCCTTATCCGGCACACGGCGTGTGCCGGCTACATCGGGCCCCTGCGTAGTCGGCACACGCCGTGTGCCGAACTATTGCGTCGTGGATTCACGCGAAGCATTGGCGTTCTGGGACGCAGACGTGCGGGTAGGTTCGCTGCCCCATTCCAGGCCCGCAGTCTTCATCCGGCACAAGGCGTGTGCCGGCTACATCGGGCCCCTGCGTAGTCGGCACACGCCGTGTGCCGAA
>CAZUJM010000173.1:0-12476 GCA_964620405.1 uncultured Pirellulaceae bacterium | reverse complement strand
TCGCCTGTGTAGATCTCGGTGGTCGCCGGATCATTACAAAATCACCTCGACCAGCGTGAACCCAGAGCGCGCCGTCCTGCCCTCAGCGGCCGAACGCTGGCGGGTGGGTGCGTCGGGGATGGGTCGAGTAAAACTCAAGGCGAGAACTCCTGAACTCCAACGGTCGCTTTCACAGGTTGCCTGGCGGAGGTCTTCGCGGGCCGTCGCCCGAGCAGGGTCTCCGCCGACTCCGGCACGATGCGCGTCAGGTGGAAGGTCCTCGGCTGCCTGCCCAGCTCACGACTCCGCTGCCGGGCGTATTCCACTTCCACCGTGCGTTCCACCAGCCCCGGCACCTGGGCGGGCCTTTCGCTGCTCGTCCAGGTCCAGTTGGCGTCGTCCTCGAACGGCACGGGCTTGCGGCCGCGTGGCCGAGGGGATCCGCCTTCCAGGAGTGCATGGACCGTCTTGCAGCGGACCAGCGCCGCCGTCGCGAACTGCGCCCGGGCACCGGCCAACTGCGACGCGTGCAGGCAGTGCATCATGGCCACGATCCCCGCGCCGAACACGGCCAGCGCCAGCAGGACTTCCAGCAGCGAAAGACCGCTGCGCTTCGCGCGGGACAGCGGACGACAGGCCGCGCGTCCGGAATGGCACAGCGAGGGCGACAACTTCGAGCCCCTTACTGCTTACCAGCTTCAAGGTCGTTGGCGATGTCGTCCTGCGTGCCGAACAGGCCATCCGGTCCGGCGGAGACAATGTCATACCCTTGCGGGTTCAGCTTGCCGGGCAAGGCATAGTTCAATTCGCGGCCCCATGCATCGCGCGGCACCGACTCCACGTACGGACCACGCCAACGCTCGGCGTTCTGCCCGGGCGCGACCACCAGCGAATTCAAGCCCGCCTGCGTCGGCGGCAGCTCCCCGAAGTGGTCCAGGGCGTACAGCTTCAACGCCTGCTCGATCCCCTTGATGGTCAGCCGCGTCGCATCGACATTCGCGTACTTCTGGCGCCCGATCAGGCGGGGAACCACCATGCCCGCGATTACGCCGAGAATGGCGAGCACCAGCAGGACTTCGATCAGGGTGAAGGCGCGTCGCAGCGACGAACGGCGTCTACGGACAGTCATGGAGAGTCTCCGGAGGAAATGTACGGAAGTGGCTCAGCCGCGATCCATCGCCTTCGATCAGTACTGGACTCCCGACGCATCGAAGATGGGAAGCATGAGGCCGATGACAAGGAACAGCACGACCCCCGCAAGGAACAGGAGCAGCGCGGGTTCGAGCAGCTTGAGGTACAGGTCGAGGCGGCGCGACGAACGTCGCTCCAAAATGTCCGCCGCGTCCAGCAGCACAGACTCCAATGTATTCGCCTGTTCACCCACCGCAACCATGGCGGTAATGTCGGCCGGAAGATAGCAGCAGTCGGAAAGGTGCGTGGCCAAGCGGCCTCCATCCGCCACGTCATTGATCGCCTGGTCGATGACCTGGGCGAACCGCGCGTCGCCCACGGCGTTCCGGGTGATCCGCAGCGCCCGCACCATGGGCACGTCATTCTTCAGCAGCGTGCCGAGCACTCGGCAGAAACGGGCCGTAATCGTTTCCCGCACGACCGCCCCGGCGAAATGAAGCCGCGCCAGGCGCGACAGCACGGCGGCTCGCACCGCGGCCAAGTCCAGCGAACTCCCGAACGCCAGCAGCAGCCCGGCCCCGCCCAAGGCCATCCACCAACCATGCCCCCGCAGCAGGTCGCTCGCCGCGATCAGCACCCGCGTGGCCCAGGGCAACTGCCCCTGCGCCGCCAGCCGCTCGAAGATCGGCGCGAAATTCGGCACGAAAAACACCAGCAGGCCCAGCACCAGCAGCGAACCGACCGACACCAGCACCAACGGATAGATCAGCGCGCCGCAGAGCCGGCCGCGGAATTCGTCGGACCGTTCCTGCAGCACGGCGATCCGCCGCAAGGCCTCCTCCAGGAAGCCCCCCTCCTCACCCGCCTGCACGATGCCGACGGCGATCGGATCGAACGCGTCTCGCTGCGCCTGCATCACCTCCGACAAGGACGCTCCATCTGCCAGTCCGTCCCGCATCTCCTGGAAGAGCGACTGCTGCTCGGCCGACTTCGTCTGCTCGCGAAGCACGTCGAGCGCCTTGAGCAGCGGGACGCCGGTGCGGAGCAGATCCGACAACTGGCCGTAGTGCATGGCCGTCCAACGACGACGGCGGCCCGCGGGCTTCGTCGCCTTCTCCTCCAACTGCAACGGCACCAGCGTGCGGCTGGCCAACTGCCCCGCCGCCTCGCGTCGCGAAGGAGCCACCAGCGTGCCCGTCACCTGCCGTCCCGAAAAGTCCTGGGCGAGATAGCTGAATTCCGGCATGGCTTACTGCTCCCCCCCTTTCACCGCCGTCGACTCGCTCGCCGACTCACTCGTTGGGCCCTCGCCCATGCCCGTGACCCGCACCACTTCATCCACGCTCGTCAGACCGGCCAGCACTTTCTGCCAGCCATCGTGCCGCAGCGTCTTGTAGCCACCCTGTTCCGCCGCCCGGTAGAGCGGACGAATGCCGTCCTCACGCAGGCAAGCTTCCCGCACCGCCGCGTCGGACCGCATCAGTTCGAAGATGGCGATCCGTCCTGAGTATCCCGAATGCCTGCATTCGCGGCAACCGCGTGCCTCCCAGAGCTGCCCCTTCCAGGGCCGCGGGAAGTCGGCCGGCAGTTCGCTGTCCTGCAACGAGGATGGCACCTTGCAGTGCGGACAAAGGCGTCGCACAAGGCGCTGGGCCAACACTCCCAGGATACCGCCTGCCGCCAGATAGGGCTCGATGCCCATGTCGACAATCCGCGAGTAAGCCCCCGGCGCGTCGTTGGTATGCAGCGTACTGAATACCAAGTGTCCTGTCATGGCCGCCTGGATCGCGCTGCGCGCCGTCTCGGCGTCGCGGATTTCGCCGACCAAGATGACATCCGGATCGTGTCGCAGCACACTCCGCAGGCCCGCGGCGAACGTCAAGCCGACCTTCGGCTGCACCTGGATCTGGTTGACGCCCTCCAACTCGTATTCGACCGGATCCTCGATCGTCACGATCTTCGTCTTCGGGCCCCGCAGCTCCGCCAACGCGCTGTAGAGCGTCGTCGTCTTGCCGCTGCCCGTCGGGCCCGTCACCAGAATCAGCCCGTGGGGCGCTCGGATCAGGTTGCGGAATGTCGGTTCCATCGTCGATGGAAAATGCAGCATGCTGAGGCTCGCCACCGAACGCCGCGGATCCAGCAGACGCATGACCACGCCCTCGCCATGCAGCATCGGGATGATCGACACGCGGATGTCCCGCTCGCCATCCTCCAGCTTCAGCCGGATTCGGCCGTCCTGGGGCATCCGGCGTTCGGCGATGTTCAGCTTCGCCATGATCTTCACACGGCTGACAATCGCGTGTCGGAAACGATGGATCTCCGGCGGCGCCGGCTCCGGCTGCAACAGGCCGTCCACCCGGTAGCGCACCACGATCCCGTCCTGCGTCGGCTCCAGGTGCACGTCGCTCGCCCGTCGGCTGAACGCGTCCGACAGCAGCTCATTCACCAGCCGCATGACCGACGCTTCGTTGGCCAGCTCGTCGTCGTTCTCCTCGCCCACCAACTCCGCCGCGGCCCGGGAACTCATCTCGTCCAGCGTGCCGCCGCCCAGTCCCACCAGCTCCTTGATGCGGCCCCGCAGCTCGTCGCTCCGAGTCAGGGCGACCCGCAGCGGATGTCCCGAAACCACCCGCAGCTCCTCCAGCGTCTCCTGGTCACACGGTTCACCCACGGCCACCAGCAGGCGGCGACCGGAGAAGGCGTAGGGCAGAGCCTGCCGCCTCGCGACTTCCCGGGGAGCCATGCAGGCCAAGGCAGCCGGATCCACCTCGGTGTGAGCGAGGTCGACGTAGTACATCCGATTCGCGGTGGCTACGTCGCGAAGCGTCGCATCGCGGTCGCTCGCGACTCCGCTGGATGCCCCCCGGGACGACTCGCCGGGAGCGGCATTGCCGACCCCAAGGGCCGTTCGCGCTTCCGCGTCGGTCGCGGTCGCACCCACCAGCGTGGAGGTGACGACGGCGGAGATCTTCGAGCTGGCCGCTTCGGCAGCCTGCCGGGACTGATTCGCCAGAGACGTGGGGGACATGGAATAACTCCAAGCTGTGGACCTTACGGCCCGTGAATCCACTGCGAGGCGGAAACGCCCCGCAGCCTCATCGCGATGGCTTCGCACCTGGCCAACCCCCCAATCGACCAGGTGCGAAGCTCGCGTTTTTCGTTCGTCAACCTACTCCGCGAGCAGCCCGCGACGGGACAACTCCGGAATGATCGACTCCTTCACCACACCCGCGCGACTCGGCAGCGGAGGCAGTGCGTCGTTCGTCAACCGCATGATCGCGGGCGTGATCAGCTTCGGCTCCATCAGCGCGGCAACCGCATTCCACCACCCCGTACGGTCGTTGCCGTAGGTGATCATGCCGCCGTGCTGCGTGATGTCCGCGTCCACTTCCTCATCCAAGTCGTAAGCACCCAGGGCTTGGCGAATCGCGTTCACGTCCTCGATCTTGCCCGTCAGGAAGATCCACTTCGGCAAGCCAGGCTTGTTCTCGATCTCGTACGCCTTCATGTAGTTCCGCAGCTGCTCCGGAGTGTCCAGCTCCGGCTCCAGGCTGATCGAGACAAACGTGAAGTCCGAGAATCCCTTCTCCGCCATCTGCTCGCGGACCTTGAGGATGTTGGTCGTCATCCCCGGGCAGATCCCCTTGCAGACCGTGTACATGAAGTTCACGCCGATGCGATTGCCCTTCACGACATCGTCGTAGAATCGGATCGGCTTGCCCTCGTGGGTCGTGAGCACGACGTTCGGGATGCGGTCGGAAACCGTGCCCGTGGGCTGGCGCTGTTCCGCCGTGGCCGCGATCGGCACTTCCGGCAACGGTTCGTCCTGCACCACTCGCTCCGCCGATTCCTCGGTCTCCGCTCGGCAGTCAGAAGCAACTCCGCCGACTCCGAAGACCGTCGCCAGGGCGAGGATCGCTCCAGTGTTCTTCCAATCTCTTTTCATGCTGTAAATCCTCGGGTTGTGGAGTCGCTGCCCCGGACAATCGCTCGCGGGCGCCTCACACGACGTTCGCAAAGAACCGCGCAGTTCGCCCCGTTAGTTGCAAACCCTCCGCGTGACACGTCTCATTTCAATCGCACAACCGTCACTGTCAACAAAAACAAAGTGTTTGAACACGCTTGAACGGCAGGATTTGCTGACCGACTGTCACGAAGGAAGCCCTTCACGCGAAGAGACCACGCCGCGACCCTCTGCGGCGGAACCAACATCTTCCCTGGAGCTGAAAGACCTCAGCAGCTGCCGGGTAGTTCTACCCACAACCACAACCGCTTCCGTGCGGGAACGCAGAGGCGATCGCGCACCGCGTTCAACGGTCCGCGCGATCGCTACACGATAACGAAGGGGCCCTGGACGACAGGGCCCATGAAAGAACGACTACGGGAACCACCGCGTGACCGGAGCTGGCGTGGCCACGCGTTGGGGACGCGGGTCCAAGACCATCATCATCCGCATGTCCTCGTGCTCCAGATTGTGGCAGTGGAACACGAACGGTCCCTGGAACGTCCTGAACCGCATGAAGACCTCGATCTCCGTGCCGTCCTCCAGGATCGACGTGTCGACCTTGAAGCGGTCCCAAGGATCCGGAGCACGTCCGTTGACCCGCTGGATCTGATGCGATTCCAGATGAATGTGGATCGGATGCCACCACCCCCCGCTGCTGTTCCGCAGGATCCAGCGTTCCGCGGAGCCCAGGCGGGGCGCCGCATCGACCCGCTGTCCATCGTACAGTTCATTGTTCACCGTCCACACGCCCTGGCTGCGCCCGAAGTTGAAGGCCCGCGTGAACTCGATCTCCTCCGGCAGGATCGGAACGTGCGGTCGCAGCGGCGTGTTGACGTCGACGGTCGCGTCGTTGCGGGCCGGCGCACCCTGGACAATGAATTTCACCAGCGGCGTCGGCCGGTCCGCAATCCCATCCGGCTTTCGCCCGTCATCCTGCAACATCCAGTTCTCCAGGAACACCTCCTCCGGAGCGTTGGTGAAGTCGATGATCACATCCGCTCGCTTGGCAGGGGTCAGCAGAAGTTCAGGACGCAGCATGGCGTAAGGAAGCAGCCAGGCGTCGTTACCCACCTGCAGGAAGGGCTGCCCCGTGCTCAATCGCAGCGTGAAGACGCGGGCGTTCGAGGCGCAGAGAAGGCGGAAGCGATACTTCCGCCGCTCCACCACGAACCGCGGCTGGACCGCGCCGTTCACGATGTACGTGTCCCCGAGCATCCCGTTGTGGTCCAGGAAGTCGTAGTACATCGTCCCGTCTGCGTTGAACGCCCGATCGGCAATCGCCAGCGGCACGTCATACGGTGCTCGCGGGAGCACGTTGGAGTCGATCAGCGAGGACTCAAGATCGTCTTGGTAGAGGAAGAACCCTGCGCAGCCCATGTAGGCGTTGTGAGCCGTGATATCCATCGCATGGTCGTGGTACCAACACGACGAAGGGGACTCGCTGTAGTCGGGCTCGCCCTGGTGCAGCGGCACACAGTTGGGATAGAAGTAGTCCCGAGACTGCCCCTGTCGCACATAAAACTCCGGATGACCGTCCGCGTGGGCCGGCGTGTGTCCGCCGTGCAGATGGACCGAGGTCTCCACGGGCAACCGATTCGTTACCCGTACGACACACGGCTCACCGATCTTCGCGTGGAATGTCGGGCCCGGCACGATGCCGTTGTAGGCCCACACCGGCGTGTCCACGCCGGGAATGAACCGATGCAGCGATTCACGTGCCGTCAACTCATAGTATTTGGTCGGGAGCTGCTCCCATTCCTGGAGCCGCGAGAACTCCGGAGCAATCCCGTGCTGGACGTCGCCAGGAACCCAGGGCGGTGTGCCAATGGCGACCGGTTGGATCACCGGCGACAGCGGCAGGTCCTGAATGAAGGGAGTGATGCGAAAGGGAGTCGCCCCGGGACGCACTCCCCCCGCCCCATTGCTTTTCACGATTTTGGGCTGGGTCTTCTCGGGCTCGGGCGCCGGATTCGACTTCACCTTGGGCCCATCCTCGAAGAGATCCTTCTCCTTCACGCGATCTTCATCACGCTTCTTGTCCGCAGACCGATTCGCATTCGCCCAGGAACCTCCACCCAGCGCGACGAGAGACGACCCCAAGAACGTTCGGCGAGACAGGCCGAACCATCTCTTTCGCTTTGCCATTTCCAACACCCCAGAATGTTTCTCGACGTTTCAATCCGCAACGGACTCCCCAGACGCGTACCCAGCGGGACTACAAGCGCACTGCTCCCTACACCATCACCAGTCCGGCGTGAGATGGAGCTAGGAATGGACCTGACATCCTCGGATTCCCGAAGGCGTCCAAGCCTGTGTTTCAGGCGGCAATCAACCTCGACAAACCCGGTCGCATCCCCTGTCCGCGAGCGTCGCGCTGAATAGTCACACGTACGGTATAACCGTACTTCAACTTACTCACAACGACCATTCTTTGCGGATTCATTCAAGCACCCGAAGTTGTCCAAAAATTCACCAGCGGACCTCGCGCGATGTCCAACGAATTCTACTTTCGATGGTCAACCAAGCGAGACATCGCGTGTTGCCAAGTTTAAAAACTCGACGTTCGGGTCATGCCAAGAATCGGTCGTCGGGATACTATTGAAGGCAATACCAGCCTGACCAGTTGCGCATCGCGCAGAAACTTGCCGACAGCGTTTCAAACGCTTTCATTTTGGAAAGCGGAACCTGCGAACAGAGACGTTCGCCCGGTGAGGTCGTGGCGTCACCCCACGACGCTCAGGCTGCGGTTGGCGCGATGCTCAAGAATGGAGACATCCACGCATCGCCGATCATTCGGCCGAGAGAACAGCCAAGGAAGAGATAGGCGTCAACGGATTCGGACGCCGGCTACCTGGTCGTCCCTTCGATCGGCGGTTGGGGCTGGCGTTTCTCGATGAACGGCTGCGCAGGCAGCTCTTCCCCTGCCGGCGGCGTTCCTTCGCCACCTCCGGGAATTCCTTCGCCCAGCGGTTCCACCACCGTGCCCTCGCCGCGATAGGGCTCGCTGGGGAAGAGGTCCGAGACCACCGGAGCCTCCTCGATCACGACTTCGGACTTCTTCTTGCGGTGGAACCAAGGCCACTCGGGATACTTCATGCCCCGCGGCTGGAACTTCTCCGGAGCGGCCGGGTTCGGCCCGTGGATCTGGTTGGAATCTTCGATGGGCAGATGCATGCGGCGGGCTTCCTTGGCCGTCTGCATGTCCGAATCTTGCGAGCTGCGAATCACCTGGGGCGTCAGGAAAATGAGCAGTTCCTTGCGGCCGACCTGTTCGTAGTCGTAACGGAACAGCCATCCGACCACGGGGATGTCGCCGAGCAACGGTACCTTGCGCTCGACAACGTTCGTTCCCTTGCTGATCATGCCCCCCAGGATAATCGTCTGCCCCGCCATGCAGCTGACCATGGTGGTGGCCTTGGAGACGTTCTTGATGGGTGCCTCGATCACGTTGCCCGTCGTGGCGTCGGTGAAGATCGGAATGCCCGAGCCGCGCGTCGTGTTGAACTCGCTCTTCTCCGCCTCGACCTCAATCACCACCTCGTCAAACGCGCTGACGCGCGGCACCACCTTCAGGATCAACCCCGCCTGGTCCTGGCGGATCACGGGATTGGCGCTTCCCACCGGCGTCACGGTCACGCCATCCACGACCGGTACCTGCTGGCCGATCTGGATCTCCGCGGGCTGGTTCTCCAGCGTCCGCACCTGCGGTCGGCTGAGGATGTCGACTTTGCGGCGAGCCGACAGGGCCCGCAGCAGCGCCGACACGGACTCGGACCCCGCCGAAAGGACCAGGCCGCCATAGCCCAGGTCGCCGTTCACGCGTCCCACCGCGAAGTTGGCCAGGCCTTGCGAACCGACCTTCGAGGGATGTGCCGCAATGTTGTTGCCGAGCGGTTTGTTGTTGAAATTGAACCCGGGATCGGCTGTCTGGGAGATGATCGACTGGTTCGTCGTCGCAATGCCGGTGGCCGGGTTCGACACCGTCTCGGTCACCGTCACCAAGTTGTCGACCACACTTCGGTCGAACAGCACCGAGTCCTGCACGCCGAGTTCCACGCCCAGCTCGTCGACGCTGCCCAGGTCCACTTCCACGAGCAGCGCCTGGATGACGATCTGCGGCGGGATGCAGTCCAGTTCGTCGATGATCTGGCGGATCTTCTCCATCTGCAGCGTCGTCGCGTTCACGAGGATGCTGTTGGACGTGGGTTCCGGAATCGCGAGGCCATCCCCGGAACTGACCGAACCGGAGGCCTGCACCACCCCCGGTCCCACCTGGCCCGCCGCCAGCGCCGGACGCGACGACTGCGCCGTTCCGCTGAACGACGCGCGCTGCGTGGCGAAGTATTCGTTGATCGCCTTGGCCACGTCTTCCGCCTTGGAGTTCTTCAGCTTGAAGACCACCTGGGGTGGATTCAGCGGATCGCTCTCGCGCGACCAGAGCATCTCGTACAGTTGCCGCAGGTTCTGGCCAAAATCGGTAACCACGATGCGCTGCGCCGAAGGCAGCGGAATCGCGCGGCCCAACGGGCTCAGAAGTCCGTTCACTTCCGCGGCCGCCGCGACCGGGTCGATCGTATTCAGCGGCACCTCCATGCTCAGCAGCTCGTTCTTGCCGTAAGCCCCGAGCTCCTCCGGCGTGATCATCGGAATCAGATGCGACGGGATCGGCTCCTCCGTCTTCACCACCGAGATCAGGTTTTGTTTGCGGATGATCAGGTGGCCGCTCGAATAGAGGTAGCCATTGAACAGGTCGATCGCCTCCGACAGCGTCATCGGCTTCGAACTCAAGTAGGTGAACGAACCGGGCGGCAGCACGTCCAACTGCACCGCGTAGCCCGCTTCCTCCGCCAGTCGCTTCAGGACCACATCCCAGGGAGCGTCCTGGAAGTTGAGCGTGATCCGCGTCGTGTCGCCCTCGACCGGCGGCAACATTTCTTCGTCGCCCGCCTCCGACGCGCCTGTGACTTCCTCCGCATCGCCCTCCGCATCGCCCTCCGCATCCTGGCCTGCGTTTTCAGCGCCGGAATCTTCGTCGGTAGCGGTGGCGTTCTCGCCCGAGTCACCGTCGGCGCTTACCGCACTTCCGTTTGCTGCGTCGCCAACCTGTTCATCCGCGATCGGCACTGCCGAGTCGTCGGTTCCGGGAACCGGCGGAGCCTCGCCCGACTCTGCATCCGTCGTGTCCGCTTCTTGCTCTTGGTTCGTACTCGGCAGGCGAATCACTGAGTCCGCCGGATCACCGCCGGCCGCTGGCGGCTTTTGCGGCGCCTCGATCGCCACCGACTCCTGTCCGACCGCGGCGGCCGTTCCTTCGCCACCCTCGGCATCCTGGTCGCTCCCTTGGGCAAGGTCGGCGAAACGAGTCCGCCCCTCTCCATCCGCGCGACGGAAGGAGACCAGATCGAGATACCGGCTGTTCTTCGCCGCATCCGCGCGGCTCGCCAACGGCTCCGCCGCCGTGTCCGTTTCGGTCAACACCGCCGCCGCTTCCCGGCGTGCCGGGTCGAGCAACCATCCGATACCAGCCCCCCCGGCAATCAACCCCAGGGTGGCGACTGCGAAGAGACCGTTCGCGGCTCGGGAGCGTTGACCGTGCATTCTTGGGTTCGCCTTGGCTACTGAATCCATCCCAGGTACGGCCAGTCCCCGAAGGTTCCGGTCGGCACGATCGCTACGATCGCGCAATACCCTGCCACTGGTATCGGCTACCCAATCGATACACCTTAACGCAACCTGTCGCCAAAAACCCCTGAAACGAGTGTTTCTCCCCTCTCAGGTCGCCACACCCCCGCTTGATTGGAGGTCCGCAGCCTCAATGCTTGCACGGGCCACCGCCCCGGGAGGCAGGCCCCTCCCAAGAGCCGAACGAGCGTGCTTGGCGACTCGCCGGGACGACTAGAACGTCGCGAACACCGCGTCGACCGCGGCGTTGTGGTTCGAGAGTGGCTTTTCCAAGACTGTGCCAACAGACGCTGTGCTGTCAGACGCTGTGCTGTCAGACGCTGGGCTACCGGGCGCTGGACCACCAGACGCATCGACGCTGGCATCACGCGCCGACTTCCCAGTCGAAGACGCTGCCATCGCTGGCGAAGGCGCCGCAGGCATGACAGACTGGTCGGCGACAGGAGTCGCGTTCGCGGACTGCCCAGCCTGCCGCGTCGACGTCGCCGCAGAAAGCGGCAACGCGGCGGCGACCAGCGAACCGCTGAACCACGTGTACGACCCCGTGCCTCCCGTCGCACCCCCGCCGCCGGTCGGCGTGGACGCGACCGGCGTGCCTGCATCATCGTTCACGATCGTGGCCACGCCCTGCGAGTTGCCCAGGATCGCGTTCGTGACGCGCACGAGATTGAGCAGCAACGTCTCGTCGAACTCGGCCACCCGGTCCGACTGGATCGTCACCGACAAATTGGCCGACGTAAGACCGGCCGCGATGGTCTGCGTTGCCGAGCGAACCGTGTAGTCGGACGGAGCGACCGCCGTGCCATCGGCCGTCGCAAACGTCACGGCCACGCCTCCCACGGGAGCGGGTGCCGAAAGCGTCACCGGGAACAACACGGCCTTCGTGCGGCCCGTCGATCCCTCCACCACGCTCACATCGCCCACCGAAACGATCAGGTCGTCGTTCACGAGATTCCCGACACCCAGGCTGTCACCGATCGTGGCGTTCGTGACGGTCGAAAGCCGTACCGACACTCGTTCCGTGGCCTCCACGACCGTATCCCCGAGCACATCGACGCGGATCTCGCCGGAGACTTCGCCTTCGGCAAATGCCAGCGTCCCCGCAGCCGCGACGTAGTCCGCATCGGCCAGCGTGGCGGTACTGTCCGCCGTGGTCCACCGCACCGTGGCGCCCCCCGCCAACGCCGGGGAACTCAACGTCACGGGAAACACCAGCGTCGTCACGCCCGCGTTCCCCTCCAACGCCGTCACATCGGCAATCCGGATCGCCGGACGGAGGTCGTCGTTCACGATCGTCCCGACGCCCAAGGCGTCCAGCAACGTCGCATTCACGGGGCTCGTCAGACGCAACTGCAGCGTCTCATTGGCCTCAAAGACCCGGTCGCCGACCACCGCCACGGACACCGCCTTCTGCGTCTCCCCCGGCAGGAACGTCAGCACTCCCGTAGCACTCTGGTAGTCATTGCCCGCAGTGGTCGCGGTGCCATTGGCCGTGGCGTAGCTGACCGTCACTCCGCTGGAAGGAGCGGCCGCATCCAACGACACCGTGAACACCAGCTGCGTCGTGCCCGCATCGCCCTCCGCGATGGACACGTCGCCCACGGAAATCGAACGCAGAACTCGGTAGATCACACGTCTTAACTTCAGTCACCTCTCATTATCTGTCATGCTGACCTAT
>CAZUJM010000172.1:0-12490 GCA_964620405.1 uncultured Pirellulaceae bacterium | reverse complement strand
CCGGCACCTCCGTCAGCACCGTGCGGGAGCTCCTGCGACGGCACCTCCGCCAGCACCGTGCGGGAGCTCCTGCGACGGCACCTCCGTCAGCACCCTGCGTGCATGGGAAGGCTCACCCGTCGCGAAGACGGACTCCTCGGTGACATTTTTGTGTCACAACAGCGGCCACCCACGATCGGGACAAACGGTGAAGTAACCTCTCTGAGCGTTCGGCTGGCTTCTTGGCCGGTCCCGGACGATCGGACTGGATGCTTCCGCACGCACCGTCTCGAGGGCCTTCGCATGGCACTGCAAAAGTCGTCCCTGAACTTCACGGCTTTCCAACGGCTCGAGTCCTTGCTGGAGTCCTCGTTGGAGGACGCTAGTGGACGCCTGAGCGCGTACGCCCAGCGTTTCTTATGCATCCACGTCCATGCGACGAGTGAACTGGATGTCGAACGGCTGGCGGAGTCACCCGGCTTCGGCTGGCAGTATGGAGACCTCGTGCGCGTCGGCTTCGAAGGCCCCTGCCGCGGTGACCTGGTGTTGTCACTGACGCACCAGTCGGGCGGCCTACTGGCCAATGTCCTGCTTGGCGACGACCTCGCCCCCAGCGACGAGGACGATGTCGAGGGCCGGGTGTTGGCGGAGATGGAGTGTGCGCAGATCCTGGCCTACACGTTCCTCCGCGAACTCTCGCTGGCCACCGGAGCGACGTTCTTCCCGCGACCTTCCGAGTTCCTGCAGGACATGGCCGCCAGCCTCATCCAACGCACGGTCCGGGAACACGACGGCCTCTGGCAGGCCGAACTGCAGATGCAGACCGACCAGCGCACGCTGAACTGCCACGTCGCCCTGGCCTTGTCGCCGGAGCTGCTGCAGCTGCTGGGGAGTTGACCGACCGCGCGGGCGACCGAATGGCTGCAGCGTGGCCGCATGGCCAGGGGCTACCGGGCGGCTTTCCAGACGAGCGTGCGGGACGCGGCAGCCACCCCTCTCCACGGGCAAACCGCACCCGTTCGTAGCGACAGCGGGGCGCTGCCATCGCTGCTGGCAGTCGCCAGAATCCGCGCTACGACAACCGCGTCAGGCGGTTAGAATGGTCGAGGCGTGCCGGCGGTCGAATGGCCGCGTTTCGGGCCGCCGACGGATGCCACACCCCGCGGACTCGCGGAGCAAACTGCGAGCGGCTCGCGGACAGCCCGTTCGGATTTTGCTCACCGCCTCCCCTGCTCGCACGAGACGTTCTCATGATCTCCAACACACCGCACTCGCGGTTTATTTTTTGCTTGACACTACTTCTGGGACTCGCTTGGAACGGTACGGTGCCGAGTCCCATCGGCGGGCCGCTGGTGGCCCAGCAGAAGAGTTTCGGGGCGCCTGCGAAGGCGCCGTCCAAGTCGGGCGGATTCGCCTTGCCCGAAGGCCTGCAGGGGCTCGCGCCGCAAGCGGGCGACTCCAGCGGCGAGATCAGGGTCACGGCCGAGATCGAATGGAACGCCGAGCGGACGGCTGGCCGGTTGCGCGTGAAGGCGCAGATGGGGCCCGGCTGGCATGTGTACTCGATGACGCAGAAGGCGGGCGGCCCGATGCGATCGTCGATCAAGCTGGAGCCTTCCGACCAGTTTGAGCTGACAGGCCCGTATGAGGCGAGCAAGCAGCCGGAGGTGAAGCAACTGGAGTTCTACCGTGTGCCGGTGGAGGAGTTGCACGACGAGGTGACTTGGACGGCGCCGCTGCGATTGACGCCGGGGTTGGACGAGTCGTCGCTGGAGATCCGGGGCCGTTTGCTGGGACAGGTCTGCCATGAGCAGCGCGGCTGCGTGCCGCTGGATACGCTCGATACGAGTTTTGTGGCGCGCGTGGCGCGCACCGTCGACGACCTGCCGGCGGTGGCCGAGTTCGCGCCGTTGCCGCCTGACGAGCCGAGCACGACCGTGCGGCGCACGCCGCCGGTGGAGGGGACAACCGGCAGTACACCGGCAGTCGCGACGGTGGCGAGCGGCGCGCTGGTGCCCGTCGACGCGCCGTTCACGACTCCCGCGGCCAGCGGCTATCGCGCGGGCACGATCCATGTCGCCATGAATGGCCAGGTGGCTCCCGCCGCCGCAGCCGCTGGCGAAGAGGTGACGCTGACGATCTCCGCGGCACCCGATCTGGGCTGGCATGTCTACGCGTACGAAACGAAGGATCCGCAGCTGATTTCGAAGCCGTTCTTGGTCGCGGTCAGCGAACCGGCAGGTTGGCTGGTGGGTCCGGTGAAGGCATCTGCGAAGCCGATCGTGAAGGCATCGGGGCTGGCGATTGAACCGGAGCAGAAGTATCACGAGCAGCCGGTCGAGTGGCGGGTGGCGATTCGCATTCCAGAGGGCACGCCGGCGGGCGAATATGCGGTGCGCGGCATGATCGGCTACCAGACCTGTTCGGCGACGGGCTGTGACCAGCCGGCGGGCGCATACTTCTCGGGCAAGGTCCAGGTGGGCGCTTCCAACCCCGGCAAGGTGCCTCTGCAGTTCGCGCCGGGCAAGTATTCGACGGTGGCCAAGCATCTGGCTTCGGCCGGCAGTGCCGGCAGCGGCACGCCGGTGGACAGCGCCCAAGTCGCGCCCCCACCCGACAAGGTTGGCGGCGGCCCAACAACCACCGGCCCGCCCGCGGCGGCCGGCAGCTTCGACCTGAGCCGCATCCAGATCGAGGATGCGACGAGCGAATCGGCGTTCTACATCTTGCCGCTCGCGTTCCTTGGCGGATTCCTGCTGAACTTCATGCCCTGCGTGCTGCCGGTGATCGGCCTGAAGATCATGTCCTTCGTGCAGCAGGCGGGCGCCAATCGAGGCCGCGTCTTCCTGCTGAACGCCTGGTATTCGCTGGGCATGTTGTCGATCTTCTGGCTGCTCGCACTGATGGCGTCAGCCGCTTCGCTGGGGCTGGCGCGCGAATCGCTGGGCTGGGGTGAGCAGTTCAACTACGACGGCTTCACCATCCCGCTGCTCTGCGTTGTCTTCGTGATGGGCTTGAGTTTCATTGGTGTCTGGGAGATTCCGATTCCGGGCTTCGTCGGTTCCGGAAAAGCGGGCGCGATCGCCAGCCATGAAGGACTCGCCGGCGCGTTCTTCAAAGGCGTCGTCACCACGATCCTAGCCACGCCCTGCAGCGGCCCCGGACTCGCCACGGCGCTCACCTGGTCGGCCACCAAGCCGCCGTACCTGGTCTTCCTCGTCTTTACCTGCATGGGGCTTGGCATGGCCCTGCCCTACCTGCTGATCGGCGCCTACCCGCGACTGATCCGCTTCCTGCCCAAGCCGGGCGCCTGGATGGAGACTTTCAAGCAATTGATGGGCTTCGTGCTCATGGGCACCGTGGTCTACATGTTCTCGCTGGTGAGCCAGGCGAAGGTGCTGCCAACCATCGCGTTGGTCTTCGGCCTCTGGGCCAGTTGCTGGTGGATCGGCCGCGTGCCGGTCACTGCCGAGTTTGGGCAGAAGGCTCGCGCGTGGGGTATCGCCGCGGCGCTTTCCGGCGTGATCGGCTGGTTCGGCTTCTTCCACGAATTCAAGCACGAGCACGAGTTGGCCTGGCAGCCGTTCTCGCTGGCAGCGTTGGAGGAACATGTCGCCGCGAAACGAACCGTCCTGGTCGATTTCACCGCCGACTGGTGTCCGACCTGCAAAGTGCTCGAACGAACCGTGCTGAACACGCAGCCCGTCCAGCAGGTCGTGGAAAAGAACGAGGTGGTGACGCTGGTGGCCGACTGGACGGACGGCAGCGAGGAGATCGGGCAGGTCCTCAAGGCGCTCGGCAGCAAGCAACTGCCGGTGATCGCCATCTTTCCCGCAACCGACCCGTACCGTCCCAAGAAGCTGACCGGCGCGTACACGCGTGGCGAACTGGTGAGCAAGCTGCAGGAAGCCGGCCCCTCCGAGACGCCTCGGCTGGCCGAATCGCGCTGATCGTGCGGGACACGCACATCCGTCGCACTACTGAACCCCGAGAAACGATCAAAGGCCGGAAGTGTTCCACGCAGGCTAACGTGGCGGGCCATTTTTTAGCAGAGTCGTCGATACGCGACGGGACACTCGCCCATCCGGCACACGGCGTGTGCCGGCTACATTCGCAGCGTGTGCCGGCTGCATGTCCGACATGTGCGGCCTGGTCGTTTACTGCACCAGCACGCGTCCCTGGCCGGGGACGACATGGCCGATCTCAAAGCAGTCGACGCCGTCGGCTTGCAGGAGCTGCAGTACTTTCTTTGCGTAGAAAGGGCTGACGACCAGCGTCAGTCCGATGCCCATGTTGAAGACGCGCTGCATCTCCGCGTCCTCGACTTCGCCCAGTTGCTGCAGCCAGGGGAACACGGGAGGCACGGGCCACGCATCGCGCTGGATCAGCACATCAACCTGCGAAGGCACGATGCGTTCGAGGTTTTCGGCGAGCCCGCCGCCGGTGATGTGCGCGATGCCATGCACCACGCTCTTGACCTTGTAGTGGCCGAGGATGCGTTTGACGGCGGACGCATAGATGCGGGTCGGTTCCAGCATCACCTGCTGCACCGTCTTGTCGGTGCCGGGCACGGGATCGGACAGGCCGAGCTTGGCGATCTGGAAGACGATCTGCCGGGCGAGGCTGTAACCGTTCGAGTGCAGGCCAGAGGAGGCGATGCCGATGACGCGATCGTCCGCAGCGATGGCGCGCCCGGTAATCATGTGCTTGCGGTCGACAACACCGACGCAAAAGCCGGCGAGGTCGTAGTCTCCGCGCTGGTACAGATCGGGCATGATGGCCGTCTCGCCACCCAGCAACGCGCAGTCGGCCTGCACGCATCCCTGGCTGATGCCCGACACGATCTGCTCCAGGGTCGTCGGATCGTCGTGCGACATCGCGACGTAGTCCAAGAAGAACAACGGCTCGGCGCCGCAGCAGATGGCGTCATTGACGCTCATGGCCACCAGGTCGATGCCCACCGTGTCGTGGACGCCCGCCATCATGGCGAGCTTCAGCTTGGTGCCCACGCCGTCGGTGCAGGAAACGAGTACAGGATCTTCGTACCGTCGTCGAAAGAGGGGGCTCTGGAAATCGAGCTGGAAGAGGCCGGCGAAGCCACCGTCCAGGCGCAGCACCCGGGGCGAGAAGGTCCGGTGCATGAGTCGCGGCAACCGGGCCATCGACTCTTCATAGACGTCCAGATCGACGCCTGCTCCCTTATATGTTGCCTTAGCCATGCGAGCCACTTCTGGGACCAGGGAAAAGCGGATTCTAGGAATGCCCAGCGGAGATTGTCAACTAAGCTAAAGGTGTTCACGGCCCGGAGTTGCTTGCTGAACGCGGCTTGACAGCCTCTTTCGGCGGCTTGTTCCGGTGGCCGATTCGAGCGGTTCTGGTCGCGATTCTGTTCGGCGGCCCGAAACGATGGCCCGAATCGACCGGATCTCGTGGGCACGAGCCGGGCGTAAGCGGCGTTCGGCGCGCGTTGGCAATTTCGGCGCGGTGTCGGTGGTAGTATCTGTGCGGATTCACACGAACAGGAGGAAAAAGCGGCGATCCGGCGTCCGGCTGGGCAAAGGTGAACGAAGGCAGGGAGTCGCGGAAAAGTTTTCGCCAACGGGCACGATTGCCCAGCGATTGCAACGCGAGCGGCAGCCCTCGGAATTTCATCGGAATTGAACCGCAATCCAGCCGGTGACGCATTGGCCAGTGGTAAGGTAACCCTTGTCCTCAACAAGATTCCCAACCACTTGAGACAACGATGGGTCCTGCACGATGCTGATGGCACATCCCCACCCGGAACTTCAGTTCACCCACCTGCTGCCGTACGGCGCACTGGTCCACGACAGTGGAGTTCAGTTCGTGGTCTTCAGCCGTTCGGCCACGGCCATGCGTGTGCTCTTCTACGAGAGCGTGCATGACATGGAGCCGTGCGAAGTCGTGCACTTCAATCCCCAGACGGACCGCTGGGGCGACATCTGGAGCGTTTTCGTTCCGCACGTCTCCCCGGGCCAGCTCTACCACCTGCAGGCCGACGGCCCATTTGATCCCGCGCGAGGCCATCGTTTCGACGGCCGTGCTCGCCTGATCGACCCCTACGCCAAGGCGCTCGCCGGTTCCTTCCAGCCCAGCGTCGACGGCGTCATTCGGCCGCCGAAGTGCGTCGTGATGGACGACTACTTCGACTGGGAAGGCGACCGCCACCTGCGGCGCGACCTGTCGGAGACGATCATCTACGAGATGCACGTCCGCGGTTTCACCCAAGACGGTTCTAGCGGCGTCGACCATCCGGGCTCCTACCTGGGCGTGATCGAGAAGATCCCGTACCTGAAGTCGCTGGGCGTCACGGCCGTCGAACTGATGCCGGTGCACGAGTTCCCGGATTCGGGGATCCACGGCCAGCACCTGGAGCGTCCGAACTACTGGGGCTACGACCCGCTGGCCTTCCTCGCACCGCACCGGGGCTACGCGTCCAGCCGCGCGCCCGGCGCACAGGTGAACGAATTCAAGCAGATGGTGAAGGCCCTGCACCAGGCGGGCATCGAGGTGATCCTCGATGTGGTCTTCAACCACACGTGCGAGGGCAACGAACTGGGGCCGACGCTGAGCTTCAAGGGCCTCGAGAACAGCGTGTACTACATGCTGGAGAGCGGCAAGTACTACAAGAACTTTTCGGGCTGCGGCAACACGATCAACGGCAACCATCCGATCGTGCGCGAGATGATCTTCCACAGCCTGCGGCATTGGGTCCACAACTACCACATCGATGGTTTCCGCTTCGACCTCGCGTCGATCCTGAGCCGGGACCGCCAGGGGCATCTGGTTCCGAACCCGCCGCTGGTCGAAGCGATCGCCGAGGATCCGCTGCTGGCGGACACGAAGATCATCGCCGAGGCCTGGGACGCGGCCGGCGCCTACCAGGTCGGCTCGTTCGGCTGCCAGCGCTGGGCCGAATGGAATGGCCGCTACCGAGACGACATGCGCCGCTTCTGGCGCGGCGACCCGCGCATGCTCGGCGCCCTCGCCACGCGCCTCGCCGGCTCCAGCGACCTCTACGAACCAGGCGGTCGCCGCCCCTACCACAGCATCAACTTCATCACCTCGCATGACGGCTTCACGCTGAACGACCTTGTCAGCTACAACCAGAAGCACAACGATGTGAATGGGGAAGGCAACCGCGACGGCGACAACAACAACCTCAGCTACAACTATGGCCATGAAGGGCCGACGACGAACCCGGACGTCGAACGAATCCGTGTTCGACAGATCAAGAACATGCTCGCCACCCTGATGCTCAGCCAGGGAGTGCCGATGATGGTGTTCGGCGACGAGATTCGCCGCACGCAGCACGGCAACAACAATGCTTACTGCCAGGACAACGAGATTTCGTGGTTCGACTGGACGCTCGTCGAGAAGAACCAGGACCTGCTGCGTTTCGCCCAGGCGCTCATCAAGTTCCGCCGCGAACAGCCGACCGTGCGACGCAAGCGGTTCTTCAGCGGCGAGATGGCCCGCCACGGCCTGCAGGACGTCAACTGGTACAGCGCGCTGGGAACGGCCATCGACTGGGCGAACGACGATCGCTGCATGATCATCCTGCTGACGGCTCCCCGCCCCGAGGAAGATCCGCACGGAACGGGCCGCGATGTGCTGATCATGGTCAACAACAGCCATGAACCGCACCCGTTCATCGTGCCGCCAGTAGCGAAGGGATCCAAGTGGCAGATGGTGCTCGACACGGCCGCTCCCTCGCCCCAGGACGCCTTCCCCGACGGCAGTGGCCCCAGCCTGCGGGCCAACTCATTCCGCATGCCCGAGCGGTCGATGCGGTGCTATGTGGCCAAGGCCCCGCATGCGGGTACGGGAGCTTCGGAGCGCCGTTGACGCCCCAGGTCGCCGTGCCATGCCCGCGGTGCGCCGCGCGGGCGGCGGACCGCTTTGCAGCGAACTGACCTCCGTGGTCCTCGCTGCAGATCTCCGCGTTCTCCGTGGTAAACCCAAGGACTCCGCCGCAAAACCCCGGTCCGTGCGAATGCCGGGGGGACTTCACCACGGAGGTCGCGGAGGAGACGCGGGAGGCACAGGGGGGATCCTTGACACTCCGGCCCCCACGCGGACCGCCGTGCGGGTTTCTCGCCGACCCAGGCGACCAGTTCGCCCTGCGACCAGGGCCCTTTGCCAACCGAGCCGATCAGGTCTCATTCTGCGGCGGCCCAGCTGGTACACTCCACGGAGTGAAAGGCGCACATGAGACCTGACCCCACGAACGTCCCCTCGCGCGATGAGCTTGCCGCCCGCTACCTCGAGCAGCTCCCGTTCCCGCCCTATCCCGTGCAGGAAGAGGCGCTGCTGGCCTGGTACATGTCCGACCAGGGCGTGCTCGTCTGCGCTCCCACGGGCACCGGCAAGACGCTGATCGCCGAAGCGGCCATCTTCGAGGCGCTGCATACGGGCAAGCGTGCGTACTACACAACGCCGCTCATCGCCCTCACCGAACAGAAACTCGACGAACTGCGGGCCAGCGTCGTCCGCTGGGGCTTTCCGCCCGAATCCGTCGGCCTCGTCACCGGCAACCGACGCGTCAACCCCGAAGCCCCCATCCTGGTCGTCGTCGCGGAAATCCTCTTCAATCGGCTGCTGCGACACGAAACCTCCTTCGACGACGTGATCGCCGTCGTGATGGACGAGTTCCACAGCTTCAACGATCCTGAACGCGGCATCGTCTGGGAGTTCTCGCTCAGCCTGCTCCCCAAGCATGTCCGCCTGCTGCTGCTCTCCGCAACCGTCGGGAACACGAACGAGTTCTTCCACTGGATGCGGCGGACGAACGAGCGGGAACTGGAGCTGGTGCAGAGCACGGAACGAAAGGTGCCGCTGACGTTCCAGTGGGTGGGCGACAAGCTGCTGACGGAGTTCATCGAGGAGATGGCGCAGGGCGACGAGACGAAACGATTCACGCCTGCCCTGGTCTTCTGCTTCAATCGTGACGAATGCTGGAACGTCGCCGAACAGCTAAAGGGCAAGGGCCTGCTGGCCGAGGGACAGCAGGCGAAGCTCGCGAAGGCGCTAGAGCAACATGACTGGTCCGTCGGCGTGGGCCCGAAGCTCAAACAGATCCTCTTCCGCGGCGTCGGCGTGCACCATGCCGGACTGCTGCCGCGTTACAAGCGGATCGTCGAGTCGCTGTTCCAGCAGAAGCTGCTGTCGGTGACGGTCTGCACGGAGACGCTGGCGGCGGGCATCAACCTGCCGGCGCGCAGCGTCGTGCTGCCGAACCTGATGAAGGGACCGCCGACCGACAAGAAGCTGATCGAGGCCAGCAGCGCGCACCAGATGTTCGGCCGCGCCGGTCGACCGCAGTACGATTCGCAAGGATTCGTCTTCGCGCTCGCCCACGAGGACGACGTGAAGATCCTCCGCTGGAAGGTCAAGTACGACGAGATCCCCGAGGACACGCGCGACCCGAAGCTGCTGCAGGCCAAGAAGGCGCTGAAGAAGAAGATGCCCACGCGGCGGACCGGCGAGGCGTACTGGAGCGAGTCGCAGTTCGAAGCCCTGCAGAAAGCGCCGCCCGCCAAGCTGCAGAGTCGCGGGCCGCTGCCCTGGCGGTTGCTGACCCACATGCTGGAAGCGTCGCCCGAAGTGGAACCGCTGCGGCAGCTCGTGGCGCGGCGCCTGATGGTCGACAAACGCATCGACGTCGCCCAACGCTCGCTCGACCGCATGCTGCTGACGCTCTGGACCGGCGGTTATGTGACGCTGGAGCCCAAGCCACCGCTGAACGCCTCCGGTGGCCCCGCGCCCGGATCTCCTGCGTCGGCCACTGGTGTGCCGGCCACTGGCGCCCCGGCGGCTGGCGCCGAGGCGGATGGTGGCGGCTACCGTGCCTTGCAGGCCGTACCCACTCCCGAAATGCAGAAGCTCCGTGTGCTGCGAGGCGTCAATCCGCTCTACGGCGTCTTCGTGGTAAACCAGTTGGGCATCGCCAGCATGGTCGAACGCGTGCAGGCGATTGAAAGCCTGCTGGAAATGCCCGGATCGGTGGCTCGCCACCTCCGCGTCCCGCCGCGCGAAGAGATGCCGCCCGGACCGCTGGCGACCGATCGACTGGATGTCCAGCTCCTCCAACGCGGCCTGGCCAGCGCCGAGGAGCTGGGCGCGGCGACCGAGTCGGAGGACGAGGAAGGCGATCGCGACCGGCGGCGACGCTTCTACGAAGAGGAACCCATCCGCCCGCTGGTGCTCGCCGAGAAGCTCGAACGCCTCTTCCAGGCCGACTTTCCCGAAGTGCGCGACTTCTCGGTCACGCCCGTCTGGGCGGCCGGCGAGCTGGTCGAGTTCAATGGCAACTTCGAAAAGTTCATCTCCCACAAGCGGCTCCAGAAACAGGAAGGGATCGTCTTTCGCCATCTGCTGCGTATGATTCTTCTTCTGGGTGAGTTCATGCAGCTCTGCCCCCCCGACCTCGAACCGACCGTGTGGAAGGAGGAGATGGGGGCGCTGCGGCAACTGCTGATCGATGCATGCCGCAAGGTGGATCCGACCAGCGTCGACGAAGTGCTGACGCGGGAGGACGAGGGGGAGTCCTGGTAATGGCCTTCAAGCTGCCCGCCGCCGCTGCCAGTCCACCCTCGCCTCGCGATGCCGGACAGCATGGGCTTGGGCGACCGTGTCGGTGCCTCATTGAGCGGCGCGGCGACAGTCTCCGAACCGCGCGACTGCTGCGCATCCTGATGTGTGCGGTACTGGCCGGCCTGTCGGGAGCATCCTTGGAGACGCCTGTCACGCGGGCGGAGGCCCAGGAGGCGAATGCTCTCGAAACGCCGGGGCCGCAGCAGAATCCCCGCGACAAAAGCACTCCCGACCGCAAAGCACCGGACAGTCGGCGTTCGGACGACCAGCCGTCTGCGGACAAGTTGTCCGGGGACAAGCCGTCTGCGGACGAGACGCCGGAGGACGCGCCCGCGCCGGTCCTGTTCCCGCAGGCCTCGCTGGCCGAGATGGGACTGAAGCTTCCGCAGGCGCCGGTGCTGCCGGTCGTCGATCGTCGCGTGGTGCTGGCCACGGGCAATGGCGAGACGATGGTGGGACGCGTGTACTTGGAAGTGGGTACGCACTATGTGGTGCTGCTGCCCGACGGCCACCTCGTCTCGGTGCCAATCCTCGAAACCACCGCCACCGACCGGCCCTTCGAACCGCTCGACAAAAAACAGCTGGCCAAACGACTGCTGGCCGAACGCTTCCCGGGATTCCGCACCCGCGACACGCGGCGTTACCTGTACGTCTACAACTGCAGCGACGACTTCGTGCTGGCCACGAGCCGCATCCTGGAAACCATGTATCCGGCCTTGGCCAACCATTGTCGTCGCTGGAAGCTGCCGGTCGAGGACCCGGAGTTTCCGCTGGTCGTCGTGGTGTTTCGGACGCAAGAGGAGTTCCAGAAGTATCGCGAGATGCCGCCCGGCATCGTCGCCTACTACAACGGCCTGTCGAACCACGTGCTGATGTACGAGCAGTCGAACCTGACGGTCGTCGCCCCCGAACTCAGCTTCAAGCAGTCCGTATCCACGATCGCCCATGAGGGCGTGCACCAGATCCTGCACAACATTGGCGTGCAGCAGCGGTTATCGAGCTGGCCACTGTGGTTGAGCGAGGGGCTGGCCGAATACTTTGCACCGACCGAAGTGGGTCGCAAAGTCCGCTGGAAGGGTGTCGGCCTGGTGAACGACCTGCGGCTCTACGAGCTGGGCCTGTTCTACAAGGGTCGCGAGGGCAAGAGTACCGACGGAGCGATCGTCCGGCAGGCCGTCGAATCCGCGCAGCTCGCGTCGCTCGACTATGCCACCTCCTGGTCACTCATCCACTACCTCGCCAAGTTCAAGCGTGATCCGTTCGTGGAGTGCCTGCAGGAGGCGAGCCGGCTGCAGCCCCTGGAGAATGTCCGCCCGGCGACGCTGTTCCAGAAGCACGTCTCGGAAGACTACGCGCGCGCCGAGGCCGACATGCTGGAACACGTGAAGACGCTTCCCTTCGTCGACCCCATCGCAAACCAGACCCACTACGTGCTGATGCTGCTCAAGGGGAACGCCCGCGAGACGCTCGTCAGCTACTCCCCGCAGCAGATCCTCAACACCCAGAAGGCCCGCGCCGGGCGAGGATACGCGATGGACCTGCGTGCGTTTCCCGACCGGACCACGGCCGAGCAGTTCGCACAGCGGTGGCGCAGCGGTCGCTGAGCGGCGATCCTGCGGAGAGGTGCAATCGCCGTGGGCTCGGCGGTCCGATAAACCCCGCGCGTTGCCGCAGGACGATGACCGCCCAGGCCTGCCCAGCGCCCGCCTAGCCCTGCCCAACGCACGCCCAGGCCGCTAGACTGGACGCCGTTGGACTTCCGTCTCACCGCCATGCGATTCTCGAGCGATTCTCGCACGGCCTGCCCCGTCCTTACGACGCGCAGCCAAGCCATGCCCGCCGATCAGGAGCCCCCCCATGGAGAGCCTTCCCCACCTTGCTGGAAAGCACTTCCTGT
>CAZUJM010000171.1:9638-12741 GCA_964620405.1 uncultured Pirellulaceae bacterium | reverse complement strand
ATGGCGGCCTGCCATGTCGCCATCGCGCAGGACGCGCAGGGGCCCTGCAACACGATCGTCTCCGGCGATGCGTCCGGCCTGCTGGCGCTGCTCGAGGGCGTGCGACTCATCGATCGCGGATGCGTCGACCTGGTGATCGTCGGCGGCACCGGCACGCGCGTGAACCTCATCAGCTGGTTGTTCCGCGGTGACATCAACCAGTCACACCGCAACGACGATCCGGCCGGCGCGTGTCGACCCTTCGACGCGCACCGGGATGGCATCGTCAATGGCGAGGGCGCAGCCGTGCTGGTCTTGGAGACGCGCGCGTCGGCCGAGCAGCGTGGCGCCCGCATACTGGCTCGCGTGCGAGGTTCCGCGCAAGCTGTCGACGCTGGCAATTCGTCCGCCACGCGCCAAGCCGCGCTGGAGCGACTGTTCCGCGACACCGTCGCCCTATCCGCCTGCGAAGCCGCCGACATCGGCCACATCAACGCGCACGGGCTGAGCACCCTGGAGGACGACCGCATCGAAGCGGCCGCTATCGCCCGCGTTTTCGGAAAGACACCCGTCACGGCGCTGAAGAGCTACTTCGGCCATGTCGGCGCCGGCTGCGGACTGCTGGAACTGGCCGGCAGCGTGCTGGCATTGGAGCATGACGCGATTCCCGCCACGCTCAACTTCTCCACGGCCGACCCGGCTTGCCCGGTGCAGGTGGTCCATGGCGAACCCCTGCGAAACCGTGCCCCGCGTGCCTTGAAGGTCAGCATGTCCAGCACCGGACAGGTCGCCGCGGTACTCATCGACCGCTAACCCCGTGCGTGGGCTGGTCGTTTCGGGAAAGCACCGCCATCACAGCAGCTAGCTCGCGGCTGTGCCTCCACTCGCCCTCTCGACGCTTCGATCTGGCGTCACGGCCCGCCATCGACTATATACCCCCACCCGCGTGGTCGATCGCCCTGGCGACCTCTCGTCCGCTGGCCTCCATCAGGCCCGGATGCGTCGCGACGCGGAGATGACCGATCGTGCGGACGCGTCGGCGGACGTGCGCTGCGTGATCGGGTCACCCGCCCAAGAGCCCCGCCTCCCCACTCGGGTATGGACTGCCGTGCCACACGAATCTCCCATCCCCGATGCCCCTCGCCCCATGACGTCGTTCGCGATGTCACGGTTGCGGCGCGCGCCGATGCTGCTGATGCTGATGCTGCTGGGCGGCGGCCTGCTCGGTTGTGGCACCACGCGCGACAAACTGGCGACGGAACAGCTGCTGCTGTCCGATGCCGTCGACCGTTCGGTGGCGCGCATCGACTTCTCCGCCCTGCGAGGCAAGACCGTCTACCTCGATACGCAGTACCTGCGCACGATGAAGGTCACCAGCGTCGTCAATGCCGACTACATCATCAGCTCCATCCGACAGCAGATGCTGCTGGCGGGCTGCCTGCTGCAGGATGAGCGTGAGAAGGCGGAGTTCATCGCGGAAGCACGCGTCGGCGTGCTGGGCACCGATGGCCATGACGTCAACTACGGCATCCCGGCCGCGAACGCCGGAGGCATCAGCGCGGCCGCGACGGCCGTGGGCGGCACGCTGCTGCCGAGCCTGCCGGAAATCTCCTTCGCGCGGAAGTCCGACGAGTCGGCGGCCGCCAAGGTCGCCGTCTTCGCCTTTCGCCGCGACAACAAAAGTCCCGTCTGGCAGTCCGGTACCTCCGTGGCCCGCAGCACCGCCCAGTCGCGGTGGATTCTCGGCGCCGGACCTTTCCAGAGCGGCACGATCTACGATGGCACTCACTTCGTCGGTGGCAACGGCAACTCGAGCACGCTGAGCGGCGCGCGAGCCGAGGTGCTGACGGCGGAGGACAGCGCCTACCGCAACCCGGCCCTCTGGGATCGCGACCTGCAGGAACAGCTGCTGGGGAACGAAGTGCCCGCCGAGATGCTGGCCAATCGTCCCACACGGCCCGACGACGCCACGAAGAAAGACGACGCCGGTCCGGAAGCCGCTCCCGATTCGAAGCCGCCCGCCGCAGCGGACGCCGACAAGCCGCCCGCGAACGCTCCGCCCAAGACCGATCCCCCGGCGGACAGTTCGGCCGCAGCATCAGCCGCCGAAGCCTCGCCGGCTCCGCTCGCCGCCCCCGCCAACGCCTCGCCCTCTCCATGACCAGGCCGCAGCCATCGCCCGCGCACGGTCGTCTCTCCCCCCGCTCCGCGCGATACGGCTTTGCGCGTTTTCCGCAAACGCCCATAATGGAGCGTCCCGCGCCTCGACCTCCGAACACCGGCTTGCAGGCCGCACACCATGACGTCACCCGCCAAGGATTCCCCTGCCTGTTCGACCGCGATCGAGTTCCTCTACGAGCGCCTGAACTACGAGCGTTTCGAGCAGCCGGGACACACGCTCAATCCGTTCAAGCTGGACCAGATGGTCGAGCTGCTGAAGCGGCTGGATGATCCGCAGGACAAGCTGCGGATCGTGCACATCGCCGGAACCAAGGGCAAAGGATCCACCTCCGTCTTCGTCAGCGCCATGCTGACCGCCGCCGGCTATCGCACCGGATGCTACACCTCGCCCCACCTGGCACGAATCGAGGAACGATTCGCGATGGATGGGCAGCCATGTACGTCCGAGGAGTTGGTCGAACTGGTCGAGCTGGTGCGGCCGGCGGTGACGGCGATGGACGAAGCGGCGCGGCGGGAGGGACGTGACGGGCCGACGTTCTTTGAAGTGACGACGGCGATGGCCTTCCTGTTCTTCGTGCGCCGGCAAGCCGACTACGTCGTCCTGGAAGTCGGCCTCGGCGGCCGCCTCGACTCGACCAACGTCTGCCATCCCCTGCTCTGCATCATCACGACCATCAGCTTCGACCACATGCGGCAACTGGGAAACACCCTGGCCCTGATCGCCGGCGAGAAGGCGGGTATCATCAAGCCGCACATCCCGGTGGTGACGGGCGTGACGCAGGAGGAGCCGTGGACG
Source organism: uncultured Pirellulaceae bacterium (assembly GCA_964620405.1). Lineage (GTDB taxonomy): Bacteria > Planctomycetota > Planctomycetia > Pirellulales > Pirellulaceae > CAZUJM01. The sequence continues at coordinate 9,785 of CAZUJM010000171.1, read as the reverse complement.
GTGATCCGCGACATCGCAGCCTCGCGCCACGCGCCGCTCTGGCAGCTCGGACGCGACTTCGACTTCGACTACCACGCCCCGCGCTGGGCCTCCGGCAGCCAGGACGCGCGATCCGTGCCCCGCTTTGACTACTACCATGTTCGCGAT
>CAZUJM010000171.1:0-9607 GCA_964620405.1 uncultured Pirellulaceae bacterium | reverse complement strand
ACAACACCAGGCCTTGAACGCCACCGTGGCCTGGTCGGCTTGCGAACGGCTGCGCGACCTGGGACTGGAGCTGCCCGAGTCGGCGATGCGGGCGGGACTGCTGGCCGCGCGCTGCAGCGGCCGCGTCGAGATCCTTCCGGGTTCGCCCGTCGTCCTGATCGACACGGCACACAACGGAGCGTCCATCGACGCGCTGGTCGCCGTCCTCCGCGACAGTTTCCCGCAACAGCCCAAGGGCCTCATCCTCGCCGCCACCCAAGGCAAGGATGTCGATGCCATGCTCCACCCGCTCGTGCGCGACTTCGACATCGTCTGCTGCACGCGCTACCTGGAGAATCCACGCGGCATGCCCGCCGACGAACTCACCCGCCACGCCCGGCGCATCGCCACGGCCGAAGGAAGCCTCGCCGAGATCTTTACCGCCGACTCGCCGCGCGAAGCCTGGGAGATCATGTCGCGACGCATTCCCCCCACGGGACTCCTCTGCGCCACCGGCTCCTTCTTCCTCGCCGCCGAGCTCAAGCAGCTCATCGGACCAGGGAATGCCTGAACCTTCAGCCGCCATGACGCGCGGTAATCGGGTACTTTTTTTTAGCCACGGAGAACACGAGCCGCACGCAGAAGGCGGGCAGCCCTTCCGTGGTTTCGATGAACGCCTAAGCTACTCGTTCCGCAACGCCTCGATCGGATCCATGATCGCGGCCCGTCGCGCGGGATAGAGGCCGAAGAGCACGCCTACGCCGATCGAGATTACCAGCGAGGCGATGATCGACCAGGGCGCGATGCGCGGTTCGAGGTTGAGGATCTCCGGAGGCAGCGCCGCCATCATCTCGGGGAAGAATCGCTGGAACGACCAGCGCATGCCCGCCACGACGGGACGCACCAGGAATCCCAGCAGCACACCCAGTCCACCGCCAATCGACGTCAGCACGACGGCCTCGATGAGGAACTGGCGGATGATGTCGCGCTGCTTTGCTCCCAGCGCGCGGCGAATACCGATCTCCCGTGTCCGCTCCGTCACCGTCGCCAGCATGATGTTCATAATGCCGATGCCGCCCACGATCAGCGAGATGCTGGCGATCACCACGAGCAGGATGTTGAACATCATCCGCAGCAACTCGGCCTGCCGCAGCAGTTCCTTGGGCACCACCACGCTGTAGTCCACCCGCTCGTGGAACTTCTCCAGCAGGTGCCGGATGATTTCCGCCGACTCCTCGACATCCTCCACCCGCGGCAGGCTCACCGTAATCTGTGACAGCTCCACCAGCTCGCCCTCGCGGCTGCCCGACCGGCTGGTGAACACCAGGTCGCCAATCCGCGCCCGCAACGTGCTCAACGGAATGTAGATATCGAGGTTGTAGTCCTGCGAGGCGAGGCTGCCGCCGATCGCCGCCGACGGATCCCGCTCCGCCGTCACGCCCACGACCACATAGAAGTCCTTGTCAATCTTGACCGAACGACCGAGCGGGTTCTGGTAGGGAAAGAGTGCTCGGGCCGTTCCGGCGCCGAGCACCGCCACGTTCGTTGGCGGCTGGCCATCGCGGGCGGTCAGGAAGCGGCCCTGCTCCATCTCCAGATGGTTCAGCGTCGCATACTCGGGCGAGCAGCCGACCACGCGTGACTCCACCGCACGATCGTCGTTCCGCACCTCGCGACTCAACTGCCGCATCGGCACCGCCGACTCCAGGATCGGCAGGTTGCTCGTGATGCGCTTGTAGTCGTCGCGCAGGATCCCGTACTGCATCACCATGCTGGACGACTGTCCCGCCGATCCCTGCTGCGGCGGCTTGATGCTCATCACAATGACGTTGTTCGCGCCCAGGTCCTTGATCTGCTGCTGCGCCTGGTAGCTGACGCCTTCACCCAGCGCGACAAGCCAGATCACCGCCATGATCCCGATCAGGATGCCCAGCACGGCCAAGCTCGACCGCAGCTTGTGCAGCAGCAGGCTCGACAGCCCCAGCCGGAAGGTGATCAGGAATCGTTTGAGCACGCGGAAGATCCAACAACTGGGGGACAGGAACCTACATGACAGGATGGTTCGACCAGGGGACGGACCGATCCGCAGACGGCGCAGCAGGCCAAGGCAACCTGTGCGCTGGGATTCCGTTCGCTCAAGGCCCGCCGCTGGGGCCGCCCGCACCTGGGCCGCCCGGGCCACCTGCGCCGGGACCACCACCGGGAGGCCCGCCGCCACCTTCCGAGAAGCGGCGACGCATCGACGCGATCTCCTCGGCGTCGATGAATCCATCGCCGTTGCTGTCCATTCGATCGAAGAAGTTCCGCATCGGCTCCGGCGCTTCCTCGCGGCTCACCTTGCCATCCTTGTCGGCGTCGAACTGCATGGGATTCATGCCGCGCCCGCCACCACCTCCGCCGCCTCCGCCAGGGCCACCAGATCCGCCGCCCGGACCGCCACTGTCCCCATCGGGGCGACGACCGCCAGCTCCACCCGGACCGCCACCGGGACCGCCCGGACCGGAACCACCTCCCTCGCCCGCTGGCGGGCCACTCGACTTGCCGAACTTTTCGGTGACCTCCTCACCCTTCTGGTTCTTGTCCGCACCCACCGCTTCCCGGGCTTCCGCCACGACGGCTCGTGGATTCAGCAGCACCGTCTCTCCTTCGGCCACTCCATCTTTCACTTCCAGGAACTGATCGTTGCTGTAACCGAGCAGCAGCTTGCGTTTCTCCTGCGCATCGCCCTTCTGCACCCAGGCGAAGAACTCGCCTTTTTGTTCCACCACGCAAGCCAGCGGCAGCAGCAGCGAGTCTTTCACATGGGCGATGAGGATCTCGACTTCGGCGGTCATGCCAGGCCGGAGTCCTTCGGGCTGGCCGTCGATGCGGACGAACGTCGCGTACTCCTTGACGTTCGCGGAGAAGAACCCGCCCGGCTCGGGCTGGTTCGCAATCATCTTCACCTCGCCCTGCAGTTCGCGGTCAAGGATCCGGATGCGCGCCCGCATGTTGGGCTTCAGCTGTTCGACCTTCGACTCATGGACGTTCACCTTCACCTGCATCTTCGAGAGGTCGGGGAGCCGCAGGATGGTCTGCCGCTCGCGGACCGCCGCGCCTTCCTCGATCGTCACCCCTTGCTGGCCGAACCGGCCGCCCTGTTCGTTCGCGTAGACCACCATGCCATCCTGCGTCGCCACGATCGTGCAAAGTTTCTGCTGGGCCAGCAGCCGGTTGAGGCGGACCTCCTCCAGCTCATACGCTGCCTGTTCAGACTTCATCTGGGCCTCGGCCGTGTCCCGCTGGCTTTCCAAGTCCTGCAGCGTCTTCACCTTCGTAAAATTCTCCAGCACGTCCTTGGCCGTCCGCGCCGACTCCAGCTCCAGCCGCGCCCGCTCAACCGCGAATCGCTGCCCCTCCAGTTCCAGGCTGCTCACATATCCCTTGCGAAACATCCGCTCGGCGTGCTCCAGCGAATTCTGCGCGCTGCGCTGGTTCTCCAGCGAGATCGTGATCTGCGCATCCGCGTCCTGCACCGCCTTCTTGAACGTGCCCTCCAGGTATTCGCGCACCGCCAGCTTCGCGACCTCGAAGTTCTTTTCCGCCTGAATGCGTGTCGAGCGTGCCTTCTCAAACGCGATCCGCTGCTGGTTGATCGATTCTTCCAGCGCCGACGCGTCGAGTTCCACCAGCTTGTCACCCTGCTTGACCGAGGAACCGTCCTTCACGATCGACAGGATCGAACTGCCGCCGGCAACCTGGCACTTGATGTCCACGTTGCTGGCGCTCTCCAGGTTGCCGTCTTCCGTCACGGTCACGACCAGATCGCCGCGACCGACCGTATGCAGCAGATTGGTCGCCTTCTTCTCGCCACTGCCGGCCAGAAACTGCGTGGCACCCCAGGCCAGCAGCGACAACAGCGACAGGATCGAGCCGAGCGTGAATACCGCGCGGAGTAGCGGCGAGGGACGACGGGTTCCGCCACTGGATATCTGCGGAGTCGACGAAGGGGAATCCGACCGCGAGACAACACTTGCCATGGGAACGCCCGTATCAGAAGAGGGACTCGGCGAAAACGGTGTCAGGACTCCTTTCCGCCGCAGAGGATGCCGCCATTATAGTGAAGCTCGAGACCCACTTCGACCAGAAATAAACGCCAACAATCCTTAGCAGCCCGCGTCATTTCCAGAGGGACGCCTTCTGCGAATTCAGCCCTGCGGCTTGCCCACGCGTATCCGGAGCCGCTTCGGCGTCCACGTTTTCGGCGTGGGACACTGGCCCCAGTGGGCGCTGCCCGTCAGCCGGTGCCTTCTCCTCCTCCGCTTCAAAGGCCTGCTGAATCCACTCGTCCGGCACCGGTGGCGGCGGAGCCAGTTCCTCCTCCGATGCGGCCTTTGCGTCGCCCAGCGGCACGTCGATCCAGTTGCCATTCTCATCCAGCTGCATCAGGCCGGTATCCCGCAGCAGCCGCAACCGGTTCGCATAGTAGTTCAACCAGACGCTCATGAAATTGTTCTGGGTGTTCCGCAAATCGGACAACGCGGTCAGCGAGTTCGTGGCCGCCGTCGGACCCAACTGCGACGCGGCTTCCCCCGGCGCGGGCGGCGGCGACGGCTCGTTCAGGTCCTCACGCGTCAAGTCCACGCGCCGGATCGCGATCACCACCGCTCGACGCTGGATCTCCAGGTTGACCTGCAACTGCTTCATCTGCCGCAGAAGCGATCGCAGCGACTGGTGCACCCCATCGTAGAACTGGATCAACTGCCGACGATCCTGCTGGTAGTCGATCAACGCCTGGCGATAGTTGTTGCGTTCCAGCAGGCGAGTAAACGGTGCGTCGAATTCGATGCCGGCCTGCGCTGTGGCCGTGCTCCTCCGCGACCGCAGCGGATGGTCCAGCCGAGTGCCCGCGTCGGCATCGATGAACAGGTTCAAATTCGACTGCAGCGCGTCCGCGTTGAACTGGATCAGCCGCCAGCTGTCGACCAGCGCCGCGCGGTTGTTCATCAAGTCCAGGCGATAGGTGCACGCCAGGCGAAACGCCTCCTTCGGGTCCAGCACCACCGGGTCGAGCACGATCGACTCGACCCGCGACCTCGCCTGCACCAGGGACATCTCCTGCACGAGTCCGGTCGTGCCCCTCAGCCAGACGACGAGTCGGTCGATTGCCTGGCGGTTGGTCACCGATCCAATGGACTGCTCGATTTCCTCCAGTTCCTTCAGGTTGTCCTGCACGCGCTGGTCAAAACCGTTGAGCGTCGTGTAGAGGATTTCCATTTCGCTCGTGAACGTTTCCTGTTCGTCGGGATTCTCCATCTGGGCCAGCCGTTTCGGAATCCGTTCATCCAGCGCGTCGGCGTCCTTCTTAGTATCCTGAAGCACTTCGCGCACCGACTCGGCTCGCGCTCGCGCCTCGGCCAGCACCGCCCGCGTTTGCTCGTCCGTGGGCTGATCGCCCACGTTGCCGACTTCGTCCTGGAGGTCTTCCAGCGCTGACTGCACGTCCGTGGTCTGCAGATCCAGCAGTTGGAACTGCTGAATCATCGTGTCATCCAGCTTGACTGGCAGGTCGGGCGGCAGGCCCAGAGTTCCGGTCTTGTACGCATCGAGGGCCGTTTCGAACGCGTTGGTCGCTTGAAGCAGATTGGCGCGTTCCGATTCGACGCTCTGGCGGAACTGGTCGACCTGCGTCAAGTCGATGACGCCCGCTTCCAGGTTCGCCTCCAGCACATCGAGCGTGCGGAGCTGCGCCTGGAGACTGTTTTCGGTGTTGCGGATTTCCTGGAGTGTCTGGAGCAGGCCGATCAGGCCACCGACCGTTCCCGCACCGCCGCCGGCGAATCCCGCTCCAGAACCGGTACCGCCGGACGCGCCGCCGGTGCCACCGCGGCCGAAACCCGTGGCACCACCGACGCCACCCAGACCGCCCGATCCCGTTCCGGTAAATCCCGTCAGACCCGTGCCGCCAAAGAAACCACCTTGCCGCTGGGCTCCCTGCACACCGGATTCACCGATGGCCACGCGGCACACCAGTCCCTGGCGATAACGCTGATATGCGCGAAGATTGGCCAACAGGCCGCGTTCAACAATCGTCAACTGTTCCAAGGCGATGTCCCGACCCGCACCGCGCAACAGCGGTTGCACCAGACTGAGGTTCACCAGCGACAGACTGCCATACTGGTCTGCTCCGGAGAACTGCCAGACGAACGAGTTGGCGAATCCTACAATCAACTGGCCCGCGGTCGCGAACCGTTTTCGGACTTCAACATTGGGCACGGCCGCCAAACCGTTGAGGTCGGCTCCGTTTCCGTTGGCGCGTCCCACATGGTTGTAGGTGGTATCCGCTCCGCCGAAAAACTGCGTCTGCAGCCGAAATCGTTCCGTGCTTACATCCAGCGCCGACAGGTACAACGTCTCCAACTGCGTCTGGTGCTCCGGCAGGTGTATGTACGCCAGTCGCAGCGCGCTGTCGATCGTCAGCACGACTTCCTTCTCTTCGTTGACCGGCACATACTCGGCCAGATGTTCGCGCCAGTCTGCATTTTCCAGACGACGCCGGCTGCCATTGTCATGCCAGTGCGGCCAGCCTTTCTTGCCATCGACGCAATGCATGTAGACGTGCGACGACGGATCGTCGGGAGGCATCGGAGCCTTATCGGGATTGTACGGGTCATAGTACCGGCTGTACGAACTCATCTCGATGTCGAAGCCCGGCAATGCCCAACGTGGGTCGTTGGACTTCTCCTGCACCAGACTCTGGACCTCGCGGTCCGCCTGCAGGCGATAACGCTGGCGGGAACATCCCGTTGCCAACGTGACCACGACAAGCAACACAACAGCCCAGCGAGCGGAGGCGCGCAGTGCAACGATCATGGGTCGTCCTTGACCAGAGCAGGTTCCAGGCAACGAAGAAGTCACCGGAACGGTCGGCTATCAGGTGAGGTGAGCGAGGCGGGAGATGGCGAATGCAGGCAGGAAGTGAGCAGCCGTCATCGCGCGCAGCGATGGAACGGTGCCACACGTTTCATCGACGAGCGGCCGATGAGCCTTCAGCCACGCGTCGTATTCCCAAGCACTCCGCACAAAAAAAGAAGCGGCCGGTGTGCCTGCACTCAGACGATTGCCAGCATTGCCTGCGTCGGCGTGGCAATCTTGGAAGAGCTTGTGGCCCGCAGTCGCCAGGAGGTCGGGTTCGCGGCGAGCCCACCGGCGGCCTGACTATCGAGTGACGCTGCGTTTGAGCGACACACCCAGGCAAGGACGCCTTTTCTAGAGGCGTCGCCAGCGACGCAGCACCCGATGGCTGTGTACGCCTGCGGATGGATCTTCCGTGGAATCCTACTTGCTGTCACTGCCCAGCTTGGGGTCGACCACTCCCAGCACGCCGCGACCCTCGGCCAGCCGATCGGCCACCGCCTGCTCCAGAATCGGATTGGTCGCTTCCCAGGCCTGCTGCAACTCCTCCGCCGAAGGACGCTCCAGGACGCGGATCACGCGCATGCCCACGCCTCGCGCCGGTTCATCCGTGAACCACCAGGGGCTGCGCGGCAGGTTGGGATCCTTCTCCCGCCAGTCCTGCGTCCGCCCTCGCGCGGCACTGCGCAGCTTGGCCGCGTCGTCATACCACGATCCGCCGCGAATCGTGTTCGGATAGAGCTTCGTGGGCCACACCACCGCCGCCCCGCTCGTAACCTGCTTGCCGCCATGGGCTGCGTACGAGTCGGGCTTGTACTGGTCGAGCGTCATTTCGGCGGCGTTGCCGATCATGTCATGGAGTCCCCAGGCGTTGGGCTTCTTTTCACCCACGCGATGGTAGGTCTCCTCCGAGTTCTCCTGGTACCAGGCGTAGTCGCCGAGCTGGGCCGGATCGTCGCCAAACGGGTAGGCGGTGGTGCTGCCCGCGCGGCAGGCGTATTCCCATTCCGCCTCCGTGGGCAACCGATAGACGCTGCCGGTGAGCAGGCTGAGCCACTTGGTGTACTGTCGCGCCGAAAAATGACTCATCGTCACCGCCGGCTGTCGCGGGTCATCGCCCAACTCAAACGTGAAGCTCGGCTCGTAAAGCGGCGTGGGCGCCGTGACGGCGTCGGCCTTGTTGGAGTCGTCCACCTTGCGTTGGCCGGCGGCCTGGGCCTGCTTGAGCAGGTCGTAGCTGCGCATGTAGTTGCGATACTCGGCCCATGTCACCTCGTGCTTGCCGATCCAGAACGGCGCCACCTGCACTTCGAACGTCGGGCCTTCGTCGGCGCCGCGACCAGCTTCACTGTCGGGACTGCCGACTCGAACCGTTCCCGCCGGAACCGGGATCATCTCAAACGTCACGTCGGTGCCAGGGATCTTGGCGGTGTAAGGCACCATGTACCCCTGGTCCGTCTTCACGAACGGACCCGACGCGGGCTCCGTTGCCGACAGGCCCGGATCCTCGGCCCGAGCCGTACCGGCGATCGCCAGCCCGGATACCAGTCCGACCAGCAACGCTCCCCCCATTCCGCGGACGTTTCGCAACAAAGAACCGATCATGGACATTTGCTTCCTGGAATACCTGGAGGGAAAAACGCCGAGCCTGCTGGCGGGCGCATCCGCCGCATCTCCGCGACAGGCGTCTCACGCATTCTCACGCTGAAACCGCCTGAAATCAATGCTCGTTGGAGCTTCACACCGGGAGGAGTTGCGCATCAGACGTCAAGATTCTTGACGTCCAGCGCGTGCTTCTCGATGAATTCACGGCGAGGTTCGACAGCGTCACCCATCAGCACGCGGAACATTTCATCCGCCGCACCGGCATCCTGCATGGTCACCTGCAGCAACGTCCGGTTTTCCGGGTCGAGCGTTGTCTCGCGCAACTCCTCGGCGTTCATTTCCCCCAGCCCCTTGAAGCGGGTGATCGCCAGGCCTTTCTCGCCCGAGGACCGAACGGCATGCAGCAGGCCGCGCAGGTCGTTCAGCCCGATTTCGTTCTCCCCGCGCCGCAGCACGAAACGCGGCTCCTCGATGCCCGTACGGTCCTGCGGAATCAACGACTGGACGCCGAACCCCGCCTTGGCCAGATCCTCCAGCCCCGAATTGATCGTTCGCACCTCGTGGAATTCCGTCACCACCAGACGATCGCCAGACTCCTCGACGTCGTCCGCTTTGCCCTTGCTTGCCTTGTCCCCGTTCGCGGCGTCGCCTGCCGGGCCGTTGCCGACCGGCTCCTGCTGGGCGAGCAGCTCATCCAGCTGCTGGCGTGTGTGGAGCCAATAGTGGCGGCCCTTCGAGGTGACATGGTAGACAGGCAGCTTGCCGGATTCGGAGTCCTGACGCGTGGCGTGGGTCCTAAGGGATACTCCGCGGCGTTCCAGCACGACCATGGCTTCTTCCATCGCCGCCAGCGTCATGCAGACCTTATTGAGATCGCCACCGCTGATCGTCTGCCCCTCTTCGGTGACGAGCGTCGCGTCGCCCAGGCCTTTTTCGAGCAGCCGGTTCCGCATCTCTTCTTCGGTCTGGACGTAGTACGTTTCCTTCTTCTGGCGAACGCGGAAGAGGGGCGGCTGGGCCACGTAGACATGGCCCTTCGACACCAGTTCGTACATCTGCCGGTAGAAGAAGCACAGCAGCAGCGTGCGGATGTGCGAACCATCGACGTCGGCGTCGGTCATGATGATGA
>CAZUJM010000170.1:11907-12837 GCA_964620405.1 uncultured Pirellulaceae bacterium | reverse complement strand
AATCGGGAGGTGGCAAGGAGCGGCGACGTCGACGGTTACGCGAGCACTCATCCCTCATGGCGCACGCCTCCGAAACGCTGGTGGAACTGGAGGGGCTGGAAAAGTCCTATCGTCGCGGCTGGTTCCGCAACGCGCCCCCCGCCCTGCACTCGGTGACCTTCCGCGTGCAGCGGGGTGAAGTGTTCGGCTTGCTGGGGCCCAATGGAGCCGGCAAGACGACGATCATCAAGATCCTGCTGGGCATCGTGCGGGCCACGGGCGGCACCGCGCGGCTGCTGGGCTATCCGGCCGGCGACCAGCGCGGTCGCCGCAAGGTCGGGTACCTGCCCGAGCACCTGCAGATCCCGGCGCACCAGACGGCCCGCACGGCGCTTGAGTACTACGGTCGCTCAGCGGCATGTCCCATGCCGACATCCGGCGCCGCAGCGATGAACTGCTTCCGCGCGTCGGCTTGGCAGGACGCTGCCAGGAGTCGGTCAAGCGGTTCTCCAAGGGCATGCGCCAGCGGCTGGGGCTCGCCCAGGCCCTGCTGCACCAGCCCGACCTGGTGATCCTGGACGAACCCACCGATGGACTCGATCCCGTCGGACGCTCGCAGGTCCGGTCGCTGCTGCAGCAGCTGCGCGACGAAGGCCGCACCGTGTTCCTGAACAGCCATCTGCTGCAGGAAGTGGAACTGGTCTGCGACCGGGTCGCCATCCTGGACAAGGGCCACCTGAAGTTCGTGGGCCGCATCGACGAACTCACGCCGCCCGGCCATGGTCGGCTGGAGCTGCGTCTGCAGGGCGACGAAACCGCCATAGGTGCCGGCGGTGAACCCTGCCTTGCCCGCTGCCGTGCCGCCGATTTCGATCGTTTTGCCGGTATCGTTCGACAGGACGATCTTGCCTTCGCTGTCGAGCTGGGCGCTGATGCCGCCCACGTCACGGT
>CAZUJM010000170.1:303-11897 GCA_964620405.1 uncultured Pirellulaceae bacterium | reverse complement strand
CGCGCACTTGCGCCCTGGACCGACCAGCTTCGACTGCAGGTCGAACCGCACTTCACGACGGCCCAGGTCCCGCTCGACCATCAATCCGCAGCCGACCGGCTTGTCGACTCCCTGCGACATGAACAGGTCAGCATCGCCGGACTGACCTGGCGCCGCCGGACGCTGGAGGACGCGTTCCTCGACATGATCGGCCAGGAATTGTCCACGTCCTGAATCGTCACCCGCGTGACGGGGCCGAACGCTTCCAAGGAATCCTTCCATGCGACCCTACCTGGCCATCATCAAGGACGCGTTTCGCGAGGCGATGGCATCGCGCGTCCTCTGGATGCTGCTGGTCCTGATCACGCTGCTGCTGATCGGACTGCTGCCGTTGGGCTGGAAACGCCAGGCCACGACGCTGCTGCGCCGCGAGGACATCCGCGACGTGCGTCGAATGGTAGACGACCTTCGCGAACCTGGCGACCAGGCCGCGCGGAAGCTGGTCAGCAAGAGCATGGACGACGAGTTCCGCAAACGCGTCCGCGAATACACGCCCCGCTCCCGCCGCAGCCTGGAAGACCTCCGCTTCGCCGGCCGCATCGCCGATGGCTTCAATCGCCTGATCGAATCCGATTCGTTCCACGACGAGGCCGCTTGGGAGTCGGTGAGCTGGAATTCGGAGGGGCGTGAACTGCGGAAACGGCCGTTCGCGGAACTGGCGACGCACGAGCAGCGGCGACTGCGCCGGCTGTTCCTGGAGGCCACCTATCCCGGTCAGTTCCGGCCGGTGGCTCCCGAATCGGTCGCTTTCGCCTACGCGGGCCGGGAAGTCGGGCTTGTGCCCCCCATGCCCGTTGACTTGGCGATGAGGACGGTCGAACAGATCACGATGGCCTTCCTGGGATTCGTGGTCGGCTTCATGGGTATCCTGGCCGGCATCCTCGTCACCGCGCCGATCATTCCGCAGACCTTTTCCTCGGGAACGCTGTTCCTGCTGCTCAGCAAGCCGATCTCGCGGCCCGGCGTGTTCCTCGCCAAATACCTGGGCGGCTGCGCCTTCATCCTCATCAGCGCCGGCTACCTGATCCTGGGACTCTACGCCATCCTGGGCGTGCGGCTCCAATACTGGAAGCCACAACTGCTCTATGCCATCCCCATGTTCCTCTTCCTGTTCTGCATCTACTACTCCGTTTCCGCCCTCGCGGGACTCGTCTGGCGCAGCACCGTGATGGCGATCGTGGCCACCGTGCTGTTCTGGCTTTTGTGCACGGTGGTGGGCGCGAGCAAGGAGATGATCGAGCTGTTCGGCATTCGTTCGCAGCGGATCACGGAGCTGGTCGTGGCGGGCGAGGAACTGTTCTGCATGCGGCAGACCGGCATCGCGGAGCGCTGGCGGGCATCGGAGCAGGCGTGGCAGCCGATGTGGGCGACCGGCGATGGACGAGAAAACTTCCGAGCCCAACTGCTGGCCGGCCGCCAGGACCTTACGCTGGCCTGGGACGCGCCGCGCCAACGGATCGTAGGCCTCAAACCGCAGTGGCCGCAACCACGCATCTTCGTCGGCGAAGCGGCCGAAGGCTGGGTGCCGGCCGAAGTCTCGCCGGGACCGCGCGAGGCCTCGCAACTGCAACGCCTGGCCGATGGTCGCCTCGTCGCCGTGGGCAGCGAAGGCATCTCGCGCCTGGCCGACGACCTGCAGCCTGCGGAACCCGGCTACAGCATCCTGGGATTCGAGATTCCGGTGCCAGGGCCGAAGAACTACGAACTGGCGATGGAGCCCGAGGCCACCGGCGGCCGCGGCGGATGGGCCGATGATCCGCTGGTCGCCTTCGACGTGCCAAGCCAAGCCTTCGTGCGTTATGTTCGCGGGGAGTTGAGCTGGTGGCAGGCGAACGCGCAGGGGAACTTCGCCAAGGTCGCGTCGCGTGAACTGGAGTCGCCGCGCGAGATCGTGGCGATCGCCGCGGCCGGCGATCGAGTGCTGCTGATGGACGAGCAGGGCAGCCCGCGTTGGGAGTCGCGGGATCCGCAAGCGGCGCAGCCCGACATCCGTGATCCGTACCCCGAGACGCCGCCGCTGAAGGTCGCCGTTTCGCAGGATGGCCGCTGGTGGGCGGCACTCTTCGCGAACGATCGCCTGTGGTTGTTCGATCGCGAACGCAACGAAGACGTCTCCCACCGCTTGCCGTTCCAGGGCCAGCTGAACGCCTTTGCCTTTACCCCCGACCAACAGCTGGCGGTTGTCGACGCCCGTTCCGCAGTCCAGGTGCTGCGGCTGACCAACTTCGAGACCGTGCGATCCGGAGCCCCCGCGTTGTCGCTGCTCGAACGCGTCTACTGGTACGTCCTGCGCCCCGTGTACACGGTGTTTCCCAAACCATCGCGGCTCAACAGCACCATCGACTACCTGCTGACGGGCAAGGCCGTGTCCCCCGTGGGATTCGGCCCGCCGGAGCTGCGATACCAGCAGATCTATCGCGACCCCTGGGGGCCCGTCTGGAGCAGCGCCGCCTTCACGGCCGTGATCCTGGCGATCGGCTGCGTCTACATGGTGCGGCAGGAGTTCTGAGGTCTCGAAGAGGGGGGGCTGGTCTCTGCTTCGGCTGGTTGGTTTGCTCTCCGAGGCTTACCACAGAGAGCACAGAGAGCACAGGGATTTTCCGGGGGCCTCCGTGGTTCCATCCCCTCGGAGGCTGTTCAGCGGGCCGTGAACTGTTCCGCCGTCTCCCGTGAAATGCGGCCGGCGGCGAGCAGGCGGCGCACCGACTCGTCCAGCGACACCATGCCGTCCGCGCGTCCGGTCTGGATGTTCGTGTCGATCGTCTCCAACCGGCCCTGCCGGATGGCGCTGGATATGGGGGTATTGTTCAGCATCACCTCCAGCGCCAGTTCCCGCTTCATGTCGGGGCGCGCGGAGGGCAGCAGGTGCTGGCTCACCACCGCTCGCAGGCTCATCGAAAGCTGCGACCGGATCTCGCCCTGGACCGACTGCGGAAAGAGGTCCAGGAAACGCGACAGCGCTCCTTTGGCGTCGCGAGTATGCAGCGTCGAGAAAACCAGGTGCCCGGTCTCCGCCGCGCTCAGCGCCGTCTGCGCCGTGTCGCGGTCCCGGATCTCGCCCACCAGAATGATGTCGGGATCCTGCCGCAGTCCATATTTGAGTCCATCGGCGAAGGAACGCACGTCGCGACCCACTTCGCGCTGGCTGATGATCGAGTGCGCGCAGCGAGGGAACTCGTACTCCACCGGATCCTCGACCGTCAGGATGCGAGAGCCACCTTCCTCGTTGAGCATCTGGATGAGCATGGCGAGCGTCGTGGTCTTGCCGGCGCCGGTCACGCCCGCGACGAGAACGAGGCCGTTGCGGAAATGCGTGAGTCGGTCAGCGAGGTCGGAGGGGAAGCCGGCCCAGGCCAGTTCGGGGATGCGATCGGGCACCAAGCGGATGCAGCAGCCGAGCGTGCCGGAATGCAGGAACAGGTTCGCGCGAAAGCGGCGCAAGGTTCCGCCGACGACCGCCGTGAAGGCGTAGTCGAGGTTGTATTCGGATTCAAAGCGGACACGCTGTTCCGGGGGCAGGCGTTCGAGCAGGTTTGCGCGCAGGTCTTCGTCGCGGAGCGGGGGTGCCTGGAGCTGCTCCAGCCGACCGTGCAGCCGGAGGTTCGGACCGTAGCCGGCAAGCAAGTGCAGGTCCGAAGCGTTTCGCTTCACCGCGGCCAACAGCCAGTCGTGCAGGTCGCTTGTCAGTTCCATCGTGCGGACTCGGGGGTTCGGGGACGGCAGGGCTGGCGGCGGTCGAGTCTTCTCGCGTTGTCCCGCGGGGTCGGACGCGTCTTCGATCGGGAACGCGGCGCATCAGCCGTTAAGCGACTCGTCGTGCCGCGAGCGACGCCAGCAGCCGACGGCCTTGGTCAGTTCCATGACGAACGCGGGGATGAGGGCGAGCAGGGCCATGAGCAGCCAGTCGCGGACCGTGTGGTCGGTCATCTCGAATACAGTCCGCATGGCTGGAATGCCCATGACGGCCGCCTGCAGTAGACCAGAAATGACGATGGCCAGCAGCAGGTAGGGATTGGAAAACGGCCCCAGGCGCCAGAGGGTCCAGGTCTGGCTGCGGGCGGACAGGGCGCGCAGCAGTTCGGCGTAGACGACGACGCAAAAGGTCATGGCGCGGGCCTTGGTGGTGTCGGCTTCACTGGTCCAGTAGCCGATGGCGAACGCCGCCAGCCCGACGCCGCCGACCAGCAGTCCCTGGAGGACGATTGCCCAGCTCGTCTGCCAGGAGAGGATCGATTCCTGGGGAGGTCGTGGGCGGCGCTGCATGACGCCCGGTTCGGGCGGTTCCAACGCCAGGGCCAGCGCGGGGAAGCCGTCGGTCACCAGGTTGATCCACAGCAGCTGCACGGGCAGCAGCGGCGTGGGCCAGCCGACGAGGCTGGCGATGAACATCAGCAGGATCTCGCCGAGGTTGCAGGAGAGCAGGAACTGCAGCACCTTTTGGATGTTGTCGAAGATGCCGCGTCCCTCCTCGATGGCGTTGACGATGGACGCGAAGTTGTCATCGATCAGCACCATGTCGGCGGCTTCCTTGGTCACGTCGGTTCCCGTGACGCCCATGGCGATGCCGATGTCGGCGGCGCGCACGGCCGGCGCGTCGTTGACGCCGTCGCCGGTCATCGCCACGACATGCCCCCGCCGCTTCCAGGCCTCGACGATCCGCAGCTTGTGCTCGGCCGACACCCGCGCGTATACGGCGATCCGCTCGACACGCTCCGTCAACTGCTCGTCGCTGAGCTGGTCGAGTTCCGCGCCGGGCACGACATGGTCGTCGGCGTCGGCGATCTTCAGCTCGCGCGCGACGGCCAGCGCGGTGGCGGGATGGTCGCCGGTGATCATGACGGGACGGATGCCTGCCTGGCGGCAGGTCCGCACCGCTTCCTTCACCTCCTCGCGCGGCGGGTCGATCATGCCGACGAGTCCGGCGAAGACGAGTTGGCCCTCCTGCACGTTGCCATCCACCGGGTCCGTCTGCTCGCGGTAACCCATGGCCAGGACTCGGAGCGCCCGCGAGGCCATGCTGGCATTCGCCTCCAGCCAGTGCGTGCGCCGCGCATCCGTGAGTGGCCGGATCTCCTGGCCGACCAGTTCGGCGTGACTCAGGTCCAGCAGCACTTCCGGCGCGCCTTTCGTGAACAGCCAGCGGCGTCCGTCGGGCGCCGAGACGACGACCGACATGGCTTTGCGCGTGGAGTCGAACGGCAGTTCGTAGAGCAGCGGGTGGGTTTCCGGGGAGGCGTCGACGCCGCCTTTCATGGCCAGGACCAGCAGCGCGCCCTCGGTCGGCCCGCCCAGCACCTGCCAGCCCTGCCGGGCGTCTTTCAGCGGCACGACCCGCGCGTTGTTGCAGATGGCGCCGATCTCCAGCAGCCGGCACAGGTCGGCATGCGCCGCCACTTCGACCGCGGTCTCCCGCGACGCGGGCGGCAGCAGTGCCTGCGGGGCCCCAGGCGTCGACTCGGTGCCCTCCACGGTCGAACCCACGGTCGAGCCCACGGTCGAGCCCACGGTCGCCTCCACGCGCCGCTGGAAGCCTCCCTGCGGCGCATAGCCCGTGCCCGTCACCTCGTAGCTGGCCGAGCCCACGGCCACTTCGCGGACCGTCATCTCGTTTCGTGTGAGCGTGCCGGTCTTGTCCGAACAGATGACGGTAACGGAGCCGAGCGTTTCGACGCTGGGCAGCTTCCGCACCAGCGCGTTGCGGCGCACCATCCGCTGCAGTCCAATCGCCAGCGCGATGGTGACGACCGCGGGCAGACCCTCGGGCACCGCCGCGACCGCCAGGCTGACGGCCGACAGCAGCGCCTCGAACCGATCGCCGCCGCGCGCCACCTGCATGGCCAGGATCACGGCAACGATCGTCAGGCAGATGGCGATGAGAACGCGGCCCAGTTCGGCGAGCCGTCGTTGCAGGGGCGTCTCCAGGCGCTGCCCGCGCTGCAGCAGGCCGGCGATGTGCCCCAGTTCAGTGGCCATGCCCGTGCTGGTCACCACGGCCGTGGCCTTGCCGGTGGCCGCGATGGTGCCCAGGTAGGCCATGTTGCGGCGATCGCCGAGGCTCGTGCCCGTCGGCAGGGTCGCGTCGGCGTCCTTCTCCACGGGCGTCGACTCGCCCGTCAGCGGCGCCTCCTGGACGCTGAAGCGAAAGGTGCGTGCCAGCCGCGCGTCGGCCGGGATGTTGTCACCGGCCTCCAGCGAGATCACGTCCCCCGGCACCAGTTCGGCCGCAGGCAACGACCGCCACGCGCCGTCCCGCAGCACGCGGGCCATCGGGGATGAGAGACGCTGGAGGGCGGCGAGTGCCCGTTCGGCTCGCTCCTCCTGCAGGAAGCCGATGACCGCGTTCAGGACCACGATCGCCAGGATCGCCGTGGCGTCGGCCCACTCGTGGAGCACGCCGGAGATCACGGCCGCGACGACCAAGATCCAGATCACCAGATCGCGAAACTGGGCCGCGAAGATCCGCCACCGCGGCGTGGCAGGCGACTCCTCCAACCGATTCCAGCCCTGCCGCTCGCGGACCTGGGACACTTGGTCCTCAGCCAGTCCCCCGCAAAGGTTCCCGCCCAGCTTCTGAAGGCAGGACTCCAGCGACTGCGCATAGGGAGCTGCTGGAGGAAGCGCTGCCTGGGGGGAGACGGCCGGGCCCGCAGACGGGGACGCGCCTGTCGGCGTGGCCGCGGCTGGGGAGGCCGGTGGCGGAGAGGTCGGGTCGTCGGGCAATGCCATGCAGCGAAACTCCCGCCACGCCCGGGGTGAGCATGGAACGCGCGGTGCGAGGTTGTTGGTCGCTGAAGTATTCGGATCCGGCGCGGCGATCTCAAGGGCCTGCTAGGGTGGAAAGGTCGCCACAGCGCGCGGGCGTCCCGGAAGAAACAAAAAAAGGCCGCGTGCCACCCGGGCGGGAGGCACGCGGCCCGGAATTCACGGGACCGTCGGGTGACTACAGGTCGTCATCGTCGAGATCGTCGTCGTCGTCGTCTCCCGCCATCAACTGCTCCAGCGGGTTGGCGCCGAAGAGCGCGTCCAGATCGGCCGGCGCGTCGGGCAGGAGCGCCGGGTGCTGGTCGGACGGTTCGTCGCGACGCGAACTGGACGCTCCAAAGATCTCGTTTTCGACCGGCGGACGCACGTTGGTCGGCTCGGCCGATTCCAGCAGCGGGAAGCTGGCGACCAGGGTGCGGTCCTTCTCGGCAGCCAGCGAAGTGAGCGCATCGGGGTGGATGCGGACTTCGGATTCCTGGAACGAGCGGAAGCCCGTACCGGCGGGAATCAGGTGGCCGAGGATGACGTTTTCCTTGAGGCCGACGAGGCGATCGGTCTTGCCCGCCAGGGCGGCTTCGGTGAGCACCTTGGTGGTTTCCTGGAAGCTGGCGGCCGAGATGAAGCTGGAGCTTTGCACGGCGGCCTTGGTGATGCCCAGGAGCTGCGTGCTGGCGGTCGCCGGCTTGGCTCGCGTGCCCTTGGCGACAACGCCGCCCAGCGCTTCGATCCGTGCGTTCTCGGCTTCGATCGCCTCGCGCGGCACGATCGACCCCACCTCGAAGGTGCTGTCGCCCTTGTGGGAGATCTTCAGCGACTTGGCGAGGTTTTCGTTGGCCATGCGGAAATCGAAGCGATCCATGACACTGCCGGGCAGCAGGTTGGTGTCGCCCGGATTCTCGATCTTCACCTTCCGCAGCATGCGGGCGATGATGATTTCGCAGTGCTTGTCGTTGATTTCCACGCGCTGGCTGCGATACACGCCCTGGATCTCGTGCAGCAGGTACTGCTGGACGGCTTCCTCGCCCGAGATGCGGAGGATGTCGTGCGGGACGAGGGGGCCATCGACGAGCGCTTGGCCGGCGCGGACATGGTCACCGGAGTGGACCAGGAATCGCTTGCCGTGCGGGACCAGGTGTTCGCGTTCGATGCCCGTCTCGCTGCGGACGATGATGGTCCGCTTGCCGCGGCGCTTCTCGCCCAGGATCTCCACGACGCCGTCGACTTCCGCGATGACCGAGGGATCCTTCGGCTTGCGGGCCTCGAAGATCTCCGTCACGCGGGGCAGACCACCCGTGATGTCCTTGATGCCCGACGCCTCGCGAGGCGTCTTGGCGACCACGGTACCGGCGGCGATGGTCTGGCCTTCCTCGACTTCGATGTTGGCTCGTTCCGAGAGGTAGTACACGTCGAGCGGCTTGCCGTCGGTGTCTTCCAGCACGATCTGCGGGTGCAGGTCGCCCTTGTGGTCGGTGATGATCCGTCGTTCGTGGCCGCTGGGATCCTTCTCGATACGCATCGTGTCGCCTTCGACGACGTCATCGAACCGAACACGCCCGGCGACTTCGGAGAGGATCGGGATGCTGAACGGATCCCACTGGCAGAGCACAGTGCCGGCGGCGATCTCCTGGTTCTCAGTGACCATCAGCACGGCACCGGTCGGCACATCGTGCTTCTCCAGTTCGCGGCCTTTCTGGTCGAGGATCGAGATTTCGCCGTTGCGGGTCAGGACGATCGTCTGGCCTTCCTGGTTGGTGACCGATCGCATGCGGGTGAACTTCACGATACCCGCCTTCTTGCAGCGGGTTTCGCTCTCTTCGACTTCCGTACCGGCCACACCACCGATGTGGAACGTACGCATGGTCAGCTGGGTACCCGGTTCACCGATGCTCTGGGCAGCGATGATGCCGACGGCCATGCCTTCCTCGACCATCGTTCCGGTGGACATGTCCATGCCGTAGCAGCAGCGGCACACGCCGAGCGGCGCTTCGCAGGTCATCGGGCTGCGGACCTGGATGCGTTCCAGGCCCAGCTGCTCGATGCGGCGTCCGATCTCCGGAGTGATCATCTCGCTCTCGGCGACGATGACTTCATCGGTCACCGGATTGACGATGTTCTGCCGGCTGACGCGGCCCTTGATGGCGTCCGCGAGCCGGACTTCCACCTTTTCACCGCGGTAGATGATGCCCTTGGTCACGCCCTGGGTGGTGCCGCAGTCGTGCATGGTGATGACGACGTTCTGCGCCACGTCGGCCAGCTTGCGGGTGAGGTACCCCGAGTCGGCCGTCTTGAGGGCCGTGTCGGCGAGACCTTTGCGGGCACCGTGCGTGGAGCTGAAGTATTCGAGCACCGAGAGGCCTTCGCGGAAGTTGGCCTTGATGGGCGTCTCGATGATTTCACCCGACGGCTTGGCCATCAGGCCACGCATGCCGGCCAGCTGGCGGATCTGTTCGACACCGCCTCGGGCTCCGGAGTGCGCCATGAGGAACACGGGGTTCACATAGCCGCCGCCACCGCGGATGTCGCCTTCCATCGCCGTCATCATCTCGCCCGTGATGCGTTCACGAGCGTGGGTCCAGGCGTCGAGGACCTGGTTGTACCGTTCGACGTCCGTGATGACGCCGCGGTCGTAGAGCTTCTTGTACTTCAGCACCGTCTTCTCGGCTTCGCCGATGATCTTGGACTTGGAGTCGGGCGTCACGAGGTCGTCGGTGGCGAACGACAGGCCGCTGCGGGTGCTTTCGCGGAACCCGAGGCGGTTCATGTCGTCCAGCAGGTCGATCGTGGCGCGGCGGCCCAGGGCCTGGTAGCAGTCCGAGATGACCATGGAGAGTTCGCTGGACCGCAGGGGCATGTTGTAGAAGTCCATGCCTTCGGCCAGGATCGAGTTGAACATGATGCGGCCGCAGGTGGTGTCGACGACCTGCTTCTTGACGCGGCCGTCGTCATCGCCGCGGACGAAGCGTCCGGCGGGCAGCTTGACGCGGATGCGCGCGTGCAGGTCGATGATGCCCAGCGAGTACGCCAGTTCGGCCTCCGTCGGCGACGCGAAGCTCATGCCTTCGCCCTTCGCGTTGGGACGCATCATGGACACGAAATAGCAACCCATCACGATGTCCTGCGAGGGACTCATCGTCGGCCGGCCGTTGGCGGGGCCGAAGATGTTGTTCGTCGACATCATCAGCGTGTGGGCTTCGACCTGCGCCTCGATCGACAGCGGCAGGTGCACGGCCATCTGGTCGCCGTCGAAGTCGGCGTTGAAGCCCTTGCAGGCCAGCGGATGCAGGTGGATGGCGTTGCCTTCCACGAGGATCGGCTCGAAGGCCATGATGCCCATGCGGTGCAGCGTCGGGGCGCGATTGAGCAGCACCGGGTGGTTCTGGATGACGGCTTCGAGGATATCCCACACCTCCTCGTCCTTCCGCTCCAGCATCTTCTTGGCGCTCTTGATCGTGTCCGCGTGGCCCATCTCCTTGAGCTTGCGGATGATGAAGGGCTGGTAGAGTTCCAGGGCGATCTTCTTGGGGAGGCCGCACTGGTGCAGTTTCAGGTTGGGGCCGACGACGATCACGCTGCGCGCGGAGTAGTCGACGCGTTTGCCGAGCAGGTTCTCGCGGAAACGACCTTGCTTGCCCTTGATCATGTCGGTGAGCGACTTGAGCGGGCGGTTGCTGCTGCCCAGCACGGGCCGTTTGCAGCGGTTGTTGTCGAACAGCGCGTCCACCGACTGCTGCAGCATCCGCTTCTCGTTGCGGATGATGACTTCCGGCGCGTTGAGGTCGACGAGCTTCCGGAGCCGGTTGTTGCGGTTGATGATGCGGCGGTACAGGTCGTTCAGGTCGCTGGTGGCGAAGTTGCCTGAATCGAGCAGCACGAGGGGGCGGAGGTCCGGGGGGATCACGGGGATCACGTCCAGCACCATCCACTCCGGACGGTTGTCGCTGTCACGGATCGCCTCGACGATCTTCAGCCGGTTGATCAGGTCCTTCTTCTTCTGCTTCGCGTTCGTCTCGTGCAGCTCGGTTCGCAGCTCCTCGGACAGCTTCACGAGGTCGAGGTTGCAGAGCAGCTTCCGGACGGCTTCGGCGCCCATGTCGGCTTCGAAGGTGTCGCCGTACTGCGCGCGGGCCTCGCGGTACTCTTCCTCGGTGAGCAGCTGCTGGGCCTCGAGGTCGGTGTCACCGGGGTTCACGACCACATAGTCTTGGAAGTAGATGACCTTCTCCAGGCTGGTGGTCTTCATGCTGAGGAGGTTGCCCAGCCGGCTGGGCATGGCCTTGAAGAACCAGATGTGGACCACGGGCGCGGCCAGTTCGATATGGCCCATGCGCTTGCGGCGGACGCGGCTGTGCGTCACCTTCACGCCGCAGCGGTCGCAGATCATGCCCTTGTACTTCATGCCGCGGTACTTGCCGCACGCGCACTCCCAGTCCTTCTCGGGTCCGAAGATCCGTTCGCAGAACAGGCCGTCCTTCTCAGGGCGATAGGTCCGGTAGTTGATCGTCTCGGGCTTCTTGACCTCGCCGAACGACCAGCTGCGGATGTCGTGCGGCCGGGCCAGGCTGATCTTGACGGCCGAATAATCGTTGACGCGATCGTAGGTGGCTTCACCGATACTCATGGGTCAGATCCTCCTTTTTTCCAGCTGCATGTTGAGACCCAGACCACGAATTTCGTTCGTCAGCACGTCGAAGCTCGCCGGAGTGCCGGCCTCGAGCGTGTTCTCGCCCTTCACCATGCTCTCGTAGATCTTCGTGCGCCCCTCCACGTCGTCGCTCTTGACGGTGAGCAACTCC
>CAZUJM010000170.1:0-293 GCA_964620405.1 uncultured Pirellulaceae bacterium | reverse complement strand
CTTCACCGAGGCGTAATCGTTGATCCGATCGTAAGAGGAACTATCGCCGGTTGTCATGCCTTTGCTCCTGTTTCGTGATGTCAGCGGAACGGGATATGTGCGGTGCAGGGCGTCGGGCCGGGCTGAGCGGCCGTCCGCCATCCAATCGCCGCGCGGCCGGACGGGTCCGGGACGGGCGTGGCGCGAGTCGAAGGAACGTGTTCAGTGGAAGTTGGTTGGGGGATCACCGAGCGGCGGCGGATCGGCCGGCCGCTCGGGAAAGCGGGCGAGCGGGGTCTACACGCGTCGTTTTT
>CAZUJM010000169.1:255-13020 GCA_964620405.1 uncultured Pirellulaceae bacterium | reverse complement strand
GACCGCAGCAGGGCCAAGGCCGGCCGAAGTTCACCAAGCCCAAGGGTCCTCCGAAGCCCGTGGTGCCGATCACCGATGCGATGGCGAAGGGGCAGGAGCCGATGCGCACCTTCTCGGACCTCCAGCAGTTCTTCCAACGCCGCAAGGACACGGGGCCGGACGGTTCGGCGGGCGAGTAGCCCATGGGCCGTTCATTGCTGTACTACGACCCGGCGTTTCTGGAGCATGATACGGGCCGGCATCCGGAGTGCGCCGAACGGTTGCGCCGCGTGGTGGCCCATCTGCAAAGCACGTCCCTTTGGGATCGGTGCGAACATCCGACCGTGACGGCGGCCGATCCGGCAACGGTGGGCCTGGTGCACACGCCGGAGCATCTCGCGAACATCCGCGAAGTGGCCGCGCGGGGAGGCGGGCGCGTCGAAGCCGATACGGTGGTGAGCAGCGGTTCGTACCAGGCCGCGACGATGGCCGTCGGCGCGGCCTGCGATGCCGTGGCGCGTGTGGTCCAGGGACGGAATCCCAATGCCTTCTGCCTGTTGCGTCCTCCAGGCCACCATGCGCTGCCCCACGCGCCCATGGGCTTCTGCCTCTTCAACTCGGTCGCCGTCGCCGCTCGCTTCGCCCTCCGGCAACTTGGACTCCAGCGAGTCCTCATCGTGGACTGGGATGTCCATCATGGGAACGGAACCCAGGATGCGTTTTACGACACCGATGAAGTCGGCTTCTATTCGATCCACCGCTCGCCGTTCTACCCGTTCACCGGCGACGCACGCGAGACGGGCCGCGACGACGGCCTCGGTTACACCTGCAACGTGCCCCTCGCGTTCGGCATCACGCGGCGGGAATACCTCCGCACCTTCCGCGACACGCTGATGGACTTCGCGGCCCGGGTGCGTCCCGAACTGGTCCTGGTGAGCGCCGGCTTCGATGCCCACCGCCTTGATCCGATCGGGTCCCTGGGGCTGGAAACCGAGGACTTTCGTCCGCTGGCGGAAACGGTGCTGGAGCTGGCGGAGGAATTCTGCCAGTCCCGAGTCGTCGGTCTGCTGGAAGGCGGCTACAACGTAGACGTGCTGGGGCCTTGCGTGGAACAGGTTCTGGATTGCCTGGTGACGCGTGCCGGCTAGGCGACGCGCGACGCCCCACGCGGTCGTTCGCGGAAGCTATGGTTTCCGCAGGCGGCCTGGTATTTTCGAACGATCGAGCCCGGCGGGGGCTGGATCGGGATCGCGGCCAGGACCTCCGGTCTCGGCTCGACAGGGGAAAGGACAAGCATGGGTACGATCAAGAAAGAGACGGCCGACGAACACTTCCTCAAGACGACGGTGGACGATTCGTTCCGCCACACCGATCCGTGGCGCGTGATGCGGATCCAGAGCGAGTTTGTGCGCGGGTTCGATAACCTGGCGGGGATCAAGAAGGCGGTGACGATCTTTGGCTCGGCCCGCACGGTGGTCGAGGATCCCTACTACTCGGCGGCGGTCGAGACGTCGCGTCTGTTGGGGGAGAGCGGTTTTGCCATCATCACCGGCGGCGGTCCTGGCATCATGCAGGCGGGCAACGAAGGCGGCCGCGCCGCGAAGGTCAAGTCGATCGGGCTCAATATCGAGCTGCCGTTCGAACAGCATGTGAATCCGTTCTGCGATCGCAGTGTCGAGTTCCGGTACTTCTTCGTGCGCAAGACCATGCTGGTCAAGTATTCCCAGGCCTTCGTGATCTTCCCGGGAGGCTTCGGGACGCTTGATGAGCTGATGGAGGCCTTGACGCTGATCCAGACGGGCAAGATCCACAACTTCCCCGTTGTGCTGTACGGATCCGAATACTGGAAAGGCCTGCTCGACTGGCTCCGTGATACAGTCATGGTGCGCGGCAATATCTCCGCGCATGACCTGAACCTGCTGAATGTCACCGATTCCGCGGAAGAGACGCGGGATATCGTGGTCGCGGCCTTCGAGGGATGTGCGGAGCGACGGGAGAGCGAAATCGCGGCAGTCCGCGCGACGGCTCGCATCTATGCCGACCCGCACCAGTAGGCGGATCGCGATTGTCGCGCCGCGAGCTTGCCGGGTGGGTGGTTATTTGCCGTCCAGTTCGATCACGCCGTCCCAGGCCTCGGGCGCCCGCGAGGCGTGTCGGCGGAGGAGGGCGAGGTAGAAATCCCGGCAGGGATCGCCGCCGGGAAGCTGTTCGAACAGGCCGGTCGCCTGCGGCCAATCGCCTCGTTCGAAGAGCACTCGCGCTTCCTGGAAGAGCGGATTCGAAGCGGTGAGCTTCCCGTCGTCGTCGAGTCGCAGGTCGTAGATTCGCTGGGGAGCATTCAGTCCGTGGGGGCGGATGGTGGCGACGAGGCGGAGAAGTCCGGGGGCCGACCGATCGGTTCCGCCCGCGCCCTGCGCCGTGGCTTCGTCCAGCAGGATCGACGCGCCGAGATGGCGTGTCATGCCTTCCAACCGCGAAGCGAGATTCACCACGGGGCCGAAGGCGGTGATCTTCACCTGGTCGGTTGTGCCGATCCGACCCGCCACCGCCGGGCCGCTGGCCAAGCCCACGCCCGCGCGAAAACCGGTCAGCGGATGTCCCGGCGTCGCGGCCAGTTCGCCAAACGCCTGCTCGATCGCCAGCGCCGCGCGGCAGGCCTCACGCCAGCGATCCTCCTGCGGCAACGGCCAGCCCCAGAATCCCATCACCGCATCGCCATGGAAGTCGCCGATGACGCCTCCCGAGTCGAGGATCGCGCGGGTGGCGATGCCCAGGCTCTGGCTCACCCGGTCCAGCAGTCCCAGCAGGTTGCCCGCCGACTGTTCGCTCTGGCGCGAGAAGCCGCGGAGGTCGCAGAACAGCACCGTCACTTCCGCTTCACGCGGCGTTAACACCTCCTCGGGATTCATCCTCACCAACGCGTCCCGCACCGGCGCAGAAAAGAAAGGCGCGATCGCCGCGTCGCGCCGCTGCAGGTCGCGGTAGTCGCACAGACTGCCGGTGACCGAGGCCACGAACTCGGTCAGCTTCAGCGAATCCAGCAGGTCGTCCTGCGTGGTCAGCGTTGAACCCGCCGGACCTCCGCCCAAGTACAGCAGTTGGCCTCGACAGGCTTGGCCGGGCACGGGCGTGCAGAAGGCCCAGCCGAACCCGTGCGCGTCCGCCGCCGACGGCTCCGCACGCCAGCGGTGCACGACGCTCTGGCCGGTCCGGTGAGCCTCCTCCAGCAGCCGGATGCTGGGACGGAAGGCGTCTGCCGATTCGGCGGCGCGATCCCAATGCACGATATCCCATGCGGTCGAAGGCGGGCCAGCGGCCAACGCACCGCCTCCAGGCGACGCGCCGGTTTCGGTATCGCGTGACATGGTGAATGGAGTCCGCGCGGGCGAGTGCGCCGGGGCGGAAGAGCGGACGACGGCCACGGCTTCGACCTGCGGAATGCTTGTCAGCAGGAGATTGACGAGTTGCGCCCAGAGCCCATCGTCCCGCGGTCCACTGGTGAGGATTTCGGGCAGGCGCAGCATCGCCTGGATCTGCGCCTGGGCATGTCGGAACGGTCGTCGCCGCAACATCTCCGCCGTGAACGTCTGCTGGTCCCGGGGTGGGGGAACGTCGAGCGACAGTTCGGCTCGATGGTCGACCAGCGTGAAACTGGTATCGCCGATCACGAAATGCTGGCCCGTTCGCAGGCGGAACTCACGCCGCGGTTGGCCGTCGATGAAAACTTCGTTCGTCGCCGCTGGCTCGACCACCACTTCCAGTTCCGAAGATCGCCAGGTGAGGCGCGCGTGCCGGCGCGAAACGCAAGCGTCCCAGGGAACCAGCCAGTCCGCGTGCTGCCGTCCAAGCCAGCGAGACGCGCCGTCCTCCGGTAGATGGCGACGCCACCGCTGCGCGCGTTCGGGGCCTTGGGCAATCAGGTCGGGCATCGTTGGGTCGGCAGGTTGAAGGTGGAGTGGCAGCGACAGGAAGCGGGAAGATCCCAAGGACGCCTGCAACGATGCGTCGCGCCTCCCACGAAGCAAAGTCCGTATCGGTCCGCTCCCTCGATAGTACGCCAAGCGGATGGTGAACGACTGTTTTTTTGTAGACGAATCTCGTCGGCCCAAGGTGGTCTCACCAACGGGAGCTGGCACCACGCTGACCTCATGCGGAGGCCCCACCTCGAGTTGGGGCTAAGTCCAAGAGACACCTGAGGACAGCTTCGGTTTGTCTATTGCGAAAAACGAATTTTTTTGCGTACGCCTCCCTCTCGCATCGGGTGGTGTCCGGGGCGACTTAACTCGATTGTCAGCCTTGATTTGAGCCGTAATCCGTGATTTGGTCGCGCGACGCGGCGGTCGTCCATTGGTAAATAAATCTTG
Source organism: uncultured Pirellulaceae bacterium (assembly GCA_964620405.1). Lineage (GTDB taxonomy): Bacteria > Planctomycetota > Planctomycetia > Pirellulales > Pirellulaceae > CAZUJM01. Next base: position 8,677 of record CAZUJM010000169.1, on the reverse strand, counting down.
ACGTTCCGGTTGTCACGACGCTTGACGGTCCGGAGGTCAGTCCTAAGAATGACGCGATCGGTCAAGAAAACAAATCGATCATTGACGGTTAGGGAAAGTCCTACTTCGCTTGTCCGTTGGAAGCGGTGCAGCGGTAGCTCCGGCGAAGTCAGGCGTCGAGGAGAGGTTCGGATTCTTCGTCCATCCGTTTCATTTCGGGCGTTGGAGTGGCGCGCGGTAGCCGTGTGCTGGTTGACGCTGCGGGATTTGCGGTCCACCATCGGCGAGTTTGCATCGAGCGTGACTTGAGTGCGACGGGGCCAGTTGCTTAGGGCGCTGGTTCGTGGCCTGCGGTCTCGGTCGACGGCGTCTTGTCGCAGGCAGGAAGCGGCGGCGTCAGGACGGAGGGTGAGAACACGGACGGGAACCTGTCGCGTCGTCGGGGTCGGGCGGCCTGGTCGCTCGACCACGGAACACGCGGGCACAGTATAAAGGCATCGCTATGAGCAGATCGAGTTTCGGAGAAGAGTATCGGCTCAGTTCTCAGTTTGACGAGGTGCGCCGAACCCTGCTGCAGGATCAGTTCGCGGATCGGTTGTCGAAGCCCCTGCGTCACTGGGTGCTGCCCAGCGATCGGCGTCTGCCGCTGGCCTTCTTGGATCGCACTTTGGAGCACCTGCTGGCGTCTTCGTTTTCGGATCTTTCCGCGACGCCCGGGATTGGCCAGAAGAAGATCAACTCACTGGTGACGTTGCTTTTCCGCGCGACGCGAGACGAGCCGCCGACGGCCGTGGCGGTGGTCGCATCGGGCGACGGCCAGCCTCCGGTGACGAGCGGTGCGGTCGACTGGCAGAAGTTTGATCCGTCGATGGTGTCTGAAGCGTTGTGGAGCGAGTGGCGCGAGGCGGTCCGGCGACGCGGCATTGCCGATGAGTGCCTGGGCCGGTTGGCTCCCTCGTTGCAGCGCCTCCCCACGGTGATCTGGAACGCTCCGCTCCGCAACTACCTCGACCTGACCGTGGACGAGATCCGCGCGCTGCGGACCCACGGCGAGAAACGCGTCCGGTGCGTGCTGGAGGTGTTCCACGCGGTCTATCACGCCATGCAGGGCGTGGCCACGGAGGCAGGGGTGCGCGAGGCGCTGACGGCGCCGCGAATCCGCGAGATCCAGCAATGGGTGGATGCGTGTCTCCAAAGCGACCGTCTTCCCAGCGAGGAGGAGGTGCGCGAGCGATTCGTGACGCCGTTGCTGGAGCAGTTGGAAGTCGACTCGGGCGACACCGTGCACCGGTTGGCATCCGAGCGTCTGGGGTTGTCGGGACCGGCCCGCAGCGTGCGGGAGCAGGCTCGGCAGTTGGAGGTGACGCGGGCGCGGGTCTACCAGTTGCTCGACGACTGCGCCAAGGTGCTGAGCGTTCGCTGGCCTGCGGGTCGCGGGAAGCTGGACCAGCTGACCACGCATTTCGCGAGCATCGAGGGCGATCACGGAGCCCTGCGTCTGTTCTTCTCGCTGCGGGAACTCTGCTATCCGGTCAAGCAGCTGGACGACCGCTCCAACGCACGTCGTCGCAGCGATGCCGCGGATCGGCTGGAGCGTGCAGAGGGCTTGGCGGGTGCGGAGACGAACGCCACGCCATCGCCTGTTGCCGACACCACGGGGTCTGCAGGACGAGTGATGCCGGGAGCCGCGGCTGACGGAGAGATCCTGATTCGCCGCGCCGAGCGGCCGGAGATCGAGACTTCGACGAAGATCCCCGTGGCGGACGGAGCTCCCTAGCTGCTGGATGCCCTGCTTTTCGCAGGATGGGCACGCGGCGAATCAAGCCTTACCACTTCACGACCCGCTCGTTTCCTGCTTCTCGCAGTGAGACGAGCGGGTTTTTTCGTTGGGGAAGCGGCGTCGCGCCGAGACGGGCGCTAGCGTCAGCCGGCCGCTCGGCTGCGACCGTGCGCTTCCGTGGCCTGGGTGCGTTGGCGGCGTGCCGGAGCGTCTTCGATCCGCAGCGTGGCCGGAGCCTCGCCGGTTGCCGCAGCCTGGTCGAGCTTCAGTTCGGGCGCGCGGGTGTTGGTGAAGATTCCTTGCAACGCCCCGGCCATGCGGCCCAGCAGCGACGTCAGCACGGCGGGCGACGGCAGCTGCCGAAGCGTGTCGATCGCCACCGCGGGACCGTGGAGCAGCAGCGAGCCGACCAGGCCCCGCTGTCCCGCGTACTCCCAGAAAAGCCGTTCCATCTGGCGGGCTGGCTTGAAGCCTTGCAGTACGGGCAGGGCCGTCAGCAGGTGGGGCGATTGCAGTTCCACTTCGCAACGCAGCTGGGCATCCCGCATCCGGGCCGCGAGGTCCATGTCGAGGCACTGCGGGCCGAATTGCGCGTTGAATCCACCGATTTCGGCGAACAGCTGGCGGCGATAGAAGCCGGCGTGCAGCAGGGGGCCGTCGACCGTCAGTCGTCCCGCCCCTTGCAGTCGTCCCGCGGCATCGGCCGTTCGATTGCGGCCCACGGCGGCGCGTCGGCCGGAGCGGGCGCTGCGCAGGCCAACCGACAGCAGGCGATCCGGGCGTTCGGTCTGCCAGACCGCCGGCGATACGCACATCAGGCTGGCATCGTGGTCGAAGCGTTCCAGCACGGCGTCCGTCCAGCCCTCGCAGACCACCACGCCCGGGCAGACGATCTGCACGATCTCGGCTTCCGAAGCCTCCAGCCCCGCATTCAGCAGCGAAGCGAGGTCGCTGCTCGCATGCTCGACAAACCGTACCTCCTCCTGCAGGTCATACGGGTCGCGGTAGTTCGCCGCATGGGGGACCAGTACCTGGCAGTCCCCGGGGCGATTCTCGAGGATCGAGACGAGCGTCTCGTCCAGCGTCTCCTGACAGCCAACGGCCGGTACGATGAAGGCGATCTTGTACACGAATCACGTCTTCCTTGGCTAGGAACGGTGGTGACCGCTTTTCGATGGGCCAGTTTGCCGGTCCCGAGAAAGGCCGGACGCCCACCGTCGCCACCGCCAGGACGAAATTGAAGACGACACACGAAAGCCGACGCCAGCGAACTCGCGCGGGTAACCCGCACTGCAAAGACTACTTCGGCGCGAATTTGCGCCTAGATTTACTGAAAGTAGGCTTCACTCCGTGCGCGCCGTCGAGAAGTGGCCCAGCAGCCCTGGAAGACGGTGTTCCGCTAGCACGGGAGTGGTTCTGAATGCGGTCCGGACGCGTCCTGTACGCACTGTCCGCGTCCGCAGGCGATCACGTTGCTGGCTCGGCATTCCGCGCACGGCGCCCGAACGTGCTTCGCTAGCGGGAGGTGGCCCAAAGCTGCACCAGTTCGCGCAGCACCTGCACCGTCTGTTCCATCTCGTCCAGGCAGGCCCATTCGAGATTGGAGTGTGGGTTATGTTGTCCGGACGAGAGGTTGGGCGTGGGCAGTCCGAGTTCGGTGAGGCGCGAGCCGTCGGTGCCGCCGCGAATGATGGAACGCTGGCAGGGGAGTTGCAGGCGTTCGTAGGCCTGTTCGGCGAACAGCACGGCTCGCGGTTCCTTCGACAGCCCGTCGCCCAGGTTGCGATACTGGGCCGTCACCTTGACGTCGATGGCCAGGCCTGGGAACTGGCCGATAACTTCGTCGGCCAGCACCCGCAATCGCCCTTCATGGACGCGAAGCTGCGGGGTGTCGAAATCGCGCAGCAGCACCTTGAGCGTCGCTTCGGCCACGCCTCCGGACAGCGAGTACGGATGCAGGAAGCCTTCGCGATCCGAGGTGGTTTCGGGGGACAGTTCCTGGCGGGGCAGTCGGTCCAGGAACGCACCGGCCGCTTTGAGTGCGTTGACCATCCGTCCCTTGGCGATCGACGGGTGGATATTGACGCCTCGAAAGACCAGCGTGACGAGATCGGCCGAGAACGTCTCGACATCAATCTGTCCCGCCGAGGGACCGTCGATGGTGTAGCAGACCTGTCCCTCCAGTCGCCCCAGGTCCACATGCTGGACCCCGCGGCCGATCTCTTCGTCGCAAGTGAACAGCAGTCGGATGCGGCCGTGGGGCACGGGCTGTTCACGCAGCCGTTCGGCCAGTTCCATCAGGATTGCCAGGCCCGCTTTGTCGTCGCCGCCGAGTAGCGTGTTGCCGTCGGTGGTGATGAGGGTGCAGCCTAGCAGGTCCGTGAGTTCCTCGTTATCGGCGACTCGGATGACCGCCGTACCGTTGGGCAGTAGGATGTCGCCTCCGGCGTAGTTGCGGATCACCTGCGGCCGCACATCGAGGCCGGGCATCTCGGGCGATGTATCGAGGTGGGAGTTGAACACGACGGTCGGCGCGGGGCCGGACACGTTGGACTCCAGTGTGGCCACCACCAGGCCATGCGTGTCCTGCGAAACGTCCGTCCATCCCATCGACTTCAGTTCCTCCATCAACAGGCTCCCCAGCACCCACTGGCCGGGCGAACTCGGATAGTCGGACGTTTCGTCGTTGGCCGTCGTATCGATGGCCACATAACGCAGGAACCGTTGCAGCAGTCGTTCGCTTGTCATCGGGCCGCTTGTCTGGGTGGTAGTTGTCTGGGGGGCACTGGTCATGGGGGCAAAGGCACCCCGTTGTCAGGAGATAGTTCCCCGTCGCGAATCCCGCGCGGCCGTTCGTCCCTCGAGCGGGCAACGCAACGGCAACGGGGCGTTGGCAGGTTGCAGTGACGCTCGCCGGAATCCGGGCCGCTTTCGGGGCCGCTTCCTGGGCCGTGCTCCGCTCCGCATCTGGGCCACTGGGTCCCGGGGCACTGGGTCCCGGGGCACTGGGTCCCGGGGCAGATCAGGCCCGGGAACCGTTGGACGGTCCCGCGCGGGTATCAACCCGCGACCCTGCGTGTTACGTTATCAGCTTGACGCAAAAAGCAAAAGCAGTCGAGTGGCCGGTTGGCCGAGTGGCCGGGTGTCACGTTCCGACAGATCCGTCGGGCAGATTGGTCGAGGGGATCTGCCGAGGAAAATGGTCGAGAAGGACCCTCGAGAAGGACCCTCGAGAAGGACCCTCGAGAAGGACCCTCGAGAAGGAGATGTATCCGTGACCGAGTCGAGTGTCCGCTATCTGGTGTTCGATGTCGAGAGCGTGGCGGACGGGCACTTGGTTTCGCAGGTCCGGTATCCCCAGGAGGGATTGTCTCCCGAGGATGCGATCGCTCGTTACCGAGCCGAACTGCTGGAGGCCAACGGATCGGACTTCATTCCCTACACCTTCCACATCCCGGTCTCGGTGGTGGCGGCCAAGGTGGGCACCGACTACCGTCTGCAGGATATTGTCCTGCTGGACGAACCCAGCTTTCGGCCTCATTGGATCACCCAGAAATTCTGGCGCGGATGGGAACGCTACAAACGCCCCACGCTGGTGAGTTTCAACGGACGCTCGTTCGACATCCCGCTGCTGGAACTCGCCGCCTTCCGCTATGGCGTGTCGCTCCAGAACTGGTTCGGCCTCAAGGAACGCACCTACGACCAGCCCCGCAACCGGTACAACCTGGAGTCGCATCTGGACTTGCAGGACCTGCTGGTCAACTACGGCGCCACCCGCTTCAACGGCGGGCTCAACCTGGCCGCCAACCTGCTTGGCAAACCCGGCAAGATGGACGTCAAGGGCTTCATGGTGCAGGACATGTACCACCAGGGGGAGCTGGCCCAGATCAACGACTACTGCCGCTGCGATGTGCTCGACACCTACTTCGTGTTTCTCCGCACCAGCGTGCTGCTGGGGCAGTTGACGTTGGAGCAGGAGCGTGAAGTGATTCAGTACGCGAAGGCCTGGCTGGAGGAACGCAGCGACCGGTCGGCTGCCTATCGGCAGTATCTGGAGGAGTGGGGCGACTGGACGAATCCATGGAGTGACGGCTGACGTCGGCGCGTGCCGATCCGTCTGCGGGCCGTCCGCGGGCCGTCCGCGTCTTTCTGTTATCGCCTGTCGGTTGGCGGCCATGAAGTTTTCCGACTTTCGCGCGTTCGATCGGGGGCCCCGGATGGCAGGGGAGTGCTGGGGCGGCTATCCTCGCCGGTTTGGGGTGCGGGACCTGCGCGCCGCGGACGCGTTGGACGTTCCGCGGGCATCCTGACTTGCTGAGATCCCTGGGAGTGACATCATGCCGAAAGCGGATTGGAGGATGCTGGTGTTTCGCCGCCTCGCGGTTTTCCTTTTCCTTGTCCTGGTCTTGCCGCGCGTGGTGACGGCCGACGAGGTGATTCCGGCGGACGCGACGCCTCGCTGGTGGAAAGGGAATCTGCACACGCATTCGTTGTGGAGCGACGGGGACGATTTCCCGGAGATGGTGGCCGAGTGGTATCGCACGCGGGGCTACCACTTCCTGGCACTGACCGATCACAACGTGTTGTCCCAAGGCATGCGCTGGCACAAGGAGTCCGACATTCGCGGACGTGGCGGCGACGGGGTGGTCGACCGCTATGTGGCCCGATTCGGCAACGCCTGGGTGGACACGCGGGGCGAGGGCGCTGGTCGGGAGTTCCGCCTGAAGCCGCTGGACGAGTTCCGGGCTTTGGTCGAGGAGCGTGGCAAGTTCCTGCTGATTCCGGCGGAGGAGATCAGCGACGAGGCCGAGGGGGTGCCGGTGCACATCAACGCGAGCAATCTCCGCGACGTGCTGCCTCCTGTCGGCGGTTCGTCGGTGGTGGAAGCGATCAACAAGAACCTGCGGGCGGTGGAGCAGCAGGCGGAGCGGGCGGGACGCGAGATCCTGGCTCACCTGAACCATCCTAACTTCCGCTACGCGATCACCGCCCACGATATCGCGCACGCCGTACTGGAACGGCATTTCGAAGTCTACAACGGCCATCCCGGCATCAACCATCGCGGGGACGACCTGCGGCCCGGCACGGAGCGGATGTGGGACATCGCCAACACGATCCGTCTGGTCGACCTGCAGGCCGCGCCGCTGTTCGGCATCGCCACCGACGACAGCCATCACTACCATGGACGCGCGGACGGCGCGAGCCCGGGACGCGGCTGGACGATGGTGCGGGCGACCCACCTGACGCCCGAGCACATCGTGAAGGCGGTGAAGGCGGGCGACTGCTACGCGTCCAGCGGTGTCGCGCTGCGCGATGTCCGTTACGACGGCGGGACGCGGACGCTGGAACTGCAGATCGAGCCGAACGGGGAGGCGACCTACCGGACCGAATTCATCGGTACGCTGCGGGGAGTGGACACAGCGGGCGAGACGGTTGAACGGCCCGCCCAGGGCGAGGGCCGTTACTCTCGGAAATACTCCCGCGACATCGGCAAGGTGCTGGCCGTCGTCGAAGGCCTCCAGCCCCGCTACACCCTGCAGGGCAATGAACTCTATGTCCGCGCCGTCGTCACCTCGAGCCTCGCGCCGGAGAATCCGTCGTTCGCCGGCCAACGCCAGCAGGCCTGGACCCAACCCGTCGGCTGGTCGCTCGACAAGAAGACCGACCAGGCCTCTCGGTGAAAGAGACTGGCGGCGCGTCCGCTGCGGCGGGCGTTCGCGGCCTGGTCGCTGGCGCGTTACTGGCGCGTTACTGGCGCGTTACTGGCCTGGCGGCGGCCAGCGAACTGCCGATCAGCGGCGATCGGGGCTGACGGTTTCGGCGTCCGGCCGCGTGGCCACGCGCCCCGGTTGGCCGCCTTCGAAAATCAGGAAGTCGGCGTAGACGGGCAGGTGGTCGGAGACCTCCATCGCCTGTTCCATCGACAGGTTGTACTTGCGGAGGAAGTCGAAGACGCCCGAGTCGCCGGAGAATTCGCCCGTCGCGTCTTTCTGGAACGCGACGTTATCCCAGGCCGTGGTGCCTGACACGTCGGTGGGCACGTCACGGACAGCGAAGACGAGGTCGGGAACGCGATCCAGGTCGCCGAGCGCTCCGGGCGCGCCCTGGAGGTCTCCCGCGAGAATCACGTCGTCCTCGTTCCGGCCGTCGTTGCGCACGGCGGAAAGCAGGTTGACCAGATACGTTCGCTCCTGCAGAGCCGTGGCCTGGTCGATCTTGAAATTGACGAGCGAGAAGGTGAAGGCTTCACTGGCCGGCGGTCCGTTGGCGCGAAACCAGCCCACGAATGGCTCGTACGTCAGCAGGTTCTGCGGATCCTCGACCGTGTACAGTTCACTTCGGTCGATCACGATTGTGCGGCGATTGAAGACGAACGCGTACTGCTGTCGCGCCTCCTTGGGGCCGACGCGGGGACCGATCGCGTAGTCGTACTGCTCCCCGGTCTTGTTCATCAGGTTGACCAGTCGCGGCAGGATATCGTCCGTTTCGGATTCGATCTCCTGGAGGGCCAGTACGTCGAACTGACGTCCAATGCGGGCCAGCAGATCTAGGACTTGGGGCTTGCGAATCTTGGTGGGATTGAGCGCTTGGGCGTTGAACGTCGCGATACGAATCCGCGGCCCGCGATCGGGATCTTCGGCGGGCGCCGACGCGGCGGCGGTG
>CAZUJM010000169.1:0-245 GCA_964620405.1 uncultured Pirellulaceae bacterium | reverse complement strand
TTCACGGGCGCCGGTTGGGCCGGCGCGGTGGCCTGCGCAGCGGGGGCCGAGGCCACGCGCGGTTCGACGCGAATCGAGTCGAGGCCGGCAAGGCGGAAATTCTTGAAGAAGATCCAGGCCACAGCGGCCACCAGAATGCTCACCAGGATAGGCACCGGCTTACGCATGGTGCGAAGTCCCCCAACCTTTCATGCGGAATTGGATGCGTGTCCGCGGGGCCCCAAAAGCTGGCCGCGCAGCGGTGG
>CAZUJM010000168.1:11222-13082 GCA_964620405.1 uncultured Pirellulaceae bacterium | reverse complement strand
GCATGGTCCGGCACCCGCGCGTCAGCATGCGTTTCCACATGGGCCAGCACGGCGTGGTCCAGGACATTCCGCAGGCCCGTCTGGAAGTGGCTGTTCAGGTAGGCCAGTCCCAGCACGCGGTTGCTTTCGCGAAGCATCACGTCGCAGTGCCGCTCCAGGATCACACGATCCCAGGTCAGTGTTCCCGTCTTGTCGGTGCATAGCACGTCCATCGCCCCCAGGTTCTGGATGGACGCCAGATGCTTGACAATCACCTTCCGACGGCTCATGGCGAGCGCGCCTTGCGACAGGCAGACGGAGACGATCATGGGCAGCATTTCGGGGGTAAGCCCCACGGCCACGGCGATCGCGAAAAAGAACGCGTTGACCCGGTCTCCGCGTGTCACTCCATGCACCAGGAACACCAGCGGCACCATCACCGATACCAGGCGAACCATCAGCCAGGTGAAACGCTCGACGCCGCGATCGAAGGCCGACGGCGGCTCCTCCTCGGCGAGTGACTCCGCGACACTTCCCAGGTAGGTACTCGCCCCCGTGGCTACCACCACGCCTGTCGCGGAACCCGTCGCCACGCTCGTCCCCAGGTAGGCCATGTTCGACAGTTCCAGACAGGGTTTGTCCCCATCGGGTTCGTGGTCCGTGGCCTTCTCGACCGGAAAGCTCTCTCCGGTCAGGGAACTCTGCACCACGAACAGGTCCCGCGCGGACACGAGCCGCAGATCGGCGGGCACCATGTCGCCGGCAGCCAACTGCACGACATCTCCGGGAACCAGTTGGCTGACGGGAATCTCCCGCGACTCGCCGTCGCGCAGCGCAGTGGCCGAGACGGCAATCAGCGACTTCAGCCGCGCCGCGGCACTACCCGCTCGTGCTTCCTGGAACAGGCGAAGCCCCACGCCCAGGCCAATCATCAAAACGATGAGACTCCCGGCGCGGACATCGCCCGTCGCGAACGACGCCAGGCCAAGGACGGCCAGCAGCAGAACCAGCGGATTGAAGAAGGCGACCTGGAGCAGACGGAGCACACTAGGCCGATGGTCCTTCGCCAACACGTTGGGCCCATGCAGTTGCAGCCGACGATCCGCCTCGGCTTGGGACAGGCCGCCTGCGTTCGTCGCCCAGCGGTCCATCACCTCCGGAATCGACCGCAAGGACTCCGACCGCAGCGCGTCCGCATGCTCCTGTCGTGGATCGCCAAACGCTTCGCCGCGCAGCAGTTTCCGCGGAAAGATCGCCCCGGGATGCCCGGCTGTCATCAGAGCCTCCAACCTCAGCAACACCCCATGTGCCGCATCGCCCATCAGCAAACACGCGGCGGAATCTTACGCGAGGAGCCTCGCGCCGGCCGCGAGTTACCTCTCGTACATCCGAGGAACATCCCGCGAACCGCCGCCGAAAATGGAAACCCGCTTTTGAGATGTCAGTGTAGCTCTCCGCGCGAAGTGCGGACAGTCACGCCGCCCTCCGCGGGCGGCAGCAGAAGTCCGTGGCAGGATGACTACGAAGGACACTTGGTGACCTCCTCCATCGCTCGCTCAAGCCTTCCGGTGCGGGTCCGTGCGGGCATCCACTGCCATGGATGATGCGTCCGCGTTATGATCATGGGCCAGACGAAGCTGTTCTCAGCACGTGCAGAAACACCGATCATCGAGCCGGAGCCTTCGACCATGTCTGCCAGCGGGGTTGCAAGAAAGCCAGAGGCCCAGTTGCCATGGGGCGAAGCGGTGGCGACCGGAGTCTGCGTGCTGCTCGGCCTCGTCGGCTACCTGCTGATCCGGTCCGGTTTTCCGGCCAGCCATCCGCTGGCCATGGCCGCCATCACCGGAGCCTGCCTTGCGGGGGGCATCGGCCCCGCGTTCA
>CAZUJM010000168.1:1308-11212 GCA_964620405.1 uncultured Pirellulaceae bacterium | reverse complement strand
GCCCTGGACGCCCTGCGGCAGGGCACTCTGAGTGTCGATATCCTGATGATCGTGGCGGCCATCGGCGCCGTCATCATCGGCGACTGGCTGGAAGGCGTCACGCTGCTCTTCCTGTTCTCGCTCAGCGGCGCGTTGGAGGCGTTCGCAACCTACCGCACCACGCGTTCCATCGAGTCGTTGATCCAGCTGCGGCCTCGCGAGGCGCTGCGTGTGAACGGCGGCTCGACGGAAGGTGAACGCGTGTCGATCGAATCGCTGCAACTGGACGATATCGTGCGGGTCAGGCCTGGCGAGCGGTTCCCCGTGGATGGCATCGTCAGCGACGGCGAAACGTGGGCCGACGAAGCGACGCTCACGGGCGAAAGTGAGCCTATCCACAAGACCGTCGGGGCCACCGTCTATTCGGGAACCATCAACGGGTCCGGCTCGGTGCTCGTGCGGATGACGCGCGCCGTCGCCGACACGACGCTGGCGCGCATCGTGCACATGGTGCAGGAGGCGCAGGCGCAAAAGACGCCGACGCAGCGTTTTGTGGAATCGTGGCAGCGTCCCTATGTGATCGGCGTACTGCTGCTCGCCCTGCTCGTTTTCCTGGGCTCGCGCTTCCTGCAGAACAACGCCTGGTTTGACGCGTTCTACCACGCCATGGTGCTGCTGGTCGCCGCCTCGCCCTGCGCCGTCGTCGTCAGCTCCCCCTCGGTGATGCTCTCCGCCATCGCGCGTGCCGGCAGGCAGGGGGTCCTGTTCAAGGGCGGCGCGCACGTGGAAGACCTGGGCAAGGTCGAAGTGATGGCGTTCGACAAGACCGGAACGGTGACGCGCGGCAAGCCCGGAGTCACCCAGGTCTGGGTAGAACCCGGCGCGAACCCGCAGCGCCTGCTCGGCCTCGCCGCCGCCGTCGAACGCCACAGTGAACATCCCCTCGGATTGCCGATCATTCAAGAGGCCGAGTCGCGGGGCGTTCCGGTGCTGGAAGCCTCGCTCCAGGACTTCCACAGCCACACGGGACTTGGCGTGCACGCGCGGGTGAACGGAACCTGGGTCGGCGTCGGTCGCGAAGGGCTCTTCGAGTCGCACAACATCGCCACGTCACCGGAACTGCTCGAGCAGGCTCGCCGCATGCGCGAGCAGGGAGAGACAGCGCTGCTGGTGATCTCGGTCGAGGAGCCCATGTCGGGCGTCGTCGGCGTCGCGGACCAGCTGAGACCGGAAGCTGCTTCGACGATGGCCCACCTCAAGCAGCTCGGCATGCAACGCATCATCATGCTGACGGGCGACCACGAGCGAGTCGCCCGCGTCATCGCGGCGCAGGTGAATGTGGACGAAGTCCGCGCGGGACTGCTCCCCGACCAGAAAGTCACGCAGCTGAAATCGCTCTCCGATAGTGGGCAGCTTGTGGCCATGGTCGGCGATGGCGTCAATGACGCGCCCGCCCTCTCCGCCGCCGATGTGGGCATCGCGATGGGCGGAGCAGGCACGGACGTCGCGCTGGAGGTCGCCGATGTGGTATTGATGAGCGACGACCTGCGATCACTGCCGTTCGCCGTCTGGATCAGCCGCGTGGCCATCCAGCGCGTGCGTCAAAACATGATCTTCGCCTTCGCCATGATCTGCCTGCTGGTACTAGGCTCCTTCTTCAACCTGCCATTGTGGCTGAGCGTCCTGGGGCATGAAGGCAGCACGGTCCTGGTCGTCTTCAATGGCCTCCGCCTGCTGTGGCAGAAGACGCCTCGCTTCTCCTAAGCTCTCGCGTCCGCCGAGTGGCTTGGCCGCTTCGCGAAGACGCCTGGGAACCTCCAGGGCGCTGCTTGAATTCTTCTCGAGTCCTTCAGGGCGCTTCTCCAAGTCGCGACGGACAGGTCTGCGTCGGGTGTAGCAATGCGACGGCATCACGGTCCGCCGCTTCCTCTAATCGGGCAGCCGAGTTTTCCGGCGGGCAGTTCTCGGGCGAGGTGAGATGCGGGCTTTTCCGAGTTAATCCAACCAGTCCCGCTTCGGTTCGGTCTCGTAGACCCGGCCGGGACGGCATCCCGGTTACCAGATTCCCGCAAGGAGATTGCCCATGTTGTCGCGTCGCTTGTTCTGTTCTGCCCTCGCTACCCTCGGCTTGGCCCTGGGTGCCCCCTCGCTGCACGCTGCGGATGCCCCTGCGGACATCGTGACCACGGCCGTCAATGCGGGTTCGTTCAAGACCTTGGCTGCGGCGCTGCAAGCGGCGGGTCTGGTCGAAACTCTTCAGGGCCCCGGCCCTTTCACGGTCTTCGCGCCGACCGATGAGGCATTCGCCAAGCTGCCGGCAGGAACTGTTGAAACCCTGCTGAAGCCCGAGAACAAGGGCCAGCTGATCTCGATCCTGACGTACCACGTCGTACCGGGGAATGTGCCGGCGAGCGAAGTGGTGAAGCTCACGAATGCGACCACGGTCAACGGCCAGCGAGTTTCCGTCGCCGTCGACGGCAGCTCGGTGAAGGTCGACCAGGCGCAGGTTGTGACCACGGATATCGCCTGCACGAACGGAACCATCCATGTGATCGACCAGGTGATCCTGCCCGTCTCGGACGACATCCCGACCGTCGCTGACAAGGCTGGTTCCTTCAAGACGCTGCTTGCCGCAGCCACCGCCGCCGGACTCGGTGACGTTCTGGCGAGCGACGGGCCGTTCACCGTGTTTGCTCCCACCGATGAGGCATTCGCGAAGCTTCCCGCCGGCACGGTCGACTCGCTGCTCAAGCCCGAGAATCGCGACAAGCTGGTGTCAATTCTCAAGTACCACGTCGTACCAGGTCGCGTCTACTCGGATCAGGTTATCGCCAAGTCGCCGCTGCCCACTGCCCAAGGATCCGGTCTTCCTGTAGCTCTGAAGGACGGAAAGGTGACGATCGGAGGAGCAGGCATTGCCGCCGCCGACATCGAGGCTCGGAATGGCGTGATCCACGTCATCGACAGCGTGATCCTGCCCCCGGCTCCGGTGAAGGCTACGACGGCGGCCGCTCACCACGCACCGACGACGCGGCTCGTGACCGAATCCTATCGCTGCCCGCGGACGGGACGCGTCATGCACCGCACGGTGCGCGTGACGCAGTAGGTCGAACGAGCCCTCTGCTCCTAGAGCAAAATGCGGTCCGGCCTTGCGGGGCCACCACTCCAAGAGCACGCTCCCTTCGTCGGAAAGGGGCGTGTTTTTTTTGCGCGAGCCTTTTTCTTCCATCCAACCAACCGGTGTCAGGACACGGGTGCGACTACCGGTTCCCCGCGGAATGCGTTCATCAGTTGGCAGGCCCTTTCGCGGACTTTCTCATGCGCGGCAACGAGAGCAGATTACTCATGATTCGGTACGCGCCCGGCACGCCATTGGGCAATTGGCGGTACCAAGCGTAGGCGGAGTAGACATACAGGCCGCGTCCATGGTGCGCGATCAGCAAGCCCCCTGGCTGCGGCGACTGGTCGTGGTCATGGCACTCCAAAAGCGCCGTGTAACGGTCATCCCAGGTGGACCAAAACTTCGATCCACGCTGTTCCACCCAGCCATCGAAGTCGGCGGAGGTGATGCGGTTCGGCTCGCGGAAGACCGGATGTTCGGGTGCGAGAAGCGTAACGGGGGCGTCTTCCTCGCTGACTTCTTCGGGGTTGTCGCCCATCGAGTAGGGAAAGGGGCCGAAATTCTGGTCGAACTCGGGGGTCTGGTACTGCACGATCAGCGTGCCTCCCTGTTCCACGAACGCCAGCAGACGACCGTTATACTTGCGGAGATCCTCCCGCACGGCGTAGGCTCGCACGCCGACGAGGATGACATCAAACGATGACAGGTCCGCGGTGGCCAGATCGGACTCGGCGAGCATCTGGGGCGTGACCCCCAACCACTGCAACGATTCAGCCACCTCGTCGCCAGACCCTTCGATGTAACCGACGCGTGGGCCTTCGGGCAGACGCAGGTCGACCAGATGGATTCGGTGCAGGGCAGGGGAGTACCAGTGGACGATTCCCAGGTCGCGGGCAGTCACCTGGACCATGTCCGTGTCGAATCGTTCGCCCTCCGACTCCGCAACTGCCCGCAGTTCGAACGTACCCTCGCGGGCTTCCGTCGGTCGAGTGACCTGGAATCGCAGGCGAACGACTTCACCGAGTCGCTCCAGCGAAAACGGTGCCGTGGCAGGCGAAACCTGCCAGCCAGCCGGCGTTTCCAACCGAACTGCGCCCCGGCGCGGGCCGTTTTGGAGCGACCCCACCTGGACTTCCACGGCGTATTCCGAACGTTCGACGGGCAAGATGCCATGTTCCAGGGAAAAGCCGACGCGCATGGCGGGCACTACCTGCAAGTCGCGTCGCACGTCGCCGAGAACGGCATCGGCATAGACTACTTCGACCGGACGCTCCCAAGTGATCTTCTCGCCGAGTATCTCCACTTCGGCTCGGGCCATCAGCGGTGGCCGGGGCAACGGATCGCAGTTGAGCGGTTGCGTGCGTGCGTAGAGCGTGTCACGAACCGATGCCCGCGACCAGTGCGGACGCGTGGGAAGTTCGTCGCGGGGCACTTCCACCTGGATGCCGACCACTTCGCGGGTCTGGTTGTACGCGAGCGACGTCGGCTCGAAGGAAGGCGAAACGACCTTCCAACCATTGGGAGCGACCGGTTCGAGGCGCACGACGCGCAGCGGTTCCTGGGCGCGCTGCGTCAGGCCCAAACGAACGGCCAGCGACTGACCTGGATTCGCGTGACGCAGTTCCGGACCTCGCTCACGCTCCGGCGCATTCGAGGCCGCGTCTCCCGCCGTGGACAGGCCGTTGGCTTCCGCGCGGAACTCCACACCCGCCCAGCAGGCCAGGGCGTGGGCGAAGAGTCGCTGCTTGCGTTCCAGCAGTTGCTGCAGATGCGCCTGGTCGCCCTCGGCCAGATGCGAGGCAGGCAGACTTTGCAGCGCCGCGCGCGTCGCGCGATGACCGGCAACCAGTTCCTGAAGCAGGGGCCCGCGGTTTCCCTGCGTGAATGCCAGCATCGCGTCCGCCACGCGCTGGTCGATCACCGCCAGATGCGTCGCCAGCGTTGCCTGCTCCGCCCGGCCGCGATCGAGCGGACACGCATCGGCCAGTCCTCCTGTGACGCCGTCCAGGAGAGACGTTTCGCGCGCCGCCGGCACCTCCTCGCCGTCGCGTCGCGCCAGTCGATAGTAGACGTCGGCGGACCCCGCCTCGCGCTCATGGCCTCCAAATCCCTGGGAACGCTGGAACCCCAGGCCAAAGCGGGCCACCTGGGCATAGCTTCGCCCCAGCCACGGATCGTAGTCGCCCGTGGGAACACGCACCGACCAGGCGGCCGAAGGATTGGCCTGCACCTCGCGGGTCAGGTTATCCTTGTAGAGTTTCCGCACCTGCCAGGGACGCAACCCGCTCGCCAGTTGCTCCGGAAAACGACTCGGATCGGCCGCCGCCAAAACCGCCTGCTCGCTAAGCACTCCTGCCATCTGGTGGTGCCCGTGGCCGTCCCGATCGTCGCCGCGAAAGCGACTCACTACGATCGTCGGCCGTTCGCGACGGATGACGGCCACGAGGTCCGCCAGAATCGGCTGGCCCTCCTGCCACTGGCGACGAGCTTCCGTGAGCGTCTTGGAATAGCCATAGTCCACCGCGCGCGAATAGAAAAGCTCATTGCCGTAGTAGCTGGCGGCCTTGAGATGTTCAAGCGTCCGCAGGGCCCCCAGGCGGTCGAAGAAATCCCCGGAGATCAGATTCGCGCCGCCTTCGCCGCGGGTGATGCTGAAGAGCATCGTGCGCAGTCCGAGGCCCCGGGCGCTGTAGGCCAGCAGACCGCTGTCCTCGTCATCCGGATGGGCCACCACATGCAGCAGGCTGGCATTCGTCTGGAGTTGCCGAAGGGAACGAGCGAGTCCGAGATCGCCGTCATCCGGAGAGACCAGGTCTTGGGCCCGCGCGGAAGCAGCGATCGTGGCGAGCAGGACCAGCCTGCCCAGACAGTCTGCCCATTTCCGCCGTGATGCCTTGGTGAATCGCCACGTTGCACGTTGCCCGTCCATCCGATTCGCTCCGTAAACCAAGCTGCTGTGCCTGTGAACTTGCTCGCTCCCGGGAGCGGACTGGCAGCCCTTGCCCGGCGAGGCATCAGTCTGACGCCTGCTTCGCGCAAGTCAATCCACGCCCCCCCCGGGGCCAGCCTGCTTCGGCCAGCCCCCGGGTTTCGACCTCCGCTTCACGGTTGCGTCAGCATCAGCAGATCCAATAGTTGCTCCTGCAAGTCGGTCACCTTGGCGGCCGTTTCCGGCTGCGACTGGGGCAGGTCGTCGAGTGTCCCGCAGAATCGCGAGACCACGGCGGCCACGCCGGTCCGGTCGTTGGCCAAGGCATCGAGCAGATTCTGGAACAGCCCCGTCAACTGCCGGGCCGGCGTCGGGGCCGTGGAGGGCATCGCCGTGGAATGCAAATCGGACACCAGTTCCGTCAAGCAGGCCGCGAAACGCAAGACGAGAAAATCCTGCGAAGGCTTCTCCTGGGGCTTCTCGAAGTACACACCGCGCCAGGGTCCCAGCAGCATCGCTGCTCGTATTCGTTCGCTGCCGTGCGGCGAACGTCCCGGGTCCAGTCCCGCATCCGCCTGCGGTGTACCGAGTCCGATGGAAGGACCTTTCCCGCCGAATCGGGATGCGACGCCCAGCCACTCCTCGTCGAACTCCTCGTCGGCTCGACTTCTGCGGGAAGCATCGCCCGCGCCTTCATCCACCGCGTCCCCTTCGCCCGCTTCTGGACCTCGTGCACCCTCTCGCGGCCATTCCTCCTTCTCGCCCCAGTCATCCACCCAGCCGTCGGTCCATTCATGGGCCCAATCGTCTTCTTGCTGGAGCGGTTCGCCCCGAAAAGCGAACGCGTTGGGATCGGGACGGCGCGAAAAAAACTCCCCATCGGCATGGGAGTCGCCCCCCTCGTCCCCACCTCCGAACGGACATGGGTACCCGAACATTGTCTCCTGCCCGTCGCTCGGTTGCCTGAGGAAGTCCGTCTTGCCACCGACCCAGAACCGTGGAAACTCGTCGGTCAACAAGTCGTCATCCAGCCTGAAACGCTCCCACTCCGGACACTGGCTGGCAATGAGCACGCAGAGCGGGCAATCACAGTTCTCCTGCCTTTCTCTCCTGCTGACCAAGATCGGTGTTCGCTGGCGTTCCAAGAGAATCAACTGTCGAGGCGAGCGGCGCGTCACTTCGTCGGCGGGCGAGTCGAGCCATGCGTCGCGCGACGCGCGCAATTCACGGAGCAACTCTTCCGTAGAGAGGCACTGCTCATTCGCCCAATACCTTGACGCCAGGTTTGGCGACTCGCTCGTCGCAAGCAACAGCGATTCCACCGTCAGATGGTGCAGCAGTTCAAAGTACAGGATCACCTCATGACGGCCCGCTCCCATACGTTGTGCAGTTTCGCTGTCCAGGGAGATGCCTGGCGGCATCTGGCCTGACCGTTGCCATTGGCAGGTGCGATCGCGGAGGTCTCGTTCAATATGAAAGCAGTCACGCAGCAGCCAGTCACGCACCGTTTCGCGGACATCACCGCCCGAAGGCCCCTGCAACCAGCGTCCCATCCGCAATCGCACCAAGCGCACCATGGTGCACAAGGCCTCTCGTTCCGGTGGGTCCGTGGTAAAAGCCACTCCCGACCACCCATCGCGCACCAGGGCCTCCGTCGTCGACTGCTCGACAAGGAACTCCAGCAAGGGTTCGCCGTACAGTCGCTCGCGGACTTCCGGCTGCCGGAGCCGGAGGCAGGGTATCGCTTGCGTGGAGCTGTCTGCATCTAGGATCGACAGGTCGGAGGACACCTTCCATTCGTCGTGCAGGTGGAAGTAGCAGCAGCGGTCGGGGGGGGCCGAGCCTGGGAGAATCACGGACGCCGCCTCTCGCCGCGGATCCCAGGAGGCGAACAGCCGCCGACGGGCCAGGTCGATCACCATCCGGTCGGCCGGGGATGGGTCGCCACCAGCCGGTGCGGTGGTTTGCGAAAGGGCGACCGCAGGGATAGTCGCGTCGGACCGGCCTAGGGCGGGACGGTCGCGTGCTTCGAGATGCGGTCGAAAAAGCTCCTCCGCCATCTCGGGCGGCATGAATCGCAGGCAGGCCCACCGCAGGTCGTCCAGCGACATCGGGTCGGCGCTGAGGCTAGCCAATAACAGAATCCCCACGTCCCGGGGCACTTCCCGCCGCCACTCCCGGCGATCATCCCGCACGGTCACGTCGATCGGCTTCATCTCCTTGCGTTCCTTCCAGCTGCGGTGGTTGCGGGGCGAAAGTGTAGGCGGTGAGCCGTTCCGCCTTCAAGCAACCGTGCAACCTTGGCCGATCCCTACGAGGACCACTCCCGCGATCCGTCCCCGGACGCGGGAGCGGCCGACGCGAACCCGGGCGGCCTGGGTGGTCTCGGCGAGCAGTCGAGTGGGCCCCGCTTGGCGGTCCGCGTCCCGTCGGGAATAATGAGGGGCCTTGCATCGCCAGGGGCCTCGACGGGTGAAGCGACCGTTCGGGTCCCGCGGGGCGGGCCGGATCCGCCGCCCGCGCCCTGGCCGCGAACTCGCTGTACTGGAACTTGAAAACGGCCCTCATGAGCGACCGAGCTGCCATCCAGAAAACCATCCGCGAGTTCATCCTGCGGGAGTTCCCGGCCGCTCGCCTGAAGGACGTCCGCGACGACGACGCGCTGCTGGAGAAAGGCATCGTCGACTCCCTGGGCGTGCTCGACATCGTTGCGTTTCTCGAGTCGCAGTTCGGCCTGAAGATCGCGGATGACGAACTCGAACTGGAGGACTTCGCCTCGATCGAGGCGCTGTCCGCGTTCGTCCATCGCAAGCTCGACTGCCTGACAGGCTCTTGAGATGTCGGCCCGCTCCACTCCGCACCGGAGGTCCGCCGAGGGGCTTGACGCATGAACTTCCTCGTCCATCACCTGCTGAGATCCAGCGCCGAGCGGCATGCCTCGCGTGAAGCCTTCGTAGTGGGCTCGCGGCGGTGGACGTTCGAGCAGTTATGGCACGATGTGTGGCGGCTGGCCACGGCGCTCCGGGCGATGGGCGTGCGGCGCGGCGACCGTGTCGGGATCTTCTTGCCAGCGGGTGCGGAGCAGACGATGGCGATCCTGGCCACGTCGGCAGCGGACGCGGTCTTCGTGCCGATCCACGCCTCGCTGCAGCCGCCCCAGGTCGAGCACATCGCGCGCGACTGCGATCTCCGCGTGCTCTTCACCAGCGAACGGCTGGCCGAAACGCTGCACGACCTTCCGTCGCGTTGCCCCGCACTCGAAGCCTTCGTGCTGGCCGGGCCCGACGAGGACTCCCGCGATCCGTCAGCGGACAACCGGTTGTCACAGACCGAATCCCCCACCGGCCGCCTGGCCTCCCTGGCTCCGGGAACGGTTACGCGGTATCGCTTCGACGAACTGCTCCGCGCATCTGCTGCCCTCCCAGCAGCCTCTTGGCGCGAAGCGTGCATCGAGAAGGACCTCGCCGCCATCCTGTACACGTCGGGATCGACAGGCCTGCCGAAGGGCGTGATGCTGAGCCATGCCAACGTCCTGGCCGGCGCGGCCATCGTCTCCGACTATCTGCACATCACCGCCGAGGATCGGATCCTGGCAGTCCTGCCATTCAGCTTTGACGCAGGTCTGAACCAGCTGATGACCAGTTTGCAGCAGGGAGCCACCCTGGTGTCGCTCTCCTTCCTGCTGCCCAAGCAGATCGTGACGGCGCTCGGTCGTGAACGCATCACCGGTTTGGCCGGAGTGCCCACGCTATGGTCGCTGCTTGCCCACAGCGACTCCTTCCAGCAGGCCCGCTATCCCGACCTGCGCTACATCACGAACACGGGCGGTCGGATGCCCGGGTCCGTGCTGCAGGTCCTGCGGCGGATCGAGTGCG
>CAZUJM010000168.1:0-1298 GCA_964620405.1 uncultured Pirellulaceae bacterium | reverse complement strand
GCACGCTGACGGGCGTCGACATCTATCTCATGTACGGACTCACCGAAGCCTTCCGCTCCACCTACCTTCCTCCCGAACAACTGGACCGTCGGCCCGATTCGATCGGACGTGCGATCCCCAACACCGAGATCCTGGTGGTGGACGAGCATGGACAACCGTGCGAGGCAGGGGAAGAGGGTGAGCTGGTGCACCATGGGCCCACCGTCGCCCTCGGCTACTGGAGGCGGCCGGAACTGACCGCGGCCGTCTGGCGACCGCACCCGTTTCCGACGCCGGGACTGCCGCCGGAAACTCGCGTCTGCTACTCCGGGGACCTCGTGCGCCGCGATGACGAAGGCTATCTCTACTTCGTGGGCCGTCGCGACAACCAGATCAAGACCTCCGGCTTCCGGGTCAGCCCGACGGAGGTCGAAGAGGCATTGCACTCCACGGGACTCGTGACGCAGGCGGCCGTGATCGGAGTGCCCGACGAGATGCTTGGACAGAGGATCGTCGCTTTCGTGATTCCCAAGCAGGCGACCGATCTCGACGCCGGCCAGAGGGAGGCGGAGATCCTGCGCCGCTGCGCCGCGCTGCTGCCCGCCTACACGATTCCGCGACACCTGCGACTGGTCGACTCGCTTCCCCACACCGCCAGCCGCAAGATCGACTACGGGAAGTTGCGCGAACTCTGGTCGACCGAAGAGCCGCCCAATTCCGAGGATGCCGCTCATGAGTGACCCCAGTCGTTCGGAGGACGCCCTTGCGCCCGCAGAGCCCACGCTGGCCAGCGCGCTGGTCGCGCGTCTTTTCGGCCAGCGGGAAGGCGTGCTGCTGGTGGACGACCACCCGGTGACCGAACTGGTCGAAGCGTTCGGCACGCCGCTCTATGTCTACAGCCAGCGCGTGCTGGACCAGACATGGCAGACGCTGCGTGCGGCGTTTCCTGCGGCGTTCGACATCTACTATTCGATCAAGGCGAACCCGCATCCGGACTTCCTTGCCTACTTCCTGCGGCACGGCTGCGGACTGGAGATCGCCTCGGGCGGTGAACTGACGCGCGCCCTGCGAGCAGGCTGCGACCCGAGTCGCATCCTATACGCTGGCCCCGGCAAGACGACCGAGGAGCTGCGGATGGCGATCGAGGCGGGGATCGGCGAGATCCACGCCGAGTCGCCGGGCGAGGTGGCGAGGATCGAGCAGGTCGCGGCGGCGGCGGATCGGTCGGTGGGCGTGGCCTTGCGCGTGAATCCCGCGCCCCAAGGCGCGGGCGGCGCGATGCTGATGGGCGGCCGCGCCACGCCCTTCGGGATGGATGA
>CAZUJM010000167.1:0-13097 GCA_964620405.1 uncultured Pirellulaceae bacterium | reverse complement strand
CATGACGGTTGCTTTTCGGCGACGAGGGCGAGGCGTTCGGGCTTCGAAAAGCGGCGAACCGTGGAGAATTGGCTGCGTAGATGGGGAGCGCCGCCCGGGGTGCGCGCGGGAGTCCGGCTCGCTCGGAGGGCCGGTCGCACGCCCCGAAAAAATTCGGTTGCTCCGGAGACGGAAGCGTTAGGATGATAGGCTTGCAGCGGGTGACAGGGAGGCTTTTCGTCCGCCGCCTCCCGGCTTCTTCCCGAGCGTCGATTCGGGACCTGCCGCTCCTGTCATCGCTGGGGAACGTTGGTCGCTTGGGCTGATCCAGCGCGAGCGAATCCGGAGACCGACCTGCTGGAGACAGAACGATGAACCGCAGCTCATCAGGTTTTGCCCGTGGTGCTCAGCCGATCGACGATGGGGAGACGGGAAGCGTTTGGAGGCGTTGGCTGGGCGAGTGGTTCGGCAGCGGGTCCCACCGCGGGAAGATCGTTCGCGCCGCGCGACGCGGCCGTGCTGCGCGGCGCGCGTTCGGGTGTGAGTCGCTGGAGAGTCGCAGTCTGATGTCGGCTTCGCCAGCTTCGGTGGCCGCTCTTGGCATGTCGGAACCATCGGCCCTGGTGGACTCGGGGCCTGCGACGGGAACCGGGCACTCCTTTCATCAACAGACGGTCTCGCTCCCGACGGGGCAAGGCCACGCCGGGCAGCCGGCGCGAGTCGCGGCCGCGAAGAATGCGTCCTGGCAGCTGGTGGACGATGTGGGCTGGTACGACAGCCAGGACCGGTTCCAGTTGACGCTGACGGAGTCGAGTCGGGTGCGGATGGATGTGTCGGGGCAGTGGTTGCCGGTCCAAGTCGGGTTGCAGGACAGCTCCGGCCGTTCGTTGGGGTCGGTCCTGGCGAGTGACCGGGCGGGACTGTTGCTGGACGCCGAGTTGCCGGCGGGCAGCTACTGGATCACGGTAAGCGCCTCGTCGTGGATGCCCACCACTTACTGGCTGGATCTGGACGCCACGCCGACGGCTCCCGCGCGTCCGGCGCCGACGAAGCCCGCGCCCGCGAAACCAACACCGCCAGCGGTGACGTCTCCACCGACCCCCGCTCCGGCTGCTCCCACGCCCGCCAGGCCCGTGCCCGCTCCCAACCAGACTGCTCCTGCTGCGCCACCTGCCAGTGCGCCGGCCACGAGTGCGCCACCCACGAGTGCACCGGCCGTTTTCCCCGACGTGGCCTACTACGGCGGCGAGACCGACTGGAACCTGAATGCGATCGGTGCTCCGGAGGCTTGGGCGCAGGGCTATCGTGGCCAGGGAGTGGTGGTGGCGGTGATCGACACGGGAGTGGATCGAACGCATGCCGACCTGCAGCAGAACATCTGGCGGAACGCGGATGAGATTGCCGGCGATGGTCGGGACAACGACGGCAACGGATTCATCGACGATGTGTTCGGCTGGAACTTCGGCGACAACAACGCGAATACGCTGGATGCCAATGGTCACGGCACGCATGTCGCGGGCACGATCGTCGCGGCCCGCGATGGTGTCGGCGCGACGGGTGTGGCTTACGGAGCGACGGTGATGCCCGTGCGCGTGCTGGGCGCGGATGGATCAGGAACCGACTACGCGGTGGCGCGGGGCATTCGCTACGCGGTGGACAATCGGGCCGACGTGATCAACCTCAGCCTGGGCAGCGACGCCTACAGTTCGACGCTGCTGGACGCGCTGGACTACGCCGCGCGGCATGACGTGCTGGTCGTGGCGGCGGCCGGCAACGAAGGTGCGGCGCAGCCTTCGTATCCGGCTCGGTTCAGCGATCGGTTCGGCAACGTGATTTCGGTGGGAGCCTTCGATCGCTCCAACCGCGTGGCCAGCTTCAGCAACGCGCCGGGCGGTTCGACCGTCGTCCAGGTGGGAGCGCCGGGCGTGGATATCTATAGCGCATTGCCTGGGCAGCGGTACACTCGCTGGAACGGAACAAGCATGGCCTCGCCGCATGTCGCCGGCTTGGCCGCATTGATGATCTCGGCGAATCCGCAGCTGACGGCTGCCGAACTGCGAAGCGTGCTGTTGTCGGGAGCCAACCGATCGTTGACCGGCGGGGGCGGCATAAGTGGCGTGAACGCGGCCACGGCGGTGGCGCAGGCGCGCGTGACGCAGTCGACCGGCACGCTGTCGCAACGCACGAGCGGCAGCGTCGCAGCCAGTGCTCCACCCTCCCGCTCCGCCGTGATCTTCCGCATCGCTCTGCCGACGATCGCCGCCGCCGTGGAACGCATCCGTCCCGGTCGCACCGCGTAGCGGGGCCGATCCCCGACCAACCTCGGCCTCCCGTTCGCCGACCGATCTCGCGCACGCATCCCGCGCGGTCGTGCGTAGTCCTACTCTCTTTCTCCGCCTCTCCGCAGGCCCGCTTGTTCCATTTTCTGAACTGGCTTTCTGAACCGGCCTGGATCCTCGAAAATCCTTGCTCTGCGCTCCGGCGACCGTTACGCTGACCGCCGGCCAATCCACCGGCTGCGACTTCAGGTGGAAGTCGCCCGTGGTGGCTCAGGTTTTTCGATGATTCTGGAGGTCTTATGAACGGTTTTCGACGCGCGGCTCTCGGCGCGCTGCTGCTGTCCCTGGGGGGAACGGCAACGGCGCAGGATCGTACCATTCCTGCCTACAAGACGACGAAGGCACCGGTACTGGACGGCAAGATTTCGGCCGGGGAATGGGATGCCGCAGGACCGGCGATTGTGGTGAACGCCGCCAGCCCCGGCGCCGGCCTGGACCTCAACCGGATTCCCGCCGACCCGTACAAGGGCGACGCGGACCTGAGCTTCCAGTTCCGCGCGATGTGGGCGGAGCCTTGGATGGTCTACATGCTGGTGGAAGTGAACGACGACATCGCGATGGAGGAAGATCCCCAATTCGGCTGGGAGCGCGACCAGGTGGAACTGTTCTTCGATGGCGATGACCTCACCGGCTCGAACGACTACGCCAGTTTCCAGTGGTGGGATCATCCGGAACCGTTCGGCAAGTTCGGCGTGAGTCGTCCGTTCGGCGACTACAACGAGGGCGCGTTCGAAGGCAACGGGATGCGAATGAGCCACTCCGCGGAGGATATCTACGCGGACGATCCATCCTCTTTCCTCGCGGCGGCCGCCGTGGCCGGCGAAACCGGCAAGGCCGCGAACTACCTCGTTGAGTACGCCGTGTCGCTGGAACTGCTCAGCAAGAACGGCACGTTCGACAACGACGCGATCACTGCGGTCGCGAAGAAGTTGGTCGAGAACCACACCAAGACCAAGGTGCAGGTGGCGCTTTCGGATGATGATAACTTTGAAATCCCCGGCACCACCTCCCGCTCGCATAGCATCGCGCACCTGGGCCTGAGCGACTGGCGAGCCTCGAACGAGTACGCGGACCTGCTGATCCTCGGCCCGTATTCCGCCGGCATCCCCGGCGACTTCAACGGCAGCGGAACGCTCGACGCGGCCGACATCGACCAGCTGTCGACGGCTGTCCGCGGCGGGTCGAGCGACCTGAAGTACGATGTGAACGGTGACAAGGCCGTGAATGGCGCGGACCGTGACACGTGGGTGCGATCGGTGCGGAAGACCTGGTTCGGTGATGCGAACCTGGACGGGGTCTTCAACACGACCGACTTCGTCAGCGTCTTCCAGATTGGCGAGTACGAGGACGCCACAGCCGGGAACTCGGGCTGGAGCGAAGGCGACTGGAACGGCGATGCCGACTTCAATACGGCCGACTTCGTGACCGCGTTCCAGGATGGCGGCTTCGAAGCGGGCCCGCGCGCGGCCGTGGCCGCGGTGCCGGAACCGGCTTCCGCCACCCTCATCGGGCTCAGCGCCCTCGGCCTGCTGGGCCTTCGCCGCCGCGCGTCGTAAAGACTGGGGTTGTCGAAACCACGGAGGACACGGAGTGACACGGAGATGGCATCGATGCTCCGTGCTCTCAGTGTCCTCTGTGGTTGAATAAACGGCGCCGCTATTTGCCGATGCAGAAGCGTCTGAAGACGCGGTCCAGGATATCGTCGGTGTAGATGGCGCCGACCATGCAGCCGACGTGGTCGAGTGCTTGGCGCAGGCCGGCGGCGACGAGTTCGTAGCGGTCGCTGGAATCGGCGAGTGCGGTGGCGGCGTGCAAGGCCGCCAGGCATTCGTCCAGATGCAGCGCGCAGCGTGTCGCCGTGCTGGAGACCACCCCCACGGACTCCTGCTGTCGTTCGGCGAGCAGTTGTTCCACGCGGACCCGCAACTCCGCCAGCCCCGCGCCGGAGGCGGCGCTGACCAGCTCCACCGGCCAGGTTCGCACGCCCTCACCCTCTTCGTCCATTTCCAGCCACTGCGGTGGGGAGCTTCTATCGGGCCGCAGCAAGCGCGCAGCCGCGGGGAAACCGTCGAGGAACCGGCACAGGTCGCCTTGGTCCGCCTTGGTGAGGAGCACCAGATCGGGGCCGGGCGCATCGAGCAGTTGCCGGAGTTCCCAGTCGTCGGGCCCGCGAGTCGTATCGAGGCACAGCAGCCGCAGGTCGGCCTGCTCCGTACGCTGCAGCGAAAGGCGCTGCGCGTCGCGATCGACGGCTAGGACAAGCTGCTCATCGATGCCGGCCGTGTCGATCAGTCGGCAGCTACCGTGCGCAAGGGGCAGGTCGGCTTCCAAGTAGTCGCGCGTCGTGCCGGGGAGGTCCGAGACGAGGGCCGCGCTGGCGCCGAGCAGCGCGTTCCAGAGGGTGCTTTTCCCGACGTTCGGACGACCTCGCAGCACGACGCGCGGGCTGTCATCGGCGCGGCCGCGTCCCCGCATGCGCAGTCCAAGCGACTCGATCCGCGTGGCGGCGTCCTCCAGCGTCGCCCGCACCTGCGACGGCGTAATCAGCAGGATGTCTTCGTCGGCGAAGTCGAGGCTGGCCTCGATGTCCGCGCACAGGTTGAGCAGCTCGTCACGCACGACATCGAGTTCGCCGGAAAGGTTGCCGGCCAGTTGCGTGAGGGCGACGCCCAGCTGGCGTTCATTTTGCGCGTCGATCACGCCGAGGACCGCTTCGGCCTGGGCCAGGTCGAGTCGTCCGGCGAGAAACGCGCGGAGCGTGAATTCGCCCGGTTCGGCGAGCCGCGCGCCGTGGTCGCACAGTTGCCGCAGCAGCAACTGCAGCAGGGGAGGGGAACCAATCGTATGGATCTCGGCCGTGGGTTGTCGCGTGTAGCTGCGCGATGTGGGCCAGAGATAGAGGCGGCATGGAAGCGGCGCGCAGGGCGCGGGAAGCAACCAACAGCCGTCCGATTGGTGCGCAGCCTGATGCGCCGATCCGGGAGCCGCCGGCAGCGCGGCATCGGGCCGCCATCCCACGGCCAGCAACTCGTTCATCCGCGGTCCCGAGATGCGAACGATCCCCCGCCAGGCTCCTCCCGCCGCGCTGGCCACCGCGCAGATCGTGTCCTCGAGGTCGTAGGCCGCAGCCGGGGCAGCTCTCATTTCCGGAGTACCTGAGAGGAAAGTGGATCACCGGTCGGGAAGGCGAGAATGAGAACTGGCCTTCTCGCGTCGCTCCCCGGTTACCGGCGACCCTTGCGTGAGGATCGCTTGTCGGGGGAGGTGGCAACCGCGGCCGTGGCGGGCTGGGTGGATGTGGAGCTGTTCTTGGGCAGCAGTTTGCGCTCGGCCAGGCCCCACAGGCTGGAGGTGATGAAGTACAGGCACAGGCCCGCGGGCACCTTGAAGAACATCAGGCCCATGAACAACATCATGAACTTCATCATGCGATGCTGCATCTCCTGCTGCTCGTCGGTCGGCGGCGGTGTGAACAGCTTCTGGTGCACCATCATGAGGGCGACCGAAATGATGGGCAGGATGTTGAAGTAGGGGCCGAGCCAGCCGACGGGACTGGCCAGGAACTGCGGCATGAAGGACTCCCAGTTGAACAGCTGGTCGGGGCCGGCAAGGTTCGAACACCAGCGTAGTCCGGGGATGAGCGCCGCCTGCCGCAACTCGATGTCGACGCTCAACGCGCGATAGAGGCCGACGAAGATCGGCAACTGGAAGAACACGGGCAAGCAGCCCGCCAGCGGATTGTAGTCGTGCTTGCGGAACAGCTCCCGCTGCGCCGCCGCCCGCTTGTCCATGTCGTTCTTGTAGAGTTCCGCAAGACGCTTCATCTCGGGCGCGAGTTCCTGCATCTTGGCCGCGTTGCGAACCTGCTTCATGCCCAGCGGGAAGAGGCAGCCGCGAACGAGGATGGTCAGCAAGATGATCGCGATGCCATAGTTTCGCGTGATGGCGCGCAACCCGTGCAGGATCCACTGCAGCGGCTTGGCCACCATCGGGAACCAGCCGTAGTTGATGGCGCTGTCGAGCTGGTAGTCGGCGACCACAGCCGGGTCCTTCGGGCCGGTGAAGATGAGGAACTTCTGCTTCAGCGAGCCGCCCGGAGGCACCTGCTGGACGCGGCTGATGAGCCGGAAGGTGACGTCGGTGCGCGACTCACGCAGCGGGTCGGCGGGTGCGATCGGCAGGGCCTGCGCGGAAGCGAAGGTGTAGGCGGGCTGCGCGGCGGTATCCTCGAGCGTCACGGGGGCAACGAGCGCCGACACGAAGTACTGGGCGTCCACGCCCACATACTGCACCTCGGGCTGCTCCTCCGCGTACATCGGCGTGGCGATGCTGTCGGGGTTGTCACGCAGCCGCTTGACGATGTTGGGGTTGGTGAACATCTTGTGTCCGCCGCGGAACGTCTTGGCGATGATGTCGCGCACGCCCGCTCCACCAAAACTCGTCGGATGCGTCTTGTTGGTGTACCACCAGCCTTCGAGAGGCAAGCCGGTCGGCCCGTCCTGCTGGTAGGCGAGGTCGATCGGTTCGCCCGCTTCGTTGCGGAACTCCAGTTCATAGTCCAGGTGGTAGCCCGCGCCGAAAGGCTGGCCCGCTCCAGCCGGCGCGGCCAAGCGGTAACGCTTGAGGATTCGCAGCGGGCCCTTCAGGTCGAGTCCTGGCGCTTCGGATGGCTGGATGACCAGCTCGAACTCGACACCGTTCGCCGGGCCGTCGGCGAGGCGCCGCATCGACCAGTTGCGATCCCATAGGCTCGGCAGCCCGGCAATCTCGTCCTTGCCGATGTCCGCGCGAGACTTGCCCAGTTGCTGAAGCGTCAGCCGATACGACAACGGATGCTTGGCGTCCGACGTTGTCGACTGGTATCGCTCCGGACGAATCACCTCCAGCGGCCGACGGGACAGCTTCGCCACATATTCGACCGGCGCGTGCTTGTCACCCACTGTGCGATGCACGACCAGTCGGACCTCCTGTTCCGGCCGGCTGCGTTCCAGCCATTGCCACAGGTCGTCGGGACTCTGGATCGTCTGCTCATCCGCCTGCACGATCACATCGCCGGGCTGCAGTCCCACGGGCAGGTCGGCCGTCTTGGGCTGCGCCGTGGCGGCGGGAGTGCCTTCGCCCACCGCGCCGACCCGTGCTCCCGGATGGCCGGCGGTGAGCGCCAGGTAGCCGAGGTAGCCATGGTTGTCGTCCAGGTCGCTGTAGCGATCGTCGTGCAGCGCGATGCACTCGATCGTCGCTCCGCGATTGTTGAACCACACGAGCATCTTCTCGGGACGCGACGGATCGAGCGACCCGAGCGTGGCCCACTGCGGCGCGACCGATTCCGAGGTTTCCGATGGAGCGGGTCCCGCTTCCGAGCTGGCCGTCGCCGGATCGTTGGCGTTCGCTGCGCTGTTGTTCGCACTGTCATTTCCGCCGCCGCTGCCGGCTTCGTTGCCCGCAGTCGTTCCCGCCGCGTTTTCGCCCGCCGCGTCTCCCTCCGCGGCCACTTCCGTGCCGACCGCCGGATCAGGTACCGGTGGATTCAGACGCTGGTTCAGCGCCTGGAACGAGTACATGATGAGCATCGAGAGAATCAGAAAGCTGATGAAGCGCTTTTCCACAATCAGAGTCTTTCGTCCTGAGGAATCGTCGGTAGCATCCAAGGGTGGGCGAGCGGGGGAGGGGAGGCGAAGGCGTGGGGAAGACTGTCAGCGACCATCCCGCAATCGGTCACCGAGGAAGTTGTCGAGTTCGGGAATGGCGTGGATCTTCGCGACGGTCGTCTCCAGCGGATACTCGACACGGCGGAAGTACACTCGCTGGTCGTCCAGCAGCACATACGACGCCCGCGGGTCTCCGTCGCGAGGCTGGCCGACGCTGCCGACATTGATCATGGTCTTCACCTCGCCCAGCAGGTAACCCTCGGACAAGTCCGTCGGCCGCAGGAACTTGCCCGACTGCAGGAAGACGCCCGGCACGTGCGTGTGTCCCTGGAAGCAGTGCTGCGGGACCAGGTCGAAGATCCGGTTGAGTTTGTTTGGGTTGTGGACGTCTTCGGGGAAGACGTATTCCATCAGCGGATTGCGTGCCGAGCCGTGCACGAACAGCAAACCATCCTCGCGGTGCTGCCGGGGCAGTTCGCACAGGTAACGCCAGCGGGCGAGGTTCGCGGGCGTCGATCCGGCCGCCTCCAGCTGGCTGCGAGTCCAGAAGATGGCTCGTTCGGCGCCGCTGCTGAACCCCTCGGGATCAAACAAGGCCGCTTGATCGTGGTTGCCGAGAATGCAGACTTCGGACTGCATGACGCGGTCCAGGCATTCGCACGGGTTGGGGCCATAGCCGATAATGTCGCCCAGGCAGTAGATGCGTGTCACCCCCTGGCCGCGGATATCGGCCAACACGGCCTCGAGTGCCTCGAGGTTGCCGTGGATGTCACTGATGATTGCCCGTCGCTCCACCGAACTACCTTCTCGCCACTACTGCTCGCCGGAGCGTCCGTCCTGCCCGCTTGGGATACGACCGAAGGGGACCGCGACCCTGCCCGAATCCTTGGCTCGTGCCCGCCACACCCATGGTTCAATGCCGCAGCACCCGCGGCCCGGTTCGGAACGGAACCCTCTCCAAAGCCCACCACCCCAACGACGGCGTGCCGGAGAGGCAGGTCGGCCGGGAAGCCGGGACGTTCCAGGACGGAGGCTGCGGAGCTGAAGGGCCGGGGATCGCAGTGGTTGCCGGGGACACCCGCCTTGTGACACGAGTTCCCTTCGTCCGCGATTGGTCGACCGGGACGGGTCGCTTCGTTTTCGCAACTTAACAAAGTAGCCGATGGCGAGGGGAGAGGCGAGTCCAAATCGGTCTTGATGACCGGGAGAACCGGCGGTTGGCGGAGGGGGCAAAGGCCGGTGGCCGGCGGTCCGAAGGCGTTCCCGAACGCCGGGCAGGCCGCATTCTCGACGCAGGCCGCAGCGATGCGGGACGCGGCACTTCTTTGGCAGCGATCAGCGCCCGTCCCGCAGGCGATCGCCCAGCACGTTGTCCAGGTCGGCCTCGCGATAGATCTTGGCGATGGTCGTCTCGACCGGATACTCCAGCCGCCGGAAGGTCACCGAATCGTCGGTCAGGATGACGTAGCAGGCCCGCGGGTCGCCGTCCCGGGGTTGCCCGACGCTGCCCACGTTCACCATGGCCTTCTCATGCGTCAGCCGGTACGTGTAGTTGAACTCCTCGGGGCTGAGGAAATCACCGCTGCTGGTGAACACCCCGGGAATGTGCGTGTGGCCCTGGAAGCAGTACTGCTTCAGGCGGTCGAACAGGTTCTGCATCTTCCGTTGGTTGTACACATCCTCCGGAAAGACGTACTCGTTCGTCGGTTCGCGAGGCGACCCGTGCACGAAGACATGCGTGCCCTCGTCCTGCATGCGGGGCATCTCGCCGAGGAAGTCCCAGCGGGCATTGATCTGGGCGGGTGTGCCGCCTCGTTCCAACTGGGCTCGCGTCCAGTAGACCGCGCGAAGCGCGACCGGATTGAAACCGTCCGGATCGAACATGGCCGCTTGGTCGTGGTTGCCAAGAATGGCGACACGGCACCGACGCACATGGTCCAGGCATTCGCGCGGGTTGGGTCCGTAGCCGATCACATCACCCAGGCAGTAGACCTCGGAGATACCCTGCTGTCGAATATCGTCCAGCACGACCTGCAATGCTTCCAGATTGCTGTGGACGTCGCTGATCAGCGCTCGCTTCACCGTGCCCGACCTCGTCTTTGGGGAACCTCACCTGCTCTTCGCTGAACCGCCTTCACCGAACCGCCCTCACCCGTCGTTCCACGGCAGTCCCTGGGGTGTCGTGAAAGCGAGTCCAACGGCCATGGGTTCCGAACGCTGCTGGGAGTTCCGAGCATGCAGAGCTGCGGGCAGGCAGAGTTCCAAGTACATCGCGGAAGGCCGGCGTTCGCTCGCCGAAGATCCGGGACCGCTTGCTCCTGTTCTCGCCAGGACCACCGGACCGTAGTCTGGAGGCAGTCTAGGTTTCGTAACCCCTAAGGTCAAGATGCGTAAGCTCTTCGCGCGTCCGCCCGGGGACGAAAAGACAACTCATGGCACGTCCGTCGTCGCACCGGAT
Source organism: uncultured Pirellulaceae bacterium (assembly GCA_964620405.1). Lineage (GTDB taxonomy): Bacteria > Planctomycetota > Planctomycetia > Pirellulales > Pirellulaceae > CAZUJM01. The sequence continues at coordinate 2,673 of CAZUJM010000167.1, read as the reverse complement.
GTCGCTTCCCGGCTTGCCTTGCTGCAGCCGGCCGAATGCCCTGGGGGTCCCGGGGACCCTGCGCCAAGACCCTCCACAGGTCGTTGTTCATGGACTAGATGGCTTTTTTTCCGGTTCGGTTGGGGGAGATTCGCTGGCGGGTGCCTGCGTGGCGACCTTTTCGATCTCCTGTGTCCAGGCCTCCCACGCGGCTGCCATCTGGCGAACCCGGTCCGGTTGCTCCCCCGCCCGGTCGATCGTCTCCGCCCGGTCGGTCGCCAGGTCGTAGAGCTCCCAGTCCTCGGTTGAACGGGCGGCCACCAGTTTCCAGTCGCCGTCGCGAATCGCCCGGTTGCCCTCGTGATACCACCAGAGGGCCGGTCGTGGGAAACGCGCGTCCTCCGACCAGCAGCGTGCGAGACTGACGCCGGGCCTGGGCGGAGTGGCTGGGGGCGAACTGGTCGTGGGTGCGCTGGTTGCCAAAGTCACTCCGAGCGTCTCCAGCAGGGTGGGGACGAGGTCGATGACATGGGCCGGCTGGTGTCGCCACGCGCCGGGGGTGCGGATGCCGCGAGGCCAGTGGGCGACCAGCGGCGTGGCGATGCCGCCTTCGTGTACCCAGGTCTTGTGGCGGCGGAACGGCGTGTTGGCGACCGTCGCCCCGCCCGGGCCCAGGCACAGGAAGGTGGCCGCCGATCCTGGGGACGCCTGCGGGTCGTGCCCATCACCGCGGACCATGATCTCGGCGCTCGCGCCGTTGTCCGAAAGGAACAGCAGGAGCGTGTTCTCCCAGGCGTTCATGCGCTGGAGTTGTTCACAGAGTCGTCCGATCTCGCGGTCCATCTGGTCGACCATCGCGGCGTGCACCGCCAGCTTCGCGGCCTGGAACGTCCGCTGCGTCTCGTCCAACTCCGCCCACGCCAAGGGGCGGTTGACTTCCCCGACGCCGAGTTTCTCGAGGTCGCGCGGGAACTCGTAGGGTGGGCCCACGGTCGGCTCCACCGCGGAAAGCGTGCCGGGGAACCAGCCGAAATCGCGGAGACGCTGCCACCGCGCGGCCCGCGTCGCCTCCCAGCCCAGCAGGTAACGCGGCCGGTAGTGTTCGACGAGCGCGGCGGGTGCTTGCAGCGGAAAGTGAGGCGATGTGAAGGCGATGTACTGGAAGAACGGCGTGTCGGCATGCTCGGCCGCATGGTCGCGCAAGCAGTCGATCGCATGGTCGGCGATGGCCGTCGCGGAGTAATAAGACGCCGCGCCGGTGTCACGTGGGGCGTCGTCCGACGCGGGGCGCGGCACGGGCGGCAAGGGTTGGTCATCCTCGAAGTGCGATTGGGGCGAGAAGAAGCGGTCGGTGTCTTCCAGATGGTAGGAACGATCGAAGCCGCCCGCCGTGACGCGACCGTCGATGTGCCACTTGCCCGAGTGGTAGGTTCGGTAACCGGCTTCGCGCAGCAGCGTCGAGACCAGCGGTGCCCAACGCGGTCGCGGGCCGCGGGCCGGCGCGTTCTTGCCGGGAAGTTCGTCGCGGTGGATCTGCTGCGCGTAGTAGCCCGTGAGCAACGCGGCTCGCGTCGGCCAGCAGCGGGCCGTGTTGTAGAACTGGGAGAACCGCAGCCCGTTCGCCGCCAGCCGATCCAACTGCGGCGTCTCGATCTCGCCACCGTAGCAGCCGAGGTCCGAAAAACCCAAGTCGTCGGCGAGGATCAACACGACGTTCGGTCGAGGCGGCGGCTGAGTGCTCCACGCCGGGCCTGCAGCGAGGCCGCAGCACATCACGACCAACCCGATGAGCCCCATCGTCCGCGTCCCGTGCTCGCGACACGATCGGCGCGATTCCTGCAGCCAAGCAAGTATTCGTTCCATCCCCGGCGTCTCCCGACTCGATCCTGCGCTGCCACTGCGGTAATTTCCACGCCCGTCCATGCAGCCGTCGGTCGACAGCGTAGCAGCGGCTTGGTGCCGTCGGTAGATGCCTCAGTGACCAGGGACGCGCCACCCACGCGCCGTGGAAATCGGCGGCAGCCGACGTCGCGCGACGATCGAACCGGCGCTGGACTTCAACCGGCGCTGGACTTCCCGAATGCGGATCTCCAAGGATTCTCGCGGACCGCCCGCAGCGTGGACACCGCCACGAGTGACATGAACTTGTCACCTCGCTGTCACGAAAGCTTGTCGACCATTGCCGATCGTTTCACTTGCTTGGCGCGCGTTGCTCCAGTTTTTAGCCGAATGTCATCGAGGCTGCACACGTGACAACGCTTCTTGACGCAGCGCTGCGAAGTGTGAATGCGTTTGGCACTCACGCGCGTCAGATCCTGCATGCGCGTGACGTAGATGAGGTTTCCAAGAAATCAAGTGCTTTTCCCCGTGCAGTCGTTGCAATCGCTATAACCCGTTTTAGAATCGACTTTCGTCAGTGCGTGGACTCCTCGCGAGTCCGCAGTTGCACCGAGGACGCAACCGGGGAATGCATGGCCGTCTTCCCTGACAACGGTAAGGGTTGGGAATCACTCATTCTTTGTTTTGCATCCGTGGAGATCTTCAATGCTGTTTCAAAATGCCTCTCGCATCGCCCGGGCGCTGGTTGTCCTGGGCGCCGTCTGCCTGGCCGCCGAAGCGCAGGCCGTGACCCTGCTGTCGGAAAACTTCGACTCGCTGCCGCTGAAGGATTCGACGAGCCCGACCGAACAGGCG
>CAZUJM010000166.1:7190-13104 GCA_964620405.1 uncultured Pirellulaceae bacterium | reverse complement strand
CGACGACGCCACCTTCCTGCGCCGCGTCACGATCGCCGTGGCGGGACGCGTGCCGACGCTGGCCGAATCGCAGGCCTTCCTCGCCGACCAGGATCCGAACAAGCGGGCCGCGACGATCGCCCGCCTGCTCGACAGTACCGACTATGCCGACAATTTTGCCACGAAGTGGGCGGCGATCCTTCGCAATAAACGCTCCAAGGACGAGGACAAGCGGGCTACGTTCGCCTTCCACAGCTGGATCCGCGACAGCCTGCACGAGAACAAGCCGTACGACGAGTTCGTACGCGACATCGTGACGGCGACGGGTGAAGTCAGCGTCTTCCCGCCCGTGGCCTGGTACCGCGAGCTGCGGGAGCCTTCGGCGATGGTCGAGGACACGGCGCAGCTGTTCCTCGGCATGCGGATCCAGTGTGCTCGCTGCCACCATCATCCGTTTGAGAAGTGGAGCCAGCGCGACTACCACAGCTTCTCGGCGTTCTACTCGCGACTGGGCCGCAAGCCGACGCAGTTCGCGGGCCAGGACCAGATCTTCCACCAGCAGGGACAGCCGACCGCCCAGAATCCGAAGACGGGCGAGCAGCTGGTGCCGGCCGGCCTCGATGCCAAGCCGCCCGCCATCTCGCCGCTGGACGATCCGCGTGACGCGCTCGTCGACTGGATGACGCAGAAGGACAACCCGTTCTTCGCCAAGGCGCTGGTCAACCGCTACTGGAAGCACTTCTTTGGTCGCGGCCTGGTCGATCCGGAGGACGACATGCGGGTCACCAACCCCGCGTCGAATCCCGAACTGCTCGATGCGCTCGCCCAGGACTTCATCGACCACCAGTTCGACCTCAAGTACCTCGTCAGCCTCATCTGCAACTCGAAGACCTACCAGCTAAGTGCCGAGCCGAACGAGTACAACCAGAACGACAAGCAGAACTACGCTCGTTTCTATCCGCGGCGGCTCGATGCCGAAACGATGCTGGACGCCATCGACCAGGTGACGGGCGTGCCCGCGGCGTTCGCAGGCATGCCGGCCGGCGTCCGCGCCGGGCAGCTGCCGGACAACGGGTTCCAGAACTACTTCCTCACCGTCTTCGGACGGCCCGAGGCCAGCAGCGCGTGCGAGTGTGAACGTTCGACCGATGCCAGCCTCGCGCAGAGCCTGCACCTGCTGAACTCGCAGGACATCCTCGGCAAGGTCGCCTTCGACCAAGGCCGGGCTGCGAAAATGGCGGGCGAGGAGCGGCCGTTCGAACAGCGGATTCGGGAACTATACCTGCTGGCGTTCTCGCGCGAGCCGGATGCCGAGGAGATGGAGATCGCGCGAAAGTATGTCGAGTCGAAGCAGTCTTCGCGCGAGGCCTTCGAGGATGTCGTGTGGGCGCTCGTCAACACGAAAGAGTTCCTGTTCAACCACTAGGCTTGAGATTCCCGCCCTGAGACCCAGGCTGCTCCTGTGACCAACGGTTGTCACAGGAGCCGGCCCCAAGACCCTGCGAAGCACCCATGCGTATGCGAATCCTCCTGGGCCTCTGGATTGTCAGTCTGCTCGTTTCCCACGCGGCGGCCCAGTTGCCGGATCCTTCGCTGGATTCGATCTTTCCGCCGGGGGGCCAGGCGGGAACCAACGTCGCGGTTCAGGTCGCGGGCCGCGATCTGGATGAAGCCGGCACGCTGGTCTTCTCGCACCCCGGCCTGCAGGGGCTGGTCGAGACGCGGGCGGCTGGCGAATTCGAGTCGGGGCCGCAGCCCGTGCCGAACCAGTTTCGCGTGAGCATCCCCGCGAACGTCGCCCCGGGGGTCTACGAAGTTCGTGCCGTGGGACGCTTCGGCGTGTCCTCGCCGCGCGCGTTCGTGGTCGGACGCGGTCCCGAACAGGTCGACTCAACCGACAACCACCAGCCCGAAACGGCCGCGCCGCTGCCGCTGGAGGGCGTGGCCAACGGACGCGTTGAGGCCGGGGCTGTCGACTACTACAAGATCTCCGCGCGAGCAGGCCAGCCGCTGGTGATCGCCTGCGCCGCGCAGCAGATCGAGTCGGTGCTCCAGCCCGTCGTCACCATCTGGGACGCGAACCGGAAGCAGCTCAGCCGCTCCACCCAGACGCTTGATCCGGTGCTGGCCTTCACGCCGCCCGCCGACGGCGACTACTTCGTTGGCGTGCACGACCGCACGTTCGGCGGTGGAGCCACGCACGCCTATCGACTGCGGGTGCTGACCGGACCCTATGTTGCCGCCATCGATCCGATCTCCGCGCCGCCCGGCACGCGTCAGACGTTTACGCTCCATGGACTGAACCTGCCCGGCGATGCGAAAGCCTCCGCGTGGAGGATCGGCGATACGGCCCTGCAGCAGACCAGCGTCTCCCTGTACGTTCCCGCCCGCGGAGAAGCCGCCCTGCCGTCGGCCGCGCTGCAGCCCGCGATGGCGGATACCGACGGCTTCCTGTGGGATGACATCAGCGGTGGATCGACGGCGTCCGGCGTCCCGGTCGCGTATGCTGACTACCCGGTGGTGCAGGAGACCGAGCCGAACCAGTCGCCGGACGCTTCGCAGCGCGTGTCGCTGCCGGCCGAAGTGTCCGGTCGCTTCTTTCCCCGTCGCGACCAGGACTGGGTGGTCTTCTCCGCGCGGCAGGGCGAACGCATCCAAGTCCGCATCATCAGCCATCGGTTGGGATTGCCGACCGACCCTGAGATCTTCATCCAGCGCGTCACCAAGGACGCCAACGGTCAGGTCCAGTTGACGCAGGTTTCGACCGACGACGACTTCCGCGCCGGCGACCAACGCTACAAACAGACGCTCCGCCGGGGACTCGATCTCGGACACCGCGATCCTTCAGTCAGCTTTACCGCCGACCAAGACGCGGACTACCGCGTCGGCATCCGGGACCTGGGCGGCAGTTCGCTGGACGACCCGCGGCTCGCTTGGCGGATGATCATCGAAGTGCCGCGGCCCGCCTATCGCTTGACGGCGTGGACGCAGCGGCAGGCCGTGGATGACGACAAGAAGATCGAGCAGAGCGGTTGGAGTATCCGGCCCGGCGGCAACCTGCCGGTCCTGTTGGAGGTGAACCGTCGCGGCGGCATGGATTCGGCAGTGACGATCACCGCCGACAACCTGCCACCCGGAGTCACGGCCGCTCCTTGCATCGTGGCGGCCGGCCAGACCGAGGGAACTCTGTTGCTGTCGGCGACGCGCGAGGCGGCCGCCGCCACCCGTGAGATCCGCATCGTCGGCTCGGCGATCATCAACGGCAGCGAAATGCGCGAGGTGGCCGAGGGTGCGACGTTGACCAGCGCAACGGGCAATGTCGAGGCGTCGCGGCCCGCCGCTCGCGCGATGCAGAACCTGGTGCTGTCCGTGGCCGCCCTCGATCCGGCGATCGCTCGCATCGACCTCGGCAACGCCGAAGATCCGCGAGCTGTCTTTCGCACCTCCGTGGGGGGCAAGCTGGCCGTGCCCGTGCGCTACACGCGTTTCGGCACCGTCAAAGGCGAACTAGTCCTGGCGCCGCTCGGCATTCCCGCGGAAGTCAAGGCCGGCAACGTGACCCTGGCCGCCGATGCCGCAGGTGGACAACTCGATCTGAACCTCGACAGCGCCAAGATCGTGCCCGGCGTCTACACGATCTGGATGCGCGGCAAGGTCCCCACGTCGTATGCTCGCAATCCGCAACTGATCGAGCAGTTGACCGCGCAGCGGAAGGCAATGGACGAAGTGCAGGCGCAGCTGACGACGCAGATGCAGCAGGCCGACGCACAGCTGGCCGAAGCCCAGAAGGCATCGGCAGGCCAAGCCGAGCAGCTGGCTCGCGTGCAGGAGGCCCAGGCCGCTCTCCAGCGTTCGTTCCAAGCGGCCACTGAACAGTTGACGCAGACGCGTCAGCAGCTGGCTGGCCTGCAGCAGCTCGCCAGCCAGTCGGGCCAGGCCGAAGTGCAGCAGGCGGTGCAGGCGGCCGAAGCGGCCACGCAGACGCTTGTCGACCAGGTCAACACCGTCCGGCCGTCGGTCGAGGCCGTGGCCGCGAAACTTGCCGAATACCAGTCCGGCATCCAGGCCGCGCAGCAGACCGTGGCGCAGGCCGAGCAGAAGAAGAAGGAACTGACCGACAAGAGTGGACGAGCCACCGAATTCACCAAGTCGCTCGACGCACGCCTCACCGAAGCCAACACCAACCAGGGCCCCAAAGATGTCATCGTCTATGTCGATTCGACGCCCGTGACCCTGGAGATCGTCGCCACGCCGCTCGCCGTGACCGTACCCAACGCCGACGTGCGGATGAAGGCCGGACAGGAGCAGGCGATTGACGTGCAGGTGCAGCGACTGTTCGGTTTCGCCGACAGTGTCACCATGGAGTGGGAACTGCCCGCGGGCATCAGCGACTTGAAGGGCGATGCCGTCACCATGGCGGCCGATCAGTCGCAGGCCGGCATGAAGCTGGTCGCGGGGCCGCAGGCCACGCCGGGACGACACACGCTGCAGCTGAAGATGTCGCTGAAGTTCAATGGAGTCGACCTGCAGCACCGCGTGCCCGTGGTGGTGGAAGTCACGCCGTAGCACGCGGGAACTGAAAAAGTCTTGAGACGGGATTGAGGAACAGCCATGATGCGTTCGCTTCGGAAGAGGGTATGCATGTCGCGAAGTAAGACGGCGGCCGGTCGTCGGTTGGCTCTGCTGGTCAGCGTGGTGTCCGCGGCGGGCCTGAATCTCGCGAGCCTGCCCCTGGCGGGCCCTGGTGCCGCATGGGCCGAGGCGATCGAACCGGCCGCGATCCAGCACGAGGGGCCGGTGGACTTCCAGAAGGAGCTGCTGCCGATCCTGCGCAAGAAGTGCCTGGCATGCCACAACGCCACCGATGCCGAGAGCGGACTGGTGCTGGAGTCGCCGGCGACGATCCTCAAGGGGGGCAACGAAGGCCCCTCCGCCGTGCCAGGCAAGCCGGACGAGAGCCTCGTCTATCTGCTGGCCGCGCACCAGCAGGAACCGGTGATGCCGCCCGAGGCAAACAGCGCGAACGCCGAGAACTTCACGCCCGAGGAAGTGGCCCTTCTTCGATTGTGGATCGAGCAGGGTGCAACGGGTGAAGTGACCGCCGCGGACACGAAGATCGCCTGGCAGGCGCTGCCGCCGGGCGTCAACCCGGTGCTGGCCGCGGCGTACAGCGGCGATGGACAGTACCTGGTCGCGGGCCGCGCTAACCAGATCGTGGTCTACGATGTGGCCCTGCAGCGGAAGGTCGCGCAGCTGATCGATCCGAGCCTGGAGGAGCAGTCCGCGACGAAGGGCATGTCGGCGGCGCATCTGGACTTGGTGCAGTCGCTGGCCTTCAGCCCCGATCGCCAGTGGATCGCGTCGGGCGAGTATCGGACGGTCAAACTGTGGCAGCGTGCCAGCGACCTGATCGCGAACTGGAAGGTCGACGGCCTTGCGAGCGGCGCCGTGGCGTTGATGGGCGAGCGACTGTATACGGGCAAGCAGGATGGCTCGGTGCGCGTAGACGACTTGGCCGGCACGACGCAGCAGGTGATCGCCGCGCCGGAGGCTGCGGGCGGCACGCCGGCGGCCGTGACGTCGCTGGCGGTTTCGCCCGGGCAGGCCTGGGTGGCTTCCTTCCGCGGTGGCCAGGAGATTCGGCTCGACGGTCCCGCCAGCGGCAAGCGTGCGGCCATCACGGCGGCCACGCCCGTGCGGACCTTGGCTTGGCTCGATGACACACACCTTGTCGCCGGTTGCGAAGACAACCAGCTCTATCTTTGGCAGGTCGATGCCGAGGGCAAGTCGGCCGAGCCGCGCGTGTGCGCGGGGCACCAGCAACCCGTCACCTCGATCGCGGCGTTGCCGGGCGGGCGATGGATCTCCGGTAGTGCGGACGGCACACTACGCGTCTGGGAAGCGGCCACCGGCAACAATACGCACACGCGGCAGC
>CAZUJM010000166.1:0-7180 GCA_964620405.1 uncultured Pirellulaceae bacterium | reverse complement strand
CGCGCCGGTATCGTTCGTCGCGGCTAGCGGCGATGGTAAACGGGCCGTCGCCGGCAGCCCGGCCGCCAAGGCCAAGCTCTGGGACCTGGAGAAGGCCGCCGCCGTCGTGGATCTCAACGGGCAGTCCGACCTCTCCTGGCAGCGCGATCGCATGACGCTGCAGCAGCAGGTTGCACAGCGGCACGCCGATAATGCGAACACCGACTTGGAGGAGGCCAAGAAGCGCGTGACGGCGGAGGAAGAGAGCCTCAAGAAGGTGACGGAGAATCGCGACAAGACGAAGACCGACTTGGAGGCGAAGACGAAGGCTGCCACCGATGCGACCGCCGCTTCGGAGCCCGCCCAGAAGGCACTGGCCGAAGCTCAGGCGGCACTGGAACAGGCCAAGGCCGCGCAGGCCGGCGCGGCCGACGATGCCGCCAAGCAGGCCGCTCAACCGGCGGTCGATCAGGCCCAGGCCAAGGTGGCCGAAGTGGAGAAGGACGCCAAGGCCAAGGCCGAAGCTGCTGCCAACACGGAGAAGGAGCGTGCGGCCGCCATGCAGGCCGCCGAGTCCGCGGTACGCGCGGTCGAAGTTTCCGAGAAGACGCTGGCCGACGCTCGCGTGCAGGTCGAGCAGATGCAACCACTGCTCACCGCCGCACAGGAGCAGCTGGCGAAACAGCAGGCCACCACGAAGGAGGCCGAGGAGCGTTACAGCGGATTCCAGCACCTGCCGGTGCGCGGAGCGGTCAGCGGCAGCGGTCGCGTGGTGGCGACGATCGACGAACAGGGTGACGTGCTGCTCGCCAGCGCCGAAGATGGCCGCTCGCTCCGCAGCCTCGCCACCCGGGTCGCGTCACCTGCGGCCATCGCGTTCGTCGGCGACGACTCGCTGCTCGTGACGGCCGCCGATGGCCAAGTGAATCGCTGGCGACTCGATGCCCACTGGCAGCTCGCGCGAACCATCGGCTCGCCGGACGACAAGTCGCCGCTGGCCGATCGTGTCACGGCACTCGCCTTCAGCCCTGACGGCGCGCTGCTTGCGCTCGGAGGCGGACAGCCCTCGCGGGGTGGCGAGCTAAAAATCTATCGCGTCGCCGACGGGGAACTCGTCAAGGAGATCGCCGACGCCCATAGCGATTCCGTTTTTGGCGTGGCCTTTTCCCCCAACGGCCAGCAGTTGGCCAGTTGTGGCGCGGACCGCTTCATGAAGGTGTTTGACGTCGCCAACGGCACGCTGGTGCGCACGTTCGAGGGACACACGCACCATGTGCTGGGCGTAAGTTGGCGTGCAGACGGCCGTGTGCTGGCGACGGCCGGCGCCGACAAGGTCGTGAAGCTGTGGAACTTCGCGGATGGAGCCCAGATCCGCACGATCTCCGGGTTCGGCAAGGAGGTGACGTCGCTGGAGTTCGCGGGAGCATCCGACGCGCTGTTCGCGGCCTGCGGCGACCAGTCGCTCTATCGCTGCGACATGGCCGGCGATCGCAAGCCGCTCGCGAGTGGCAAGGACTTCCTCTACGTCGTACGCACGAACCTGCTCGGCAAGCAGGTCGCCTTCGGTGGCCACGACAGCGTGGTGCGACTGGTCGAAGAAGGCGGCAAGAGCCTGGCGGAACTGAATCCGTAGCGGAGGCGGCCACGCGTCGGCTCGCATTAGTACCCGCTGGTGCGAGCTGTTCTTGGGCGGGCAAAGTACCTGAGGCCAAACCTCGCGGTGATTTCCGCTTCTGTCGCAAACAACCACCCTTCCCACCTCGGCGAGGCTGATTCTCACCACGGAGACCACCGAGGGCACGGAGAATCGAGGGGCCGTCAACATGCTCTGCCTGCGACGCGTGTTCGATGCGCGTCAGATGCGCAGCAGCGTTCCCGTCATCAGGACGGTGATCGCCAGCAGGGACAGTGCGGCGCGGCGCGCGTCGCGCGAACTGACGCCGCCGAAGGCCATGGTGGCCAGTTGGTTCATCAGCGAGAAGGCGAGGAGGACCGAGGCCAGCAGCGTGCCGGTGCCGATTGCGTCTTCGCCCAGGAGGCCGTGTTGCGAGGATGCGGGAAGGCTGAGCAGCAGCCAGGGACCGACCAGCATCTGGGCGGCCGTGGCGACCAACGCGATGGTGGCCGCGACGCGCGGGCCGGCCACTCCTAGCTCCGGCGGGTCACGGCGAGTATCCCGCAGCAGCATGTAGACGCCGCCGACCGCCAGGGACGCGAGGCCGAAATGCACCATCAGCGGAAACGTCTGGCGATCCGCGAACATCAACTGCCGGAACTCGCGCGGGCCGACCATCTCCGAGATCTGGTCCGGATGAAGACTCGCCCACTTCATCACTGAGAACAACGGCGGGAAGTGGTAAAGCAGGTTGGTCGACGCGAGCGCGCACAGGAACCCCAGCGCCCAGTGACGACGACGTGTCACAGGAGCCTGCCGTGGCAGCAGCCACTGGTAGCCCAGCATGCAGATGCCAAAGAAGCCCAGTTCGGTGATCGCCCAGTAGATCTTGTAACTGAAACGCGGCACGATCCCGAGGAATTCGGACCGGCCTGTCAGCCACATCAGTCCGCCGAGCGCCAAGCCCAGCAGCGACCCGCCCAGCAGGCAGTGCATCGAGATCCTCGCCAGGCGCCGTGAACGCGTCAGGTCGCATGCCGGCTGCCGCGCGTCGGCGATCTGCGCCAGCAACGCGAACCAGGGGAGCGACGCCGCCAGGTTGACGCTCAGCAGGTGGGCGGCCAGAACCAGCGTGTAGGCGATCGAACCCACCGGCGCCCTCCTTTCCACGCGGATCCGCCCGCGATCAGGCGTCCCAGAAGATGCGCTGACTGGTCTCGGCCACCCCCGGCAGATGATGGCCACAGTCCAGCAGGTAACGCTGGCCGGATGGGTCGACGTATGGGTCGTTCCCCGCGTCGCTTCCGGCGCCCGTCGCGACATCTCGCCGGATGTCTCGCGACTGAATCGGCGCGAAAAGCCGCTCGTCCGGTTCCTCCTGGAACAGCGACCGCTGTCCGGGCATGGGACGCAACGTCGGGACTGTCGGGTCCCAGGAATCGAGCCATGAATCGACCGCTGGCATAAACGAGTTCTCCATCCGCCTACGGAGAAAGCCAGGCCGCAAAGTCGCTGTGTCCGCCGTGGCTTTCGCAGTTGCCTCATTTTAGAGGTTGCGGAAACCGTTTCACAAGGACGCGTGGACCTGCCGCCAACGGACATGTTTGTCCGTCCTCCTGTTGTCGCACCCCCATGCCTCGCAACTTGAGCGGGAAGGGCGGCGGACTGCGTTTCGGCCGCGACGCTGTCACGGGCCCTGCCGGCTGGAGCGCGGCCGTCCCGGCCGCACTCCCAAGAGTCGTCGAGCGTTTACGGATGCCCGTCCGTCGGCCTAAAATGGGGCGGTGAGTTTTGGGAGGGTAGGGCGATGGGAGAGCGGCAGGCATGCGATCGTGGTTGCACCGGTGGTTGCTGCGTGAGTTTCGCCTGCGTGATTTTCCGCCGCGGCCTTTGTCTGAACCGCCAAGAGTGCGAGTGCTCGACGACTGCTTGATCATGCCGTCCGCTGTAGGACTTCATGATCGCCAGGGCCAACCTCTTGTCGGTTCGTGGCTGGAGCGAGGCCCTGTGGACGCTGCGGACTTTCCGTATGGGAAGCCCGGGCCGATCGATGCAGACGCCGCAGTACGCGAGGCGGAGGAACTCGACGCGGCGGTGTTCCTGCCTTACTGCAATCTCGACAAGTTCGGGCACCTGCTGACCGAGGCGGCCGGCTGGCTATGGCCACTGCTGGATCCCGAGACACGCTCGCTCTACCTAGGCGATCCTGTCGTGCCGGTGATGATCGTGAACCAGTCGATGGGGCTGAAGGCCGTCGACCTGGTGGCGAGGCTGTTGGAGGTGCCCGAAGAACGAGTACGCACTTGCTGCTCACGGACTCGGCCCATGCTCTGCCGGAAAGTGTACTTGCCGGTGCCGAGCATGGTGAATCGGCGTTGGATCGCCGACCACCATTGCGCGGCGGTGAAGCGACTGGTGGATCGCCTCTACGAAGTGCCGGATGCCGATCGCCAGCAACTGCTGGCGGCGGGGCGGGACGAGGCGGTGGAGGGGAAGCTCTACCTGAGTCGCTCGCGATTGACGGCCGAGTTGCGACATCTGCAGGGCGAAGCGGCGTTGGAGGAGGAGCTTCGTCGTCGAGGCTGGCGGGTGGTGTACCCCGAGCGGTTGTCGATTCGCGATCAGTTGTTGACGCTGGCGGGAGCTCGCACGATCGCCGGGGAGCTGGGGAGTGCCTTTCATCTGCTGATGTATTTTGGTCGTGATCTGTCGCCGAGGACGCTGGTCGCGTTGGGCGTTTGGCGGGTCGACCGCGATCGACGCGTGACGAATTTTACCGCCCAGTGCCAATTGCAAGGCATCGATTTTCGCTATCTAGGCTGCCTGGGATTCAGGAGACGCGGGCCGGGATCGGGGCTGGCCGGCAAGGAGCCACCGGAATTGGACCGTCGTTTTCTGGTCTTGCCGTCGGCGGTTGCCGATCGCCTGGAACGCATCGCGGGGGACGGTTTTCAGCCGCCGATGGGCGGCTAGAATAGGTCCGTGAGATCCAAGGCGATGGGGCCAGCCTCAAGGAGCGGCGCTTCGCATCTTGCGAAGACGGCGGGCGTGGTTTGAGTCGATGGGAGCATGCCAGTGCGGACCGGAGGAAATCCGCGACGCATCTTGAATGCCAATGGATGCCAGATAGAATGCGGACTTTGTATCAGGTTCGGTGTGCAGCAACCGTGCAGCGACGACCTGACTCATTCGTAAGTGGTAGGGGAGCATACGTCATGAAGGTCGTCAATCTCAAGGGTTGCATCGCCCGAAAGTTGGGAGCCATCTTGATAGCCTGCGGACTTGCTGTTACCGGTTCTGTTCAGGCGTCTTTGCTGAATACAAATCTAGTTGTCAATCCGAGCTTCGAGAACGTCGACACGAACGTCGCCGGTCCTTTCGGATCGGTATTGATCCTGGACTGGCAAGGTAGCGGCTTTGCCTACAACTATAGTCAGAACTACGACAACGGCGGTCCGCTGGCGGGTGGCGGCAACTACTTCTTCAACGGAGGAGCCACCAACTCTACTCCTACGACGATATTTCAGGACATCAACGTATCGAGCGGGGATACAGGGTCGACGATCGGCGCGGGATTGGGTCGGTATTCGTTGAGTGCATTTTTCAGCAGCTACCTGACACAAGGCGACCAGGGGACCGTCACGGCTCGCTTTCTGGATGCTAGCAACGTCCAACTCGGAACTGTTCAGATTAACGACAACGACCTGTCGACATGGTCACTGTCGTCCGCTACCGGTCTAGTCCCGGTGGGCACGTCGACGGTGCGGATTGAATCAGCAGCGATCGGAGCAGTCGGCGCGCCGGACGGTTACGCGGACCTGGTCGATTTTCGCATTTTGGCTGTGCCCGAACCCACCGCGATCGCGGTCTGGTCACTCTTGGGTCTTGCAGCGTTGCCGCGGCTCCGTTGTTTAGGCACCGCAAGGGCAAGGACGAATAGTCGAGCCGAATGAAGAAGAGGTGGTCCAAAGCGGAGCACTCGGCCCCGCAGGAGTAGCGGCAACGGTCACGTCGATCGCTACCGCCTGTCGATGTCGTGTCGGATCGCCTACGAGTAGCTCGCACGCTGTGGAATCAGGGGCGTCGTAGGGAATCGCTGCGGCAGTTCCGCGAGGCGGTGTGTCACGAGCCAAACAATGTGCGCGTTTTGGTGGAAGCTGCGCGAACGCAGGCGGCGTGCTTCAACCTGTCGCAGGCGTTTGAGCTGCTCGACCAACTCCGCCGGCTGGCTCCTTCGCACCCCGGTGTGCATCACCTGGCCGGCGAGGTCTATCTGTGGTTAAAGCTGCCCGGTCGAGCTGCCGACTGCTTTGCACACGCGTGTCGCTTGTCCGACGCGCTACCGGCAACATGGATCGAAATGGCCAGTTGCCTGGAGCGGTCTCCTGTTCGAGCAACGCCGACTCGTAGAGGAACTTGAAGAAGACGCGGATTCGCGTGATCTCGCCCGCGATCGTCGTCGGCCCCCAGGTCTTGGACATCGACTCACGCAGGGTCGCGAAGTCGTGGGGCTTGAGGTCCGCAGTCAGGCGGCCGACACCGAAGTGTTTGATCAGACGCACGCAGGTCGCGTGGTAGTCGTCCCACGATCGCTGCGTCAGGTCGCCGATTCGCAGGCGCGCCTCACGGTCCGCCAGGAAGCGATTAGCGGCGTCCTTGATCGTCATGCCCGTGGAGTTGGGCGCGGGGATCCGGCCGGCCTGCAGGTCGTCCCGGGTGCGGAGGTACTCGTCCAGTGCCTCCTGGGCCGTGGCGTCGCGCCCGCCGAAGTAGTGCAGGGTGCCCCGGATCTTCTTCACCCAGCGGCCCTTCGGGTGCCAGGTCAGCGGGAAGTCCTTGTACGGTTCCGACTGCCGCTTGGGGCCGCTAGAATGGGGTCTGGACATGCGCGGTTCTCCTACACAGAAACGCGAGTGATCGCCACCTCGGGATGACCATCCCGGGGTGGCATTTTTACAACCCGATCCGGCCTTCAAAAGGGCCGGCGGTTGTACGCGATTTTTCGGGCGTGTAAATGAGTCGCTCCGAAAATGGCGTAAGTCGTTTCTTTGTAGGGACTTTGGTTGATTTGCCCCCATAGCTCAGTTGGATAGAGCAACGGATTTCTAATCCGTCGGTCGCAGGTTCGAGTCCTGCTGGGGGTATTTCTCGGGGAGGCGATCTGGTCTGACAGGTGTAGTGTCCTGCGCAGGTGACACGAGGAGAAGGTGCCTGGTCGACTTGGACTCGCCGAGGCAACCCGGGTCCGCTTGTCGAGGCGGACTGTGGGCAGCAGGCTCAGCCTGTGCTCTGCAGGACCGGCGGCATGGGGCTTGGGGAGCCTGCGGCGCGGAACATCGATGCCGCCGATTCGCGGCCGAAACGCTTCTGGTGGAGACGCACGACCGGATAGCCGACCCGCGACAGCCAGTGATTCGGACGCGAGAAGGCCAAGATGTCGTAGAAGACGCGATCGGTCGCGCGATCCCACTCGATCAGGAATCGTTCTTCACCCCGTTCAACGTGGCTCGGCAGGGTGCCGTACGCGAAACCGAACCGTGACTGCGGGCCGGACTCCTCGACTGTGTAAATGATGCGGCACGAGTT
>CAZUJM010000165.1:10849-13244 GCA_964620405.1 uncultured Pirellulaceae bacterium | reverse complement strand
TTCGCTGTTCGCGATCCCCGAAGCCACCTCGCGCGGCGTGCCCTTCATCCCGGTCGTGTACAACGCGCCCGAGAAACCGACCCGCGTCGAACTCGTGCGCCAAGCCGTCGACAGCCGCGGCGCGCAGGTTGAACCCTGGACCGTCATCCAGCAGGACCTCCGGGAACTCACCTACACCGATACCCAGGTGCGTCCGAACCTTCGCTACCAGTACAAGGCCATGCCTTCGTACTCGCTGCCCGCCGAGAAGGTGACGCTCGATTTTGCCGCCTTCACCAAAGGCCAGACGATCACCGTCGGCAAGTCGCTCGTCGAAGACCAGGTCACGATGACGGGCGAACCCTTCTATGTCAACTCGCTCAACCCCATCACCTCCGGTTCCGCCCTCGTCGGCGACACGCTGCAACTGGGCAGCGGCCAAGACCTGCAGCTGCGGAACATGAGCATTGGCTTCGATTTCCCCGCCGACTTGACCGGCCTATCGCTGCTTTACAATTCCACCCAGGGCGCGCTGAACCTCACCATCAACGGCGAACGCCGCATCGTCCCCAACTTCAGCAACCTGGATGGGGAAACGGTCGGCGGCGTGCTGGTCGAGCGAACCGCGTTCCGCGGCGGATACCAGCTCAGCCTGCACGGCACGATCCGCTCGTTCTCGATTGGAGGCCAGTCGCTGGTGATCGACGACGTCATCGGCTGCTATCGCGATGCGGCCGTGGTCGCGGGCGGCAACCTGCTGACACCGTTCGTGACCGCCGTCACCGATCCGTACGCTCCCGAAGGTACGATCCAGATCAACCGGGGCGACCTCACGACGAAGACGCGCAACGTCCAGCTGCTGTTGACGGCCTCCGACAACGAACGTGAATCGCACGGAGCCGACGGCGAGCAGGTGGTCGGCGTCCCGAACTCCAAGCTGACCATGCAGCTCAGCAACAGCCCCGACTTCAAGGGCGCCGCCTGGATTCCGTTCGCATCGGTCATCAACTGGCAACTTGACCCGCAGGTCCCCGTCGGCGAACTGGCGTTCGTGTACGCACGCTTCCGTGACGTGCAGGAGAACATCAGCAAGGCGCTGATCGTCGACTCAATCCGCCTCGAGACCCCCACGATCCCCGGCGACGTCAACCTCGACGGCACGCTCAATGCGGCGGACATCGACGCCGTCTGCCGCGCCGTGCACGGGAAACCCGCGCCGGGCAACGCGGACCTCGACGGCAACGGGACTGTCAACGCGGACGACCACGCCTACATCGTCACCCGGATCTTCCGCACCACTTACGGCGACGCGAACCTCGACCTGATCTTCAACTCGGGCGACCTCGTGGATGTTTTCATCCCCGGCCAGTACGAAGACAAGACCCCCGGCAACTCCACCTGGGCCACGGGCGACTGGGATTGCGACGGTGACTTCACCACCGGCGATCTGGTGCTCGCGTTCCAGAAGGGCAGTTACTCGCCGGCGGCCATCGCGGGCGACGTACGCGCGACAAGCACCGACGCGGCCCTGGTCGCCGCGTTCATCGAGGGACGACCGACGAACGAGGATGAGCCTGCCGACGAAAGGCCTGCGAGCGAAACACCGGTCGACGCGCCAATGACACCAGCCTCCGACTCGCGTGAAGCCCTGCGTCGCCAGGCGTTGGCATGGCTGCTGGGCGACGTCCGGCAACGCCCGGCGAAGGAAGTGGCGGTGGACGCGGCGTTCGCGGAGAATGCCGACGCGGGCAGCGAGGATGTCGATGCCTGAAGCGAACTCGCGTCGGGCGTGAGCGTTCGTGCCGGGACCAAGTGCTGCAAGCGTCGACGTGCGTGCTGGTCCGAGAGTGAGGAACGCTAGGCCAGCGCGTCCAACGCCTCCAACACCTCCTGCATCGACTCCGGGCGGTCCAGCGGCTGCTTGGCCAGGCAGGATTCGATCAGTCGGTCCAGCGTGTCCGGGATCGGCTGCTTGCTCAACGTCGAGACGCGCGGCGGTACCGCGTGCAACACCTGCTCCAGCAGCGCATCGGGCGAATTCATGTCGAAGATATCGCGGCCGGTGAGCAGGAAGAACGCGACCGCGCCCAGCGCGTAGATATCCACGCGTGGACCACTCTGGCCTCGCGTCGTCAGCCGCTCGGGAGCCATGTACATCGGCGTTCCCGCCAAGACGGTGGAGCCGTGGCTGTCGCCGAACTGGTCGAACTGCTTGACCAGTCCGAAGTCCAGCACCTTCAGGAAGTCCGCTTCCCCGCCTCGCTTGCAGATCATCAGGTTGTGCGGCTTGATGTCGCGATGGACCAGCCCCAGTTCGTGTGCCTCCCGCAGCGAGCTGGCCGCCTGCCGCCAGAGATGCACGGTGCGTTCGACGGTCAACGGCCCCTCGTTCCAGACCAGCTCCTCGAGGTTCACG
>CAZUJM010000165.1:0-10839 GCA_964620405.1 uncultured Pirellulaceae bacterium | reverse complement strand
GCCCGAGGAAGCCGTAGCAGGCCCCGCGCGGCACCTCGAGGTTCACGCCATCGAGGAACTCCATCACGTAATAGCACGCGCCGTCTTCGCTGACGCCGTAGTCATAGATGGTGATCGTGTTCGGGTGCGTCAACTGGCTGGCCAGCCGCGCCTCCTGCTCGAACCAGGAACTGTTGCGGGCGTTGACCTGGTCGGACTTGAGCAGCTTGATGGCCGTGGGGCGTTTCAGCAGGTCGTGGTGCGCGCGGTAGACCACGCCCATGCCACCCTCCCCCAGCTTATCCTCCAGCACATACTGGCCAAGCCGCCGGCTTTCGCTCATCCGGCGACGCAGTCGGCTGAGCGAATAGTAGGAACCCAGCACGCCCGCCAGCGACACGCCGAGCAGGCCCAGCATGACTGCTTGGTCGAGCTGGATGGCATACAACTGGTTGCGAAACTCGCGCATCTCGATCTCGGTGGCCACGCCCATCTCATGCTCGGGCATCCACTTCCAAGCACCGACCACGTCGACGCCGCGGTAGTTGCGGTAGCCGTCCAGGTCGATGCCGTCCTGGCCGGCGATGGCGAAGCGGACCATCTTGGTGCGCGGCCAGGTCTCTTTCGGCGCGGGCGGCATGCCGGCTGCCACCAACGACTGTCCCGGATCGCGCAGTTCGATCCGATCCTTCAAGGCATGCGTCGCCGGATCGCGTTCCAGCAGACCTACCCGCTCCAATTCGTCCGTAAAGCGGCTGTCGGAGATCATCACCGCCGACTTGTCAAAGGCGTAGGTCTCCCCCGTCTTGCCGATCTGCACGATCGAAAGAATGTCGCGAAAGCGGTCGTCCGCGCCGAGGTTGTAGACCAGGATCGCCCCGATCACTTTTTCTTCCGCGGAGTAGATCGGCGCGACGACGCCGATCTTGGGGCCGGCCGGATCAACGCGATAGTCCTTGGTGATCGGCGGGTGGCTTCCCGGCAGCTGCGTCACCGTCTCCCCGTCCAGCACGCGAGCGAGCACCGACGCGCCATACGGCGTGACGCCCTGGCCCAGCCCGGCACCTTCGACCGACCAGTCCGCCACCGTGCGGTACTGCCGATCCCAGACCGCGTAGCGGACTTGGTCGCCCACGCTCTCCATCAGTTGCTCACGGATCTGCGCCTGTGCCGGCGCCGCTCGAAGGCCCGTCGCGTCGGCACCCTGGTCGGCCAGCTTCGTCAACTCCTCAATGTGATCGCGCAGCGACGGATCGCGCGCCGCCGTCTTGACCTGCGTCTCCTCCTGCTCGATCCACAACTCCAGCGCCCTCACCGTGACGTTCAAGGCGCTGGTCAGAGCCGAGGCGCGGACCTCCCGAGACGCCTGGTCTCGGAACTGACTGATGCCATAACCGACCAGGCCCAGGAGCAGCGAGGCGAGTGCCGTGCCGAGGGCCAGCTGGCCAGCAGGCCCCAGCCGCGTCAACCAGTTGCGTGACAGCGAGCCGCCCAGCTCGCGGATCACCTGGGGAGCTGTACGCTTGCCGGCCGGCACCGGCATGGCGACCGTTTCCGCAGCGGTTGCCGCCGATCGGCCGCCGGAAGCGTGCCGCGTTGGCACACGGGCGGCCGTGCCGGTGGTCGCCTGGGCACGGTTGGGCGCATTCAGCTCAGCTTGCCCGGCTGCCAAGCGGTCGGTCTCCGCCCGCAAATTGGCTTCGGTCGGCCGGCTGCGTTCTTCGACGATCAGGGTCTGCGACGAGTGATGCCGAAGCAGCGAACGGACCTCCTCCAGCACCAGGGGGTCGGTGCCCTGGTCTTGCTGTCGCTGCAGGAACTGGTCCCACTGGTCTCCCGGCAGGCCAGAGGCCTCGAGAAACATCTGCTTGGCCGCTTCGTGCTGCTGGGGAGTCATCGCGCCGCATCACCCTCCGACGCACCGTCCGACAGTTCGCGGCGCAACCACGCCCGCACCATCGTCCACTCGGCCTCCACCGTCCGCTTCGATACCTGCAGCGACTGGGCCACTTCCTCGACGGTCAAACCGCCGAAGAACCGCATCTCCACAATGGCCGCCTGGCGCGAGTCGATCTCGCGGAGTTTTTCCAACGCTTCGTCGATGGCCAGCAGGTCGGCATCGCGTTCCTGGGAGATCGTCAAATCATCGGTCAGCAGGATGCGGTGCCCGGATCCACCGCGTTTCAGGCGGGTTCGCGCCCGGGCATGATCCACCAGGATCCGCCGCATCGCCTGGGCTCCAATGGCGAAGAAGTGCGTCCGACCCTTCCAGTCAACGTTCCGCTGGTCGATCAGCTTCAGATACGCCTCGTGCACCAGGGCAGTAGGCTGCAGCGTATTGCCCGGCGATTCGCGGCGCAAGTAAGAGGCTGCCAGCGCCCGGAACTCATCGTACAGCGTCGCGGACAGCTGGTTGGCAGCCTCGGCATCGCCGGCCCGCGCCCGCTCCAGCAACTCCGTGTTGGCGACAGGATCGTGAGCCATGACGTTCGAGATCCTCCCCCTGCGAGGCCACCCAGGCGAGCGGCCGGTGACAACCGGCCCACATGTTCCGGACGGCTTTCCCTTGCGAATCTTCGCCCCGGAGTTCCGCCCATTGTAGATCAACCCACGCCCCAATTCACCCGTTGTCTCGCCCTTTCGGCACGAAGGTTGCATTAGTTCCCGATCGGACCCCGGTTTGGGCCGGGCAGCCCCAGGGATGTCCCCAACCTTTTACCCAAACCGCCCGTTTTACCAAGAACCACTGATAAAGGGGCTGGAAACCACGGAGACCACGGAGGGCACGGAGAGGGCGGTCGGCAAACGTCCGTGTCCTCCACGGTGAACCTCCGCGTCCACCGCGGCCTCCGTGGTTCAACCCGCCCGCCGAAATTTTTTCCTGCGGATCTCCCCAACCTTCGTCGCGTTGTCGTTGTGCCGAATGAACCGCACAGACGGACACCGCCTCGCGGGATACCACCCCGCAGGACGCAGAGGAATGCGGACAGGAAACAAGGTGTGATGATCGACATGGCAACTCTCTATCTGGTAGATGACGACACGCTGTTCGAGTCGCAGGTTGCTTCGCTGACCCGTCGCCTGGGCATCGGCTTCCAGCCGTTCCTGACGGGGGAGCAGTGCCTGGGTCACGGCGTACCCAGCGGCCCGGCATGCCTTGTCACGGACTTTCATCTGTTGGGCATGAGCGGTCTGCAGCTGCAGCACCGCCTGTCCCAGCAGGGCAATCCGGTCCCGGTGATCTTCGTGGTGCGGCAGCCGGACACGTCGTTGACGGTCCGCGCCATGCAGCAGGGCGCGGTGACCGTGATGGACAAGCCGGTCGACGAGGCGATGTTCCAGCGCGTGATCATGGCGGCGATCGAGAAGAGCCAGGCAACGCGGCGCGTCGACCGGCCGCACATCGACCTGTCCTACCGCGTCTCGGAACTGACGCTCAAGGAGCAGGACGTGCTGAACCTCATCCTGCAGGGCGCGCCCAACAAGGCGATCGCACGCCAGCTGGGGGTGAGCCTGCGAACGATCGAGGTCCGGCGGCAGAACATCTTCCGCAAGACCAAGACGCGATCGGTCGCGGAGCTGGTGCGCTGCGTGCTGGAACGCCGCGAACGCTGAAGGGATTCGGCCCATCGACCGGAACTCCCCGACGACTGACTACTGACGGGCCTGCTCCCAGCAAGGACGCGCCGCTTAGGCGCCCCGTCATGCCTCCAGCAGTGGCTTCACCACATGGCCATGCACGTCGGTAAGCCGCCGGTTGACGCCGTTGTGGTAGTACGTCAGCCGCTCGTGGTCGATGCCCATCAGGTGCAGGATGGTCGCGTGGAAGTCCGGGATGGTCACCTGGTTCTCGGCGACGAAGTACCCGACCTCGTCGGTCACGCCATAATGATAGCCCTTCTTCACCCCGGCTCCCGCGAGGAAGCAGGTGAAGGCCGACGGGTGATGATCGCGGCCGGGCACATTGATGCCTTGCGTCGCGGGGCTGCGTCCGAACTCCGTCGCCCAGACGACCAGGGTATCCTCGAGTAGCCCGCGGCGTTTCAGGTCTTGGAGTAGCGCGGCGACGGGACGGTCCATGGTAGCCGCCTGCTGGTCGTGGTTCTCCTTGAGGTTCTCGTGACCGTCCCAGTTGATGCGCGGGCTGCCGAACGCGCCGCCGTTGATGATCTGCACGAAGCGTACGCCGCGTTCCAGGAGCCGCCGCGCCATCAGGCAGTTGCGCGCGAAACCCTTGTTCGCCGCATCGTCCACTCCATACAGCCGCCGCGTCTCCTCGGTCTCATCGGCCAGGTCGGTCGCTTCCGGAATGCTCGACTGCATGCGGGCCGCGAGTTCGTAGGAACGCACGCGCGCGGCGAACGTCAGGTCGCCCTCATGCTGCTCGGCGAACTCCCCGTTCATCGCCGCCAGCAGCTGCATCTCCGCGGCCCGCGTACCCGCCGCCACACTCGCCGGCGTCCGCAAATCGCCGATCGGCTCCGGGCGGTCGGCCCGGAAAACCACGCCCTGGTGATTCGCCGGCAGGAACCCGGCCGCCCAGTTGATCGACCCGCCCGCCGGCAGTCCCCGCGGATCGGGCAGCACCACAAATGCCGGCAGGTTGTCGTTCTCGCTGCCCAGCCCGTAACTGAGCCACGCGCCCATCGAGGGAAAGCCGTTGAGCGTGAAGCCGGAGTTCATCTGGAAGGTGGCTGGCGTGTGGTTGTTGCTGCGCGCGACCATCGAATGCACGAAGCACAGGTCGTCGGCACACGCGGCCAAATGAGGCAGCAGGCTGCTGACCCACGCGCCGCTCTCGCCATGCTGGCGGAACGGATAGAGGCTCTTCATCAGGTTCCCAGGCTGTCCGAAGAAGCCCAGGTTTTCGCCCTTGCCCTCCAGCGGCTTGCCATCCAGCCGCTCCAGTTCCGGCTTGTAGTCGAACGTCTCCAAATGGCTGACGCCGCCGCAGCAGAAGATCTGCACGACGCGCTGCGCGCGGGCCGGGAAGTGCTGTGGCGCGCCGAGTGACCCCATCGGCGGCGTCGCCGCGCGTGCCTGGTCGCGCCCCAACAGGTACGCCAGCGCGATACCGCCCAGCCCGCTGCCCATCTCCGTCAAGAACGCGCGCCGCTCGTACCAAGGCACGACGCCACGCGAAAGCAACGCGCCGGGTAGTCGCCCGCGTTGGCTGACCGCATCTCCCGCCAGCCTTGCCGCACTTCGTTGACTCCGCGTTTGCTCATCGTACATACAGGAACTCCGTGCTGTTCAGCAGCGCCCAGCAAACACTCTTCAGGCCATGAGCCGCCCCATGCTGGACTGCCCGGTCCCGTTCCGCATCGGTTGGATCGCGACCCAACGTCCAGCGATACGCGCCGCGCACGGCGTTCTCTACCGAACCACTCGCCTCGGCCTCCACGCGCTTCGCCAAATGCTCCGCCTGCCGCTGCACGAACGAGCCGTTCATCAGTCCGAGCGACTGGAGCGGTGTGGTCGTCACGTTGCGTCGCGGCGTCTTGATCGATGGGTCGGGACAATCGAACGCGTCCAGCAGCGGATCCTTGCCCGAATTGATGTTCATGCGATACACCGAACGGCGGTTGAACTCCGCGTCTCCCCGGTCGAACGGATGGTAGAAGGTGGCGTTGAAGTCGGTGGTCGTGAACGGCCGGAAACTCGGACCGCCGCGTTGCGGATTCAGCTGCCCGCTGACGAACAGCATGGCGTCCCGCAGCACCTCGGCCTCCAACCGCCGCGGTGCATAACGCCACAGGGAACGATTGTCGGGATCCCGCTCCAGCGAAGCCGCCGTGGCGGCGGACGACTGTCGGTACGTCGCCGACTGCACGATCACGCGATGCAGGTGCTTGACGCTCCAGCCCTGCTCCACGAACTCGGCCGCCAGCCAGTTCAGCAGATCCTTTTGCAGAGGCGGCTGTCCGCTGGCGCCAAAATCGTTGGGCGTTGCCACGAGCGGTTCGCCAAAATGGTACTGCCAGATGCGATTGGCCATGACACGGGCCGGCAGCGGATTGCGTGGATCGGCTAGCCAGTCGGCGAAACGAACACGCCGCTGCGCCTCCGGCGTCTCGGCCGGCAGATCCAACTCCCACCCCAACGCAGCCAGCACCGAGAGGCCCCCCGGCGCGACCGGATCACCGGGCGACAACACATCCCCACGCCGCAGCAATCGCGTCGGCGGTGGCTCCACGCGCGTCCCCGCGTAGACCACCAGCGGCTTGCCCGCCGCGTCCGCGCCACCCGACGGAGGCGTCTCAATCGAACGCTCGCCATGCTTGATGCCCGCGAACACCGCTTGGATGCGGTAGTAGTCGGCCTGCGGAATCGGATCGAACTTGTGCTGGTGGCAGCGAGCGCAGTTGATGGTCACGCCCAGGAACGACTGCCCCACGACACTCAGCAGATCCTCCAGCTCCTCCTCGCGCGTGACCATGCGTTGCGTCTGGTTGGCCTGGGCGTTCCCGGCTTGGTCGTAGGGTCCACTCACCAGCAGGCTCGTGGCGATGATGCCGTCCGCCGTCACCGGCTCGATCACATCTCCGGCGATCTGCTGCCGCATGAACGCGTCATACGGCACATCGTCCTGGAAGGCGCGGATCACATAGTCTCGGTAGTGCCACGCGTTGTCGCGGGCTCGGTCGTACTCAAAGCCGTTGCTTTCGGTGTAGCGCACGACATCCAGCCAATGGCGTCCCCAACGCTCCCCATAGCCGGGCGACTCCAGCAGCCGATCGACGATTCGCCGATAGTGCTCGTCGGTCGGCTCGCGCTGCCACGCGGCCAGTTCCTCGGGCGAGGGTGGCAGTCCCACCAGGTCGAAGTAGACGCGCCGCAGCAGCTCCGCAGGCTCCGCCGGCGCATTCGCCGCCAGTCCGAACTCCTGCCGCGTGCGGGCGACAATCCAATCCAGCTCCGACATTCGCTCGCGTTCGCTGGCCGCAGGCACGTCCGGTTTTCGCAGCGGCTGGAAGGCCCAATACTGCTTGGCAGATTCCGGGATGGCCAACGAGCGGCTGCGCGCGTCACCAGACGCATCGCCAGCGACGGCCGCCCCCTCGTTCGCCGCCTGCTTCGGCCAGACGGCACCTCCACGCACCCACGCCGCCAGCACCTCCAGTGCTTCTTGCGGCAGCTTGCCCTCCGGCGGCATCTGCAACGATTCGTCGGTCCACTGAATCGCGGCCAGCAGCCGACTGGTATCGGGCTGCTCGAGCGACACGGCCGGCCCGGAGTCTCCGCCCTGCAGCAGGCCTTCACGACTGTCCAGCAGCAGCCCGCCCTCGATATGATCGGCCTGCCGACTGTGGCACGCATGGCAGTGTTCAACGAGCAGCGGCAACACGCGTTCGCGAAAATACTGCTCCGCCGATGCATCCGCCGTCGTGCTCGGCTCCGCAGCCGCCAGGCGCGACACCACGGGCCCCGAGTCCCACAACAAGATCGCACCCAAGGCGCAGGCCACCTTCGCGATCGCAGTACGCATCCAAGCCACGGGGCGCCTCGCAGATGAAGTCAGGAAGAGCTGGCTCGTCGGTGGGAAAACCGCTGGAGCCCATGGAGGGAAAGGCCAAGGCGGAGGGAAGGTGTGCCTGTCGATTGTCGACCGCTCGGGCTGTCGCGAACCTGGGTGGTCGCGAACCTGGGTGGTCGCGAACTCGAGCTGTCACCAACTCGGCCTGTCGCGATCCACGCCGCCGTCTGGGCTCCACCCGGCTCCAAGTTTAATCGAGCCATCCGCTGCAAGCAAACACCGAACCACGTCCGGCACACGAATTGGAACGCCGGCTCGCCAACGGGGCGGCACGGCGGGGTTCCTTGCGTCGATAGCGAGTTGCCGTGTCGCATTCCCGAAACGGCCGCTCCGCGATCGCTCCCGCTCGCGACCGCGTTTGGCGACCGCTACAATCGTCGAGCCGCACGGCCCGACAGCAGGGCTCGACATCTCGGGCTTGACCTGGCGGCTGACCGTCCATCGCCCCGCCTTCGTTTCCCCCACCCTTCCCTCCTGAAAGCTTCTGCGCATGCGTTCCTACCGATTGCCATGCCCTCTGTCCTGGGTACCGCCGTTCGCTCGAGGGTGTCGTATCGTGTTGCTGGCCGCGGCGGTGGCGCTGCTTGTCACGCGTGGCTTCGTCCCGACGGCGATCGCGGAAACTCCATCGCTGCTGCGCGCGGAACCTGTGTCCGCCGATGCGGCGCGACACGAGGCGTCGAGCGGCCTGCGCTGGTATGCGGCGCAGCAGATCGGCGTGGAGGGAAAAGGATATCGCGACACGGCCGCCGACTTTGCGCGGCTGCCGGCGCGCGCGGAGACGCTCGTGCGGCCGCCGGTCTGGAGCCTCGCCCAGCACTCGGCCGGGCTGTGCGTCCGTTTCACGACCGACTCGTCGACCGTGCGCGCAAACTGGACGCTGACCTCGGCGAGCCTTGCGATGCCGCACATGGCGGCGACCGGCGTGAGTGGCCTGGACCTGTACGTGCAGACGGCGAGCGGCTGGCGGTGGCTGGGCAGCGGTCGCCCGGAGCAGCAGCAGAACGCAGCGGTGCTGGTGGAAGGCCTCGCGCGGGAACCGCGCAACTATCTGCTCTACCTGCCGCTCTACAACGGCGTGCAAACCTTGGAGATTGGCGTGGACGCGGAGGCGACCGTGCATCGCCAGACGTGGCAGGGCGCGCGAGCTCGGCCGATCGTCTTCTGGGGAACGTCGATCACGCAAGGCGGCTGCGCGTCGCGCACGGGCATGGCCCATCCGGCGATCGTGGGTCGACGCCTGCATCGCCCGGTGGTGAACCTCGGCTTCTCGGGCAACGGCAAGCTGGAGCCGGAAATGGCGCGGCTCATCGGCGAACTGGACGCCTGCGTCTTCGTGCTCGACTGCCTGCCGAACCTGCAGGCGGCCGAAGTGCGTGAGCGGACGCGGCCGGCCGTCGAGATCCTCCGCGCGGCGCACGCCGACACGCCGATCCTGCTGGTGGAGGATCGCACCTACAGCGACGCGTTTTTGAAGGAGTCGTTGGCGGAGCGTAATCGCGCAAGTCGCCAGGCACTGCGGGAGTCGTTCGAGCAGATGCAGCGCGACGGCATCCAGGGCCTGCACTACCTGCCGGGCGAGCGACTGCTCGGCACGGACGGC
The DNA here is from genome assembly GCA_964620405.1 of uncultured Pirellulaceae bacterium. Lineage (GTDB taxonomy): Bacteria > Planctomycetota > Planctomycetia > Pirellulales > Pirellulaceae > CAZUJM01. The sequence continues at coordinate 1,720 of CAZUJM010000165.1, read as the reverse complement.
GAGGACACGGTCGACGGCTCGCACCCGACCGACCTCGGCTTCCAGCGTCAAGCCGCCGCCTTCGAAGCCGCCCTCCGCCCGCTGCTGGAGCCCTGACATGCCGAGAATTCGATCCCTCGCCGCGTGGTCCTCGTTTCTAACGACGGGCCGACTGTTGTACTGCATCCTCTATCATCCGACCGCAGTCGGTTGGTTGCTGGTCGTTGCGTTGCTGGCCATGAGCGGCTTTTCCGACGCTGCCGCGGGTGACCGTCCCAACATCCTCTTCCTGCTGGCGGACGATCAGCGCGCGGACACCATCGCGGCGCACGGCAACCCGCGCATCGACACACCCCACCTCGACGGGCTGGTGCGGCGCGGCTTCAGTTTTCGCAACCACTACTGCATGGGATCGACGCACGGAGCGGTCTGCCAGCCCAGCCGCGCCATGCTGCTCTCCGGCCGTTCGCTCTACCGCGCGCCGCAGGACCTCGCCGACACGGTGACCTTCCCCCAGCGGTTCCGGCAGGCCGGCTACGAGTGCTTTGTGACCGGCAAGTGGCACAACGGCGCCGCGTCCCTGGCTGCTTCGTTCGAGCACGGCAAGGCGATCTTCCTGGGGGGCATGAGTGACCATACGCGCGTGCCGGTCGCCGATTTGAGCGAGGGCGAGTTGCGGAATGAACGCACGGGCGATCGGTTTTCGAGCGAACTGTTTGCGGACGCGGCGCTGGAGTTCCTGCGGACGCGCGACCGCAGCCGGCCGTTCCTGGCGTACGTTTCGTTCACCGCGCCGCACGATCCCCGGCAGCCGCCGGTGGCGTACCGGCAGCGGTACTACGACCGCCACCTGCCGCTGCCGGGCAACTTCCTGCCGCAGCATCCGTTCTTCAATGGCTGGATGACCGGCCGTGACGAACAGTTGGCACCCTGGCCTCGCACGGAGGATGTGATCCGCGACCAGCTGGCCGAGTACTACGGGATGATCACGCATCTCGACGAACAGGTCGGCCGCATCTTGGCTACGCTCGCGGAGACGGGAGAACTCGAACGCACGTGGATCGTCTACACGGCCGACCATGGCCTGGCACTGGGCAGCCACGGCCTGCTGGGAAAACAGAGCCTTTACGAGCACAGCATGAGTTGCCCGCTGGTGGTGGTGGGCCCGGGCGTGCCGGCGGGCGGCCAGAGCCAAGCGTTGACGTATCTGCTGGACCTGTACCCGACGCTCTGCGAGGTCGCGGGAGTGCCCGTGGAGGAAACCGAGTCGAGCGCTGGCCAGGCGATCGAGGGCCTCAGCCTGCGTCCGTTGTGGACCGGCGAGTCGACGACGGTGCGCGATTCGCTCTACACGACCTACGAGGGTTCGATGCGAGCGGTCCGCGACGCGCGGTGGAAGCTGATCCGCTATCCGCACATTCACTTCACGCAGCTCTTCGACCTCCAGGCCGACCCGCTGGAGCGGACGAACCTGGCCGAGCAGCCGCAGCATGCCGATGAGGTCGAGCGTCTGATGGCCCTTCTCGCGCGTTGGCAGCATCAGGTCGGCGACCAGCAACCGCTGTCCGACGCTCAACCGGTCGAGCGGACGATCGACCTGACCAACCATCCGCGCACCCCCGACGCCTGGCAGCCCGAATGGATCCGGCAGAAGTACTTTCGCTGAGGAGGTCTGGAGCGCGGCCGTCCCGGCCGCACTGGCAGCACCCAGCACGCAACGCCTAACGCCTTAAGGCTTCAC
>CAZUJM010000164.1:0-13398 GCA_964620405.1 uncultured Pirellulaceae bacterium | reverse complement strand
GGTCTATGCGGCGGTGGATGCGTACCAGCGCACGCTCGGGGCGCCGGCCGGGCGGGGCACTTATGGAGCGGCGCTGGAGGTAGACCGGCGGATCGACCGCGCGCGCTGGCGGCTGGCGCGGCTGATCGACGCCGGCGATCCCCGCCAAGTCGTGTTCTGCTACAGCGGCACCGACGCGCTGACGCTGGCGCTGCGCGGCCTGCTGCGTCCCGGCGACCACATCATCACCTCCGTCTTCGACCACAACTCGGTCCTGCGCCCGCTGCGGCAGGAGGAGGCCTGCGGACGCGTGGAGGTCACGCGGCTGGTCGGCAGCGGCGACGGCTGCGTCACGGTCGACGAAGTTCGCGGCGCACTGACCGAACGCACGCGGTTGGTGGTGCTCACCCACGCTTCGAATGTGACCGGCGTCGTGCAGCCGATCGAAGCCATCGGCGAACTGCTTCAGTCGCATCCGGCCCTGCTGCTGGTCGACGCAGCCCAGACCGTTGGCCACCTGCCGCTGTCGGTCCGACGACTCCAGTGCGACTTCCTGGCGGCCCCCGCGCACAAAGGACTGCTGGCCCCCACCGGCACCGGGTTCCTGTACATCGCCCCCGGTCGTGAAGCGTTGCTGGAACCGCTCCGCTACGGAGGCACCGGGACGTCCAGCGAGTCGGACGAGTTACCCCGCGAACTGCCCGCCAAGTACGAAGCGGGCAACCTCAACGCCCCGGGACTCGTCGGCCTCGAAGCCGCTCTGGAATGGCTCGAGGAACGCACGGTGGAGTCGATCGCCGCGCATGGGCAACGGCTGGGCCAGATGCTACGCCAAGGCCTCCGGGAACTGCCGCAGGTGACCGTCTACGGTCCGGCAGAGGCCGTGGAGCGTCCGCAAGCGCCGCTGCTGAGTTTCAACGTCGACGACCTGCCGCCCCAGGAGACTGCCATCCTGCTCAATCAGCTGGCCGGCATTGAAGTCCGCGCCGGATTCCACTGCGCGCCCCGGATGCACGCCTCGTTGCAAACGACGGAGCTGGGAGGTACGGTAAGGGCCAGTTGGGGACCGTTCACGACCGAGGACGAGATCCAGGCGTTGCTGGCGACCCTGACCCAGATCCTGCCGTAGCCAACTGCGGCGTTCCCTCTCCTCCTAGCCCGGAACTGCGACTACGCCCATGTCGGAACCCTGGTACCAAGACGGCTTGCGGTTCAAGTGCTCTCAATGCGGTGACTGCTGCACGGGAGCGCCCGGTTACGTCTGGGTCAACAAGGAAGAGATCACCCAACTGGCGGCGCTGGTGGGCATCGACGACATCGAAACGTTTCGCGACAAGTACGTGCGGAAGGTAGGTATTCGGGAGAGTCTGCGGGAGTACGCGGACGGGGCGTGCGTATTCTTCGACACCGAGGCGCGGAAGTGTACGGTCTACGAGGCGCGGCCGCGGCAATGCCGGACCTGGCCCTTCTGGGACTCGAATGTCCGCGACGAGGAGGCCTGGGCGCGAACCTGCGAGGTCTGTCCTGGCAGCGGCAAGGGAAAGCTCTACACCATCGAGCAGATCGACGCTCAACGGGCCGTCATTCGTCTCTAACGGCCATGGGCGTCTCTAACGGCCATGGGCGTCTCTAACGGCCATGGGCTCGGAAAAGCCCGGGCAGGATCGGTCCCACGGGACGCCAGCGAGGCGAATGCTGGCGTTCATTCTTCGAAGCAGACGGGCGTGCGGGGGCGGTGCTGTCATCCGGTCGTAACTTCTATTCGGATTGGTTGAAGTTTGCCGGTCGTAGCGTCGATTATCCGTACGTGAACTCGTCATTCGGGCCTTGGGCCGGGGGGATGAGGGTCGGAGCCAGCGAGTAGGCAGCCTCGAATGGGCGGTCCGCTTGGCCTGGCTCCCTGCCAATCCCTGCGAGTCTTGGGGACCACGGGCGGGTTCACGTTACCAGCGATTCACACGAAGGAGGCATGGCGAGCCGAGGCAGCAAGGGACACGAGAGTCGGTCGGCTGGAATCTAGCGGGTTGACTCTAGTTGTTGCGGCATATACACTTGGAGCACGTCGAGGCGGCCGACAGTCGGGTCCGCGTCGCCGTCCTCCAGCTCCCCGTTGCCACCTTGGAGCGTCGCCGTGACCAAGAAAGAGATCGTCAAGACAATTTCCGACGAGATTGGGCTCACCCAGCTCAAAACCAAGGAAATCGTTCAAAAGACGTTCGATGCCATCGTGGAAACGCTGGTGGAAGAGGGTCGGATCGAACTGCGCAACTTTGGGGTCTTTGAGGTCAAGCGTCGGGCGGCTCGCAAGGCGAGGAACCCCCGGACGGGCGACAAGGTTCATGTGCCCGAGAAGTTCGTGGTGACGTTCAAGCCCGGCAAGGAGATGGAAGAGCGGGTGCGGCAGATGGAAGAAAAGGCCGCAGCCGAGGCGGAGGAGAGGGCTCGGGCCGAGGCAGCTCGGCGGGCCAACGGCGAGGGCCAGACCGGTTCAGGCAACCCCTGACCACCTGTCTTCCCCGTTCCTCCGCGAAGCCTGGTCGTGTGGGGCAGGAACTGGAAGCCACCCCATGCACCGTGTGACGCGCCGCGTCGCTCGGCCATCGAAGGGAAATCACTCGCTGGAGGTTGCCTGACGCGGCAATTCCGGCGCTGCGAATGTACTCAGGGAGGAGTATTCATGCGACGCTTGCTCTGCGGCCTTTTGCTCGCGGTAACGCTGGCCACCTCGACGGGCTGTTTCATCCCGATCTATTCGGGCGACCCGGTTCGCCGCACGCGACAACTGCTCTTCACGTCGGATAACATGCGCATGATCCTGGACGAGTGGGAACGCATCTGGTTCCTCGACCAGCCGGATCACATGACGCCGTACCGCACCCACGGCGGACTGCTCTAATCCAAGCGGTTCCACCAGGCGGACTGACCGACCCGCGCCGGCCTTGCCGGCCCGGTCTTCAAAGTCGTTCTGCGTGGGCGCGTCGGGCGAGCCGAGATCGGCGGACTGCGCCGGTCCCGGGCAGCAGTGGCTCCGCTTGGGGCTGCGCGGCATCTCGGCGGACGATCGCCGGACGTGCTTCCCGATCGGGACGCGTGCGGGATTGCGCCTTGTGGATGCGAGCGGGCAGCAGCGAACGATTTCGCGACATGGGTCACGCGTCTCCCTGACGTGGCCCTGGGAATCTGCGCTGGCGCGTCGGCTCGCCCCCGGACCGAGTGCACGGCTGCGGCCGCCGAGAACGCTACGTCCCCAACCAACTTCCCAGCGGCTCCGCATGGCCGCGGGTGGTGAGTCCGTTGTGGCGGTCTGAGCGACGCGATAGATTAGACGCAGTCGTCGCGTGCCGGAGGCTTGTCGCGGAGCATCCGAACCAAGTTCGAACTCCCCGCAGTCGCGACTGGTTGGACTCGAGCCCGGATCAGTGGACTTCATGGAACCTGCGTCTTCCGCCATCTCTGCTCACCCCGCGGATCCTGCCGTGGACCTCTCGGTGCGCATCGGGCGTCTGAGCCTGCCGAACCCGATCCTGGTGGCCTCCGGGACGTTCGGTTACGCTCGCGAAATGGCCGGCTTCGTCGATCTGCAGCGACTGGGCGGCATCGTTCCGAAGACGATCACCAAGCTGCCGCGGAAGGGCAACCGTCCATGGCGGACGGTGGAGTCGGCGGCCGGCCTGCTGAATTCGATCGGCTTGGACAACGATGGCGTCGACCAGTTCAAGGAACACCACCTCCCCTATCTGGGAGGCCTGGGCTGTCCGGTGCTGGTCAGCATTGCCGGATCGAGCGTGGAGCAGTTCGTGGAGTTGGCGCGGGAGCTGGAGGGAGTGCCGGGCGTGTCGGCGCTGGAACTGAACATCTCCTGCCCGAACGTCTCCGGCGGCGTCGACTTCGGCACCGACCCGACGATGTGCGGCCGCGTAGTGGGCGGCGTGCGGGAGGCGACGAGCCTGCCGGTGCTGGCGAAGCTGACGCCGAATGTGACGCGGATTGTCGACATCGCCCGCGCGGCGGCGGATGCGGGCGCGGACGGGTTGACGCTGATCAACACCCTGCTGGGCATGGCCGTCAACTGGAAGACACGCAAGCCGATGCTCGGCAACGTCCTGGGTGGACTCAGCGGTCCCGCGATCAAGCCGGTCGCCTTGCGGTGCGTGCACCAGGTCGCGCGCGCGATCGACATTCCGATCATCGGCGTCGGGGGCATCGCAACGCTGGACGATGTCATGCAGTTCCTGGTCACGGGCGCGACCGCCGTGCAGGTGGGCACGGCCAGTTTCTACGATCCGCAGGTGTCGATTCGCCTGCTGGACGAACTGCCCGCCGCCATCGCCTCCCTCAACGCCCGCAGCGTGCCCGAGATCGTTCGCTCGCTGGCCGTGCCCTGACCCGCCCCCAGGCCTCCTGCCCTCCCGGCTCCTTTAACCCTGCACTCCAAACATGGGATTTCGATCGGAACCATGCGCGTACTCTCTGGAATCCAACCGACGGGCCGCTTCCACTGGGGCAACTACTTCGGCGCCATCCGCCAGTACATCGACCTGCAGCATGGCAATGAGTCGTACTACTTCATCGCCAACCTGCACGCGTTGACCACCATCCGCGACCAGCAGGTGCTCTGGCAAAACACGCTGGACGCGGCCATCGACCTGCTGGCCTTGGGATTGAACCCGGAGAAGGCGACGCTGTTCGTGCAGTCGGACGTGCCCGAGGTGTCGGAACTGTGCTGGCTGCTGATGACCGGCACGCCCCTGGGTTTGCTGGAGCGTTGTCACGCCTACAAGGAGAAGAAGGCCCGCGGCATCAAGGCCGACGTCGGGCTCTTCACCTACCCAGTGCTGATGGCGGCCGACATCCTGGCCTACGACGCCGACATCGTGCCCGTGGGCGAGGACCAGATCCAGCACATCGAAGTGACCCGCGACCTGGCCGGCAGCTTCAACCACCAGTTCCGCGAAACGTTCGTGCTCCCCAAGCCGAAGGTGCTCGAACAGACGGCGAAGGTACCCGGCACCGATGGGCAGAAGATGTCCAAGAGCTACGGCAATACGCTGGAGATCTTCGCGGACGCGAAAAGCCAGCGCAAGCAGATCATGCGGATCACCACCGACAGCCGGCCGATGGAAGAGCCCAAGGATCCCGACTCCGACCACCTCTACCAGCTCTACAGCCTGTTCGTCGACGAGGGCCCGCGTCAGCAGATGGCCGACCTCTACCGACGCGGCGGGTTCGGTTACGGCGAAGTGAAGAAGGCGTTGGCCGACGCGGCCGAGACCTACTTCGCGGAGGTCCGCCAGCGACGCGCGGAGATCGCCAGCGCGCCGAAGAAGGTCGAGGAGATCCTCGCCGACGGAGCCGCGCGGGCCCGTCGCAAGGCGGGCGAAGTGCTGCTGCGGGCCCAGCAGGCCTGCGGCCTCAAGCCCGGCGGCTGATCTCCGGCTCGTTGCCCAACCACAGGCCGCGTCACAAGGGACCATCGATGCACATCGTCGGACTGGGGACGGATATCGTCGAATGCCTGCGAATCGCCCAGATGATCGAGCGGCACGGCGAACTGTTCATCGGCCGCGTCTACACGACGCACGAGATGGAATACTGCAGCACGCGGAAGGCGGCCACCCAGCACTACGCCGGCCGCTGGGCGGCCAAGGAAGCCGTGCTGAAGGCCATCGGCACCGGCTGGATCAAGGGCGTCGGCTGGCGGGACATCGAAGTCCGCAACCACCCCAACGGCCGCCCCACCATCGTGCTCGGCGGCGGTGTGCGTGAAATCTGTGAACGCCATGGCATCGCCGACGTCCTGATCTCCATCTCCCACTGCCGCTGCCACGCCACGGCCACCGCCATCGCCGTGGGCCCCGAAGTTTAGTGGAGCGCGACCGTCCCGGTCGCATCGAGGCGCCCCAAACTTGACGCGCGGCACCGCGGTCGTAATGGAGCGCGACCGTCCCGGTCGCATCGAGGCGCCCCAAACTTGACGCGCGGCACCGCGGTCGTATCCAGGCATGCGATCAGCATCGCCGTTGTGTCTTGCCATGCGGGCGGGGACGCTGCTTTGTCTTGCGATGCGGGCGGGACGCTGCTTTGTCTTACCATGCGGGCGGGACGCCCGCGCTCCCAGAGCGCTCGCGAAACTGAACTCGCGACGCTCTGACGCAGCGTTTTTTGCTTGCGAGACCGAACGCTCTGGTATACTACACGTCCCGCCCGCCACCGTCCCACCGGACTTCCGCTTCTGGAACTCACGCCGTCTCACGAGGGTCGACCATGCCTCGGATCATGCGTTATCTCCTCTCGCTCTTTCTGCTACTCGCCTGCTTCACCCGTTCCACCGATCGACGTGCGTTGGCCGCGGAGCCGCCGGCCGGGCAGCTGATCGCCTACAACGAACTGATCCGGCCGATCCTGGCCGAAAACTGCTTCAGCTGCCATGGCCCGGACAGCGCGTCGCGCAAGGCCGACCTGCGCGTCGATCGCCGCGATGCGGCCGTCGAACGCGGCGCGATTGCGCCCGGCGATCCCGACGCCAGCGAACTGGTCGCCCGACTCCTCACCAACGACCCCGAACAGCAGATGCCGCCCCCGGCCACCAAAAAGAAACTCACCGACGAGCAGAAGCAACTGCTCATCGAATGGGTGCGGCAGGGCGCGGAATACCAGGCGCACTGGTCGCTGCTGGCTCCCGAACGTCCCGCGCTGCCGCCGGTGAAGGACGCGGGCTGGAGCGACCATCCGCTCGATCGACTCGTGTTGGCCCGTCTGGAACAGTCGGGCCTCGCGCCTGCTCCGGCCGCCGATCGCCGCACCTTGGCTCGCCGCCTGCACCTCGACCTCACGGGCCTGCCCCCCAACCCGCAGCTGGTCGAGGAGTTCGTCGGCGACACTTCGAGCGACGCGTACGAGCGTCTGGTGGACAAGCTGCTGGAATCACCGCAGTGGGGCGAGCAGCGGGCTCGGTACTGGCTGGACGCCGCCCGCTACGCCGACACGCACGGCATCCACTTCGACAACTTCCGCGAGATCTGGACCTATCGCGACTGGGTCATCAAGGCCTTCAATCGCAACCTGCCGTTCGACCAGTTCACGATCGAACAGCTGGCCGGCGACCTGCTGCCGGACGCAACGCTCGACCAGCAGGTCGCTTCGGGCTTCAACCGCTGCAACATGACCACCAACGAGGGTGGCACGATCCCGGAGGAATACCTCGTGCTGTACACGCGGGACCGCACCGAGACGGTCGGCCAGGTCTGGATGGGACTGACCGTCGGCTGCGCGGTGTGCCATGAGCATAAGTTCGATCCGCTGACGCAGCGCGAGTTCTACGAGTTGGCGGCGTTCTTCAACAACACGACGCAGGCCGCCATGGATGGCAACATCAAGGACACGCCGCCCGTCATTCGCGTACCGCAGGAACAGGACCGAGGTCGGCTGGAGGAGCTGGCGGGCGAGATCACCGCGTTGCAGGGAGCGCGTGACCAGCGTCGCGAGGCGGCCCGCGGTGCCTTCGAGGCCTGGCTGGCCAGCAATCCCGAAGCGGCCCTGACCAACACCCTGCCCGTCGACCAGCTGGCCCTGCATGCTCCGCTCAGCGAAGGCGAGGGCAAGGCGACGCGCGTGCAGGTCGATGGCCAGCCGGTGGACCTGCCGCTGGAAGACTCGGCCTCCTGGCAGCCCGGTCCGGCCGGGCAAAAGGCGCTGCAGCCCCAGGGAACCGCCTGCCGCCTTCCCGACTTCGGTGACTTCGAACGCGACCAGCCCTGGACCTGCTCCGCCTGGATCAAGGCCCCCGCCAATGACTCCTTCGGCGCCATCGCCGCGCGGATGGACAACCAGAATGCGTTCCGCGGCTGGGACTTCTGGTTCCAGGCCCGCCGCATCGGCACGCACATCGTCAGCCGTTGGCCCGAGAACGCCATCAAGGTGGTCGGCCGCGACCAGATCGCCGCCGACACCTGGACGCACGTCACCGTCTCCTACGACGGTTCCGGCAAGGCCACTGGTGTGAAGGTCTATTACAACGGACAGCTGCAACCCACACTCGTCGAATCGGCCTCCGACCAGATCACCGAATCGACCCGCACCCACGTCGCCTTCCAGGTGGGGCAGCGGAGCGACAACGAGCCGCTCAGCGCGGTCGCCCTGCATGACCTGCGCGTCTACCGCCGCCCGCTCGCTCCCTCGGAAGTCGCCAGCCTGGCCCGCGCGTCCCACGTCGCGGCACTGCTGGCCAAGGCGGCCGACCAGCGCAGCGACGCCGACCGCCAGGCTCTTTACGACTGGTGGCTGGAAGTACTGGACGACCCGTATCGCGAAACCTCCGCGCAGCTGGCGCAGAGGGAGCGGGAGCGGGACGACATCGTTGCCCGCGGATCCCTGGCGCACGTGATGAATGAGCGTACCGAACCGGCCATGGCCTATGTGCTGTTCCGGGGCGCGTACGACCAGCGGCGGGATGCGGTGGAGGCGAAGACGCCCGCGATGCTGCCGCCGATGCCCGATCACCTGCCCCGCAATCGACTAGGCTTCGCGCAGTGGCTGCTGCTGCCCGAACATCCGCTCACTGCCCGCGTGGCCGTCAACCAGTTTTGGCAGCAGCTGTTCGGCACGGGCATCGTGCGCACCACCGGCGACTTCGGCGTGTCCGGCGAAATGCCCTCCGATCCGCGCCTGCTCGACTGGCTGGCCGTGGAGTTTCGCGAGTCGGGCTGGGACGTCAAACGGCTCTTCAAACTGATCGTCACGTCCGCAACCTACCAGCAGGCCGCGGTGGCGACACCCGAGAAGTTGGAGAAGGACCCTGACAATCGCCTGTTCTCGCGCGGTCCGCGGTTCCGCATGGACGCCGAGATGGTCCGCGACTACGCGTTGGCGGCCAGCGGCCTGCTGGTCCGGCAACTGGGCGGGCCCAGCGTCAAGCCGTACCAGCCGCCAGGCGTCTGGGAGGCCGTGGCGATGATCGGCAGTAACACCCGCGACTATCGCGAGGACGAGGGACCGAACGTCTATCGTCGCAGCCTGTACACGATGTGGAAACGCAGCGCGCCGCCGGCGTCGATGGAGATCTTCAACGCGCCGGCCCGGGAAGTCTGCACGGTGCGGCGCGAGCGGACCAACACGCCGCTTCAAGCCCTCGTGACCCTCAACGATCCGCAGTTCGTCGAAGCGGCCCGGGCGCTGGCCCAAACCGTCCTCGCGCCGGAAACATTCGCCACCGGAAATGCCGCGTCCAGCCCGGATAACTCGACAAGCTCGCAGGCAGCCAACGACGAACAACGCGTGCAATGGCTGATGCACCGCGTGCTGGCGCGGCCCGCCAGTCCGGTCGAGCTGCCGCTGTTGCTGGAGTCGCTGCGTGACCTGCAAGCGTACTACGACACCCACGAGAAGGAAGCGACCGAGTTGGCGCGCGTCGGCAGGCTGCCCGTCCCCGCGGGCCTCGACGTCCGCCACGTCGCCGCCTGGACCATGTTCACCAACCAGTTGCTGAACCTCGATGAGGCGTTGAACAAGTAAAGGCGCGCGAGAGAGACAGCGACAGAGTAGAGAGCAGAGGAAGACCGCCATGCAATTTTCTTCGGAATCGGCGCTGCGGATGACGCGGCGGCACTTCTTTGCGCAGGGATCGCACGCCGTGGGCTGGGCGGCGTTGGCGACGCTGTTGCAGCGGGAGGGCGTCGCGCAGGCGGGCTCCATCCCCGGCGACACGCTTGCCGCTCCCGGTCCGCACTTCCCCGCGCGGGCCAAGCACGTCATCTACCTGCACATGGTCGGCGGGCCTTCGCAGTTGGACCTGTTCGACTACAAGCCGGTGATGGCCCAGTGGTACGACAAGGACCTGCCCGAGTCGGTCCGCATGGGACAGCGGCTCACCACCATGACCAGCGGCCAGGCGCGGTTCCCGATCGCGCCCTCGATGTACAAGTTCAAGCAGCATGGCCAGAGTGGCATGTGGGTGACGGAACTGCTGCCGAACGTGGCCCGCATGGTCGACGACTTGTGCTTTGTACGCAGCATGCACACGGAAGCGATCAACCACGAGCCGGCCATCTCCTACATGCAGACCGGCAACCAGATCACGGGACGCCCCTGCCTCGGTTCCTGGATGTCCTACGGACTCGGTTCGCTCAACGACGACCTGCCCACCTTCGTCGTCCAAGTCGCGCGGCCTTCCAACACCGAACAGGTGCAGGCCATCTCCGCCCGCCTCTGGTCGTCCGGCTACCTGCCCGGCGCCCACGCCGGTGTCTCCTTCCGTACCAGCGGCGACCCGATCCTCTACATCAACAACCCGCCCGGAGTGCCGCCCCAGGTGCGTCGCCGCACGCTGGACACCGTCAAGCAGCTGAATGAACTCAACCTCCAGCAGTTCCGCGACCCCGAGACGGAGACGCGGATCGAGCAGTACGAACTGGCGTTCCGCATGCAGGCCAGCGTGCCGGAGCTGACCGACCTGGGTTCGGAACCGGAGAGCACGTACGCGCTGTATGGCGAGGCGGCCCGGGAGCCGGGGACGTTCGCCAACACGGTACTGCTGGCGCGGCGGATGGTCGAACGCGGCGTGCGGTTCGTGCAGATCTACCATAACAACTGGGACACGCACGCCAACGTGGCCGGCCGACTGCCCGACCAGTGCCGCGACGTCGACCAGCCCTGCTGGGGCCTCATCCAGGACCTGAAGCAGCGCGGCATGCTCGACCAGACCCTGGTCATCTGGGGCGGCGAGTTTGGCCGCACCATCTACTCCCAGGGCGGCCTCTCAACGTCCAACTACGGACGCGACCACCATCCGCGCTGCTTCACCATGTGGATGGCCGGCGGCGGCTTCAAGGGCGGCACGATCTACGGCGAGACCGACGACTTCTCGTACAACATCGTCCGCGATCCCGTGCACATCCACGACTTCCATGCCACGGTCCTCAAGCAGCTCGGCTTCGACCACGAACGTTTTACCTACCGCTACCAGGGCCTTGACCAGCGACTGACCGGCGTCGAACCCTGCCGGGTCGTGGAGGATCTGCTATCCTAGCCGTCCTCCCGTCCTGGCTGCCCTCAGCGGCAGCTTCCCACGGCTCCGCCTGCGCGTGAAGAAGTACGCTGCACATTTTTTGTCCTAGGTTTCGACTGTCCAGAGCGTTCGATCATCCCCCTGCGGAGACACACGAGTGGCCCTCTTCCGTTGCCTTCTTCGTTTTCGTTACCTGCTGTTCGTCCTCGCGATCGCCTATCTGGCGGCCACGGCCGTTGGCACTCCCGACGCCACCGCGAAGTCGCGAGACCGGGGGAAGAAGGTCGAGGATAACAAGGTCGAGCGGTCCAAGGGCACGCGTCCCACTACTCCGTCAGCCCCCGCAGGTCCGCAGGCGCCGACCGCGGAACGCGTGTTTTCCGTGACGCACGCGTCGGTCCAGACGCTGCTTACAACCGCCGGCTCCAACGGCCACCAGCTGGGCGACCTGCGCGTGCTGCCCGCCACCCCCATCCAGAACGCCGCCGGCGACACCGTCGGACGCCTCGACGCGCAGCTCCTCACCACCACGGTTGACTTCCCCATCGCTGGGGACGAAGTCCGCATGACCACGCTGAACTTCGTCTTCGGTCCCGGAGCGTCGAACCTGAATGGAACCGCGGACCAGCTGATCGTCAGCGGGAGCGGCTTCTATCCAAGCACCCAGAGCACGCTGGCCGTCGGCGCAGCGCTGGTTCGCCCCATCACCGGCGGCTCGGGTGCCTACGCCGGCGCCAGTGGCTGGGCCGAATCCGAACACCTGCTCGACGGTTCCTGGCGTCACACGTTCTACCTGCTCAAGACCGAAGATCGCTAGAGTCGCCTGGCCCCGCCTCACCCGGCGGACGCAGACCGTCTTTTGCTCAGGGACCGCCCACGAGTACTTGGCCGACGAGCATGGGTCCGGGGAAGTTCGCCAGCAGGTAGGTATTGCGTCCGTCGACGATCGGTACCTGCACGGAACTGACTTGGCCTAGTGAGCCATGGCCCGACACGGGCATCAGGTCGACCCGGTGCTGGCCTTCCGGCAGCTCTACCCGCAGCACCTGGATCTTGTCCGGCAGCAGCCCCCAGCACCGCGTGTCGGCCGACTCGGATGCCTCCCACGCCACTCCCGCCAGATCGACGGCCAGCCCCACGGCCGATCCCTTGGTGACGTCGCTCACCTGCTTCGCGCCGTAGACGACTCCCTTCTTCAGGCACCGACGCGCGACCGCTCGCGCCACCACGCGCGGATAGATGGCCTGGTACTGCCGCAAAGCGAGGTCGGTGACGTCCGTGACGGTGCTGGTCGACCCCACCGGCTGGTTGCCGACATTGACCATCACCGTGCGGACGACATCCGGCTGCCCAATCAACTGCGGCACCTTGACCGGCGCGACGTTCGGAGGCACCGTCTGCTGGCCGACCGCGTTGACGATTTCACCCGCGATGAGCAGCGACGCGGAGCTGGGCACTTCGACCGTCTCTTCCTTGTAGGGACCGCGGCCCGCCAGCACGAAGACATAGAGTGCTCCGTTTCCAGCCGCCGAATGATGGCCGCCGGCCGCGCGCATCCAATCCTCGCGTGCCGGCCCGAAGTCGGGCTGCCAGCTCGCCACCGCCTCGTACGAACGCTGCGCGTCGTCATAGTCGCGGTGCGTCGACTCGCGCAGCACGCCCTGCAGGTAGGGTGCAAGGGCCACACGTGGGTAACTGGCCTTGGGGTTCTCGCCATGGGCGTCCACGCCCTGCTGGATGATCTGCTCCTGCCTCGCCACCATCTGCAGGCTGTACGCTTCCGCGTCCCCGCCATCGTGCATCAGGTTGCTCAAGGCCAAGAACGCGCGAAGCAGCACCTGCTCGTAGTCCTCGCCGGAATACGCGCGGCGTTGGTCGTCCGTAAGATACGACCAGCTTTCCTCCGCGACGCTCCGCTGTTCCAGGTAATCCAGCCGGTCGCGCACAACGCGCAGGGTCTGCTCGGCCTCGCGAGCCCGCCCCTCAGCCAGCTCCACGATCGCCTGCTCCATCCTCAGCACGTCATCATCACCACCGTCGCGTTTCAGTCCCTCGGCGATCTTCTGCGAAGCAAGCGGCAGCTGGTTCTGGTAGAAAGCGTCGCGGATTTGCGTGGAGCGTCGAGCGTAGGTAGTGCAGCCGGAAGTCGCCGACAGCACTCCCAGTGCGACGCACGACAGGAGGAGCCTGGCCAGCCACCGATGGAATCGCGCCGGGACGCCCCGCGCCGCGACCAACCGATCCGGGCCCTGGCCCGCCCGACGCTCGTTCATCGCCATCCACTCCTCGTCGCGCCGCACCACCACGTGGCAGACGGGCGTTCCCAGGCACCGGAACCGCTTAACGCCACGGCCACATCTTCGCGGCCGCGCGGCTCATGCGGGAATGATGGTAACCCTTGCTCAAGGAAGCGGACT
>CAZUJM010000163.1:0-13474 GCA_964620405.1 uncultured Pirellulaceae bacterium | reverse complement strand
GAAGGGGTTGTTGAGCGAAGGGGTTGTTGAGCGAAGGGGTTGTTGAGCGAAGGGGAGGATGTGTGGAGGGGAGGCGACCGGGACGGTCGCGCTCCAGAAGCTCCATCAGTCCCGCCAGCGGACGGTTTCGCGCAGCGCGTCGAGCACTCCGGGACAGGCGACGATGCAGCTTTCGTCGGTCAGTCGCAGCGGGGTTCCCGAGCGGTTGCAGCAGATGCCGCCCGCTTCCTCGACGACCAGAGCGGCCGCGGCGAAGTCCCAGGGTGCCAGCTTGTATTCGAAGAAGCCTTGAAAGCGGCCGCAGCCCACCCAGGACAGGTCCAGCGCCGCCGCGCCCATGCGGCGAATGCCGCGGATGTTGCGACGAAACAGGGCGCCGATCGACGCCAGCGTCCGCTCCATCGTTTCGCCCCGGTCATAGAAAAAACCCGTCGCGAAGATACCCCGCGCCAGCTCCGTCGTCTCCGACACGCGTATCGGCTGCCCATTCAACGTCGCACCGCACCCGCGCCGCGCCACGAACAGTTCGTCGCGTAGCGGATCGTAGACCGCGCCCACCTGGACGATGCCGTGCTGCGCGTAGGCGATCGAAACGCAGAACTGCGGAATGCCGTGCGCGTAGTTGTTGGTGCCATCCAGCGGATCGACCACCCACACATGCTCGCCGTTCAAGTCGGTCGCCTGCTGGCCCTCCTCGCCCAGCATCGCATGCCCGGGAAACCGCCGGTGAATCGCGTCGGCCACCAGCTTCTCGGACTCCAGATCGGCCTGCGTCACCAAGTTCTGGGTCGACTTCTCATGGACGGTCGCCGTCCCGAAGTACTTCATCAAAACCTGCGCCGCATCCCGCGCCGTCTCCTCGGCAAACGCCACGATTGCTTCTTGCGAGTCGCCCATCGATTCGGTGATTCTTTCCTGAAAGGGCCAGACGCGCGGCGAGACTAGCGTCGCGCGGCCAATTGCGTCCAGAGTTTCTCCAGCCGCTGCGGGGAAACCTTCACGGCGGTTCCCAGTTGCTGCGCGAACAGCGACACCCGCAGCTCCTCCAGCAGCCAACGATACTCTTCCAGCTGCGGATGGTCCACCCACCAGGTATCCCGCGACGCCCGCTGCTGCTCGTACAGTTGCGACAGGCGCCGCACGACCACCAGCGATTCCGCATCCCGCGGCGCCGCGTGGCTTGTCACGCGATCCACTCGATAGGCGGCCGCGTCCAAGTACCGTGGATAGTGCTGCAGCCATTCCCACGGCGCCGTCACCAGGAACTCGTCGGCCATCAGGCCGCGCACCTGCCCCTCGACATCGGCTGCCACCTCGCGATAACGGCTCGCCTTGAGCTTCTCGAGCGCCAGCCGCATGCGGTGCCATGATTCGAAGGCGCGCGGCAACCACGCCGCGACCTCCTGCGTGGCCACCGCGATCCGCTCCACCGAGTTCGCCAGCCGCTGCTGGAACTGCGCCTCGCTGCGCGGCACGTCGTCCTTGAGCAGGAAAGCCAGCTCCGAAATCCGCACATGCAGTTGGTCCTGCAGCTGGTCAGGCTTCAGCAGCGAAGCAGCCCACAGGGTGACTTCATTCCAGCGCGGCAGCCAGCGCACCTGGGCCTTGAGCGACTTCTTCTGCGACAGCGCGTAAAGCCTGGCGACAGCGCGCCGCGTCAGTCGCTCGGCATGGTGCGCCGTATCCACCAGCTTCATCTGCACATGCGTGCCCTGGTCGACCAGCGCGGGGTAGGCCGGAATCTCGATGCCCGCCTGGCGCAACGTGATCTGGGCCGGCAGTTCCCCGAAGTCCCAGGCCGTGATGTTGTCGCGTTGCCAGCGCTGCAGTTCGGCTTTGTCGGTCGTCAAGTTCGGGGCCGGGCCGCTCGCCTCCTGCCTCGTCCCTGCTTGGCCAACGCCCGTCTTGCCAACGCCCGTCTTGCCGACGCCCGTCTTGCCGACGCCCGTCTTGCCGACGCCCGACTGGCCGACGCCGGACTGGCCGACGCCCGACTGGCCGCTAGCCGACTGACCCTTCGCGGTCGCGGGCTGCGCAGGGTCGCCACGCTCCACACGCCCTCCAGGACCCTTCTTGCTTTCCGCTGCCTGCTTCTCCGTCGCCTTGCCGCCCTTCGAGGCCCGGTCCTGCGTCGCGCGCGGCAGTCCGCCAAGCACCAGCGTCTCGCCGCCCTCGCCGACCAGTTCGGCCACGGAGCGCGTCAAGTGCTGGCGCAGATTGTCCAGGTCGCGGCCCATCCGCAACACTTCGCCCTGCGGGCCCAGGACGCACACGTTCATGCGCAGGTGCTCGGGCAGCTTGCTGAGGTCGAAGTCGCGGACCATCACCCGCTCCTCCGCCCAGCGGCTCAGGACGCCCGCCAGCGTTTCCAGCAGCGGCCCCTCGCCGAAGGGCAGGTTCCGCAGCAGGCGTTTGGCCGTGTCGGGAACGGGCACGAAGTTGCGGCGCAGCGCCTTCGGCAGCGAACGCACGAGCGCCGTGACCTTCTCCTCCAGCAGTCCCGGCACGAGCCAGTCGAGCTGCCCGGCCGACAACTGCTGCAGCGCGGCCACCGGCACCGTCACCGTCACGCCATCGTCCACATCGCCCGGCTGGAAGTTGTAGCGCAGCGGCAGTTCCAGCCCCTCGACCTGCAGCGTCGCCGGGAACTGTTCGCGCGGATCCGCCTCCTCGAGCGGCCCCGTGTCGATCATCTCCTCGACGCGCATGGTCAGCGATGGGCCGTGCGACGGATCGGCCTTCAGCCAGCGGCGCAGCGATGCCAAATCGTAGACTTCCGCCGGCAGCCGCTGGTCATAGAACGCATAGATCGAATAGTCGTCCAGCAACCAGTCGCGGCGCCGCGTCTGCGCGGCCATCTGCGCGATCTGCTCCCGCACCTCGCGATTCACCTTCAGCACGCCCTCGTTCGCGTCCGTCTCCTGTTCGACGAGCGCTCCGTCGATGAACAGCCGGCGCGACACCACGGGATCGATGCGACCGTAGGGCACTTTCCGCTGCACGACCACGGGCAGGCCCATCAGCGACACCTTTTCAAAGGCCATCACCGTGCCGGCCTTGGCGTGCCAGCGAGGATCGCTATAGCTGCGTTTGACCAAGTGTTCCGCCAGCCGCTCGATCCACGTCGGACTGATCCGCGCGACGGTCCGCGCATACCGGCGCGTCGTCTCCACGCGTTCCGCCGCGACGATCCACGCATGGCGTTCGCGGAACAGGCCCGAGCCGGGCCACAGCACCAGTTTCAAGCCGCCTGCGCCCGTGTAGTCGCCTTCCGGCGCGCGAAGCGCCACGCCGGACAGCAGGCCCGCCAGCAGCGCGCGATGCAGCGGCGCGTACTCGCTGCCCCGCGCGCCGACATGCAGCTTCACCCGCTCCGCCACCTCCAGCAGCTGCCGGTGGATCTCGGTCCATTCCCGCAGGCGATTGAACGAGAGGAAGTTTTGCTGGCAGGCTTTCCGCAACTGGTTCCGCGACGTGGTCTCGCGCAGATGATGGTAGAAGTCCCAGAGCTTCAGCAGCGACACGAAGTCCGATTCCTTGTCGAGGAACTGCGCGTGCCGTTCGTCGGCCTGCTGCTGCTTCTCCTGGGGCCGTTCACGCGGGTCCTGGATCTCCAGCCCCGCCGCGATCACCAGCACATCCGCCAGGCAGCCTTCGGCCGCTCCGGCCAGGATCATGCGACCGACGCGCGGGTCGACCGGCATCTGCGCCAGCTGCCGGCCGATGTTCGTCAACTGCCGATGATCGTCCAAGGCCTGCAGTTCGAAGAGCGTCTTGTAGCCATCGCGGACCGATTCCGGATGCGGCGGATCGAGGAACGGGTAGTCCTCGATCTCTCCCAGCTTCAACGCCTTGGCCTGCAGGATCACCGAGGCCAGGTTCGTGCGTCGGATCTCGGGCGTCGGGTAGTCGGCGCGGCGGGGGAAATCCTGCTCGCCATAGGGCCGGATGCAGACGCCCGGCGCGATGCGGCCGCAGCGGCCGGCCCGCTGGTTGGCCGACGCGCGCGACACCGGCTCAATCGGCAATCGCAGGATCTTGGAACGCGGCGAGTAGCGACTGATCCGCGCCGTACCCGTGTCCACCACATAGCGGACGCGCGGCACCGTCAACGACGACTCGGCCACGTTCGTCGCCAACACCACCCGCCGCTGGCTCCCCGGCTCGAAGATCCGATTCTGCTCCGCCGCCGTCAACCGCGCGTACAGCGGCAGCACCTCCGTGCCCTTCCCGCCATCGCCCGCGAACGACTCGCGACGCAACCGCTTGGCCATCTCCAGAATGTCCCGCTCCGTCGGCAAGAAAACGAGGATGTCGCCGCGGTCGATCCGCGACAACTCATGGATCGCGTCCACCACCGCCTGCTCCAGGTCGACATCCTCCTCGTCCCCCTCCTCCTCACCGCCCAGCGGACGATAACGCACCTCCACCGGATACGATCGCCCCGAGACCTCGATGACCGGCGCCGGTCCCTGCGCGTCGGTGAAGTGCTGGCTGAATCGCTCCGCATCCAGAGTCGCCGAGGTGATGACCAGCCGCAGGTCGGTACGCTGCGCCAGACGCTGCTTCAGGTAGCCCAGCAGGAAGTCGACGTTCAGCGAACGCTCGTGCGCCTCGTCCAGGATGATCACTTCGTACTGGTCGAGGAACCGGTCGTTCTGCGTCTCGGCCAGCAGGATCCCGTCCGTCATCAGCTTGATGTAGGTCTGCGGGTCGGTGCGATCGGTGAAGCGGATCTTGTAGCCGACCTGCGATCCCAGGGTTACGGACAGCTCCTCGGCGACGCGCGTGGCGATCGTCCGCGCGGCCAGCCGACGCGGCTGTGTGTGCCCGATCAGTCCGCGAATCCCCAGCCCCGCGGCCAAGCAGATCTTGGGAAGCTGCGTTGACTTGCCCGAGCCGGTTTCGCCGGCCACGATCAGCACCTGCCGCGTCTGCAGGGCCCGGCTGATCTCCTCGACATGCCCGGAGATGGGCAGCCCTTCCGGAAAACTGATCGCCGGCACGCCCAGCTTGCGGCGTTCAAAACGATCAACGGCCTCGTCCAGTCGCTTCTGGAAGGCCGCCAGCCGTTCGGGCGGTACGCCCTCCGCCGAGAGCCGTTTCCACTCCCGCTCCAGCCGCGGACGATCACGCGTCAGCGTTCGTTCCAGTTGCGATCGGACAGAGTCTGCCACATTCATCGTTCGGCCGCTTAGATTGAGCCGAGGCCCCTCGGTCGGAGACAACCCACGCGGTCACCCCCGGACGGAATGTGGCGCCTGATGGCGGAATCGTGCATCTTGAGCCAGAAGGTCTGTTGCTGCAAGGCCCGGGGAGGCCCGCTCGCTCGCCGGTCGAAGCAACCGCGCGTGCCTCTCCCGCCCACGTTCCAACCTGCCTCCCGCATCCTGCGGACCGGAGACACGGGGCGGGAGTTGGGCTTGATCTGGCCCGCATGCTTCACAATCGGTACCATTCTGTGCGGAACGCTCGAGCCGGCTCGTTCAACCTAACCGCGAAACCCCCTTCGACCCAACACGATCCGTGGCACGGGCGTTCGGTGGGCTGGGTCAGTCGAGTGGCGGGGCCTTCAAGGCAACTCGCCTGGAGGCCTTGCTCGCCCCGGCACGCTCCGCGTTTCCTGTCATCTCCAGTTGGCCCATTTCCCGTCGTGTCAGGTGACCTCATGTTGCTTCGCGCCCTGCTTCCGCCCCTCGGCCACGCCCCACTCGCATTGCCTTCGTCCACTGGTGACACCCGCGTCTCCGTAGCACCATGCCGCCCCACACCAACGAACGGCCGGCGGCAAGAGAACGGCTTGGCCACCCGTTGGCTCGGCGCGTTGCTGTCGCCGATGCTGTTCCCCCTGCTGGCGTTGGTCGCTTCGGCCGTCCTCGGCGCGGTCGCCCAGGGTGACGATTGGCCGCAGTGGCTGGGTCCGCATCGGGACAGCGTGTGGCGTGAGACGGAGATCGTGGAGCGGATTCCGGAATCCGGTCCGGTGGTGCGATGGCGTGTGCCGATCTCCGGCGGCTATTCCGGTCCGGCGGTCGCGGCCCATCGAGTCTATGTGATGGACTACCTGACGGACGGCGAGCGGACGGCGAGTCCCGACGCGCGGACGCAGCTGACCGGCAAGGAACGCGTGCTGTGCCTGGATGCCGCCACGGGCAAGGTGATCTGGACGCACGAGTACGACTGCCCCTACGAGATTTCGTACCCTGCCGGCCCGCGGACCACGCCCACCGTGGATGGCGACCTTGTGTACACCTTGGGTTCGGAAGGCGACCTGCGCTGCCTGACGGCCGCCGAGGGGCGGCTCGTGTGGGCCAAGAATTTCAAGAAGGACTTCCAGGCGAAGACGCCGCTGTGGGGTTTTTGCGGCCACCCCCTGGTGGATGGCGAGAAGCTGATCTGTATTGTCGGCGGACCGGGCCGGCTGGTCATGGCCCTCGACAAGAAGACGGGCAATGAGATCTGGCGCAGCCTGGACGCGGAGCAGCCGGGCTACAGCGCGCCGACGATTGTCCAAGCCGGCGGCGTGCGTCAGCTGCTCATCTGGCACTCCGCCGCCCTGGCCAGCTTGAACCCGGAGACCGGCGATGTCTACTGGTCCGAGAAGCTCGACCCCAACTACGGCATGTCGATCGTCACGCCGCGGTTGGATGGCGACCTGCTGTTCGTGGGCGGCATCATCCACAAGTCGATGATGGTGCGCATGGACGAGCGACGTCCGACCGCGACCGTGGCCTGGATGGGCAGCAAGGGCGTGGGCATCGACCCGGTGCACAGCACGCCGTTCGCAGAGAAGGGAGTGCTGTACGGCGTGAGTCGCGAGGGCGCGTTGAGTGCCGTGCAGATGGCCAACGGCTCGATCCTCTGGCAGACCTTCGACCTGATGCCCGACGCCCGACGCGCGCACTCGGGCACGATCTTCCTCGTCAGACACGAGGACCGCTTCCTGCTCATGACCGACTCCGGGGAACTGGTGATCGCGCGACTCACGCCCGAAGGCCACCAGTGGCTCAGCCGCACGCCGCTGCTGGAGACCACCAGCTCGGGCATGGGCCGTTCGGTCGTATGGAGCCACCCGGCCTTCGCCGATCGCTGCCTGTTCGCCCGCAACGACAAGGAGATCCTCTGCGTCTCGCTGTCGAGCGAAGACTACAGCGAGACCAACACGAATGCCGAGACCGCTCCGGCACGACGCACACCCGCTCCGTAAGTCCGCGATATCCATGGAGGAGGTCGGCCCACTGCGAGCGTCTAGATGCCGCAGCGATTCTGCATGCAGTCCCGCCCAGCGTTGAGCCTTCCTTGACGCCTTCTTACCTTTGTCCCCACCAGGAACGCCCCCTTGGCCCCGTCGCTGTGTCTCCGCATGATTCTGGGCCTTCGTAAGATCCTGGTGCTCCGAGGGACATGGCTGGCGCTGCTGACCCTGCTGGCCCTCCAGCTCGCAGCGCCGCTCACGCTCGTCGCGAAGGAGCCCGCCCGTGAAAATCGTCGCGCGAACCGTCGCGGCCAAGAGCGGGACACGACGGAACAGGCGCGGCAGGACATGGTGCGGAACTACCTGGAGTCGGCCGGCATCACCGATGCGCGGGTGCTCGATTCGATGCGGACAACGCCGCGCCACGAGTTCCTGCCGATCAGCAAGCGCAACCAGGCGTACTACGACATGGCAATCCCGATCGGCGAGGGGCAGACGATCTCGCCGCCGTACATCGTGGCCTTCATGACGGAGCAGTTGCACCCGGAGCCGACGGACCGCGTGCTGGAGATTGGCACAGGCAGCGGCTACCAGGCCGCCGTGCTCAGTCCGCTGGTGGAGGACGTGTACACGATCGAGATCCAGCGCCCGCTGGGCGAACGTGCGGCGGTCGCCTTGCGGAAGCTCGACTACAAGAATGTGCACACGCGCATTGGCGACGGCTACCTGGGCTGGCCCGAAAAAGCGCCGTTCCACAAGATCATCGTGACCTGCTCGCCGGAAAAGATCCCGCAGCCGCTGGTCGACCAGCTGGCCGAAGGCGGCTTGATCGTGATCCCGGTCGGCGAGCGATTCCAGCAGACGCTCTGCCGGTTCCGCAAGGTGAACGGCAAGATGGAGCGGGAGACGCTGCAGGCGACATTCTTCGTGCCGATGACGGGCGAGTCGGAGGCGCAGCGCGAGGTGCGCCAGGACGATGGCCTGCCGCGGCTGGTCAACGGCAGCTTCGAGCAGCCGTTGGCGGAGGGATCCAACCTGCCGCTCGGCTGGTACTACGTCCGCGAAGGCACGAGGGAAGCGACCGACCAGGCGCCGGACGGCGGCCATGTCTTCATGTTCCAGAACGACGTGGCCGGCCGCAGCGCCCACGCGCTGCAGTCGTTCGGCGTGGACGGTCGCGTGGTGCGACAACTGGATGTCACCGCGATGGTGCGAGCGGAGCAGGTTGAGCGAGGCGACGATGCGAGCCAGCGGGCGGTGATCCGGTTCGAGTTTTACGGCGAGCAGCGGAACGCGGTGGGCCAGGCAATGATGGGTCCCTGGCAGGGAACCAAGGACTGGCACAAAGCGGCCGAACAGATCGCGGTCCCACCCACCGCGCGCCTGGCCGTCGTCGGCATCGGCCTCTTCGGCGCCACCGGCCGCCTGTCGCTGGACGACCTGAAGATCGAACCGATCCGCCGCCGCGAAGAACCGGCACGCGTCAATCCGCTGCGGGGAGGTTCGAAGGAAGGGTTGGAATGATCTGGTTTGCCTTGAACTGAAATCGGTCGACTCCCCGGACAAATGCGTCGCGGGGAGGTCAAGCAAGTCTGAGGAGCCCCTGCATTTCGTCCTGGCCTCTCGCGTCTACCGCAGTCAGCTTTGAACCTTTCTGACTTCACGGACTGCCTGTCCGCCAAATAACCAGCGACATGAATCGCGACCTGCTGTTCGTCGAACCCCGTTATCCGCTTTCAGCGGTCGCGAACAGGCGCAAGGCCCCCGTGGCCATCCGTACCTCGCCAACAAGGCAACCATCGGCGGTCCGAACCATTCCGGTTCTGGAAGGCAAATCCAGAGCGTGTTGCGAGACCACGTTCCAGCCATCTTCCCAAAGGTGCTCCGACGTGGAACCTCGACTTCCTATGCAAACAATCCGCAGTGATACTCCACGTCGCCCTGCTGTACACCGTTATATCCACCCTCCGACACCGCCTTGCCCACCGCGTCAGCAGTCCCCCACGAAGACGAGAGCCACTATGCTGCGGCGAGCAGTCCCCCTGACCGGGAAGCCTCCGTGATGGAGCGCCGGTCGGCATCGCCCACAAGTCCGGCAGCCTACAACTTGTAAAAGCATTCGACTTCGCCCGCCGTGGCCCTGTCCCAACGAAATCAACTGGAGGCCAGTGGAAATTGCCAGAGCGGTGCTGGGGGATGCTACCCGCACCGCGCGATCTCCCGCTTCGGCAACGCATCGCGGTCGCGTGCGACCCGCAGTTTCAATTCGACTGCCTATTTTGACGAGACATCTGGTCCCAAGCCCCAACTGTCGTTTCGATCCTCGACCACCTCTTGATACACAGCGTTCCTGCCAACGATCAATGCAAATGCGGTTCCACTGCAACAGTGCTTAAACCGGAGATGGCAGGGCGCCGCGCACGACATCAATGAGCTTCCCCAGTCTTGAACTCCCCTACCCCCTCGTCTAGAATTCCCGCCGCCCTGTCCGATGTGCAGCAGCCGCAAGAATTCATGTCAGGACGGATGGACTGGCCTCGACGCGACACAAGATCGTCCGACGCTGCGGAAGTGGGGTAGTGGTTGACCGGGTTGCTGCGTCGGTCACGCGAACCACCATTCCGCCGAACGAGTCTCTCCCGTAAGGCCCCAGGGTACACGTGGTATACACTAACTCGCCCGGATCAAGCGTCCCCCTTCCGACCAACGTCAAGGGCAACTTCCTTCATCGCACCTCGTCAACTGGCCAGGTATTTGCTGGGAGATTGGTGCTCGAACTTCGATATCCGGGCGTTCTTGCCGCCGGGGCTAAGTCCGTTGTACCCGCCGAAAACATTCTATCAGGGACGTATCGTCAACATGCCTGAGGACGCTTACAAGCCGGGGCTCCAGGATTGATTGAGGGCTTTAAAGCTCGACGTCGGTTACCACCGCGGCGTGGGCAGCCAACTCTTCTATCGCGATCCCGCCGGCAACGAGATTGAAGTGCTGGACTGCGTCGGCGGCTACGGATCGTTGCTCCTCGGTCACGCTCACCCGGTGCTCATGTCCGCTGCGACCCGCTTCTGGGCGGAACAGCGTGTCAATCTAGCATAGGGCGCGACGCGACCGGAGTCATCCAAGCTTGCATGTGAACTCTCGGCGCGTGCAGGTGGCGGCTACTGCTGTGTTTTCAGCAACACGGGGGCCGAGGCGGTCGAAGTTGCCATGAAGCACGCTCTTCTGGAAACCGGGGGGCGTTCATTCATCGCCTTGGAAGGCGGGTTCCACGGCAAAACGCTCGGTGCGCTACAACTGACCTCCAATCCGCGTTTCCGCGGCCCAATCCAACTGCCGTCGATGAAAGTTCATCGAGTCGCGGCCAACAGCCTCTGCGACTTGGAGCGTGCTTTCGACGAGGCGGAAGCGTTGGCGGGGATGATCTACGAACCCATCCAGGGGGAAGCGGGCATACGCCCGCTAGACCCGGGCTTTGTGCAGCGTGCCGCTGAACTTTGTCACGCGCATGGAATTCCGCTGGTCGCGGATGAATGCCAGACCGGCATCGGCCGAACGGGGCGTTTTTTGGCGAGCCACTGGCTGGGCGTCAAACCAGACTACGTGGTCCTCTCCAAGTCACTTGGAGGGGGCGTTGCCAAGATCGCGGCCACCCTGATCGACCGCCGCAGGTACCAAACGTGCTTTGACCTCATGCACACCAGCACTTTTGCGGATGACGGGTTCTCCAGCGAGATGGCTTCCGCAACGCTCGCACTTGTGGACGCCGGCCTGATGGATCATTGCCGCGACCTGGGCGCATGGATGCAGGCGGAACTAAGCACCCTTGCCTCGCGGTATCCGCGAGCGATACGTGAAGTACGTGGGCGGGGGATGCTGCTGGGCATCGAGTTCCGGGAACTTTCGGACGCGGAAAGCTTCACGCTGCGTTACTGGACCGCCGAACGACTGATCGGTCCGTTGGTGGCCGCCTACCTGCTGCAAAAGCATCACATCCGCGTCGCGCCCACGCTGAGCGATCCGTTTACAATTCGCCTGCAGCCCCCTGCCCTGATGACGCGAACCGAGTTGCGGCGCGTCACCGAATCGCTCGCCGACGTATGCCACAAGCTAGAGAGCGAGGATGTCGTCGCTTTGACCGGTTTTCTCGCCGAGGAAGGGACAGCGGATTTCACCATTCCCAGGCTGGATCGCCCGTCCCCGGTTCCGACACGTCATTCCGCGTCCCGGAGCGACTACAGCTTGCCTGGAATCGGAGTCTCACGAGTTGCGTGGCTCTTCCACCTCGTGGGCCCGCAGGATGTCGTGCACCTTGACCATCAACTGGCAAAGCTGCCTCGTGACTCGCGTCTCACCTACGTCGACCGACTGGCTTCCATCGCCGCACCAGTGCTCATGGATGACATCGAAGTTTCTTCGCCATCGGGATGCACGGTTTGCGTGACGCCGATCTTGCTGCCGGTTTCGTCGGCGTGGATGCGGCGAATGTTCGAGCAGCGAAAGGTCAAGGTACTGCGAGACCTGGTCCAACGGGGTGTCTCGCTCGCGGAACATATCGGCTGCCATATCACTTCGCTGGGCCAGTTTACGTCGATCGTTACGCACAACGGGTTGAGTCTATCGCAAGACCGGATGCGTCTTGTCACGGGCAACAGCTTCACAACGGCCCTGGCCGCCGAATCGATCATGGAGGCGTTGCGGCGAGACGGCAAGGAAGCAGCTGCTTGCTCGCTCGCGGTGGTGGGGGCTGGAGGAAACATCGGGGCGGCTTGTGTGGAGTTGCTTGCAGGGCGATTTGCCGAGACGATCCTGGTGGGCAGCGGGCGTTCGTCCACCCGAGACCGCTTGCGATCCCTGGCCCTGGCCCAGAAGGCGACACTGGCCACTTCGCTTGGTGACGTTGCTCGAGCGGACGTGGTCCTTTGCGCCACGAATTCGCTGGAAGTCGTGGTTCCCTGCGAACATCTGATGCCGGGCGCCATTGTCTGCGATGTGTCCATCCCCTCCGCGTTCTCCGCGACAAGCCGGATAGACCGACCGGATGTGAATTGGATTTCCGGCGGAACCGTGAAGCTGCCGATGGGCGAGGAAATCTCCATTCCCGGCTTCCCATTATCGCCGGGCTACACCTACGGCTGCATGGCCGAGGCGATTTTGCTGGGTTGTGAATCGGCGTCATGCGAGTCATTCACCGGCCCTGTTCGTCTCCAATGGGTCCGCCATTTGCAGAAGCTCGCGCGGAAGCACGGGTTTTCGCACGGTGGCCACGAGGCGGAGATCGCTTGGCTGGCGAGGGGCGGCTAGATGATGGACTGCAGCGTTCACTCGAATTCCGCCCAGTCGCACCGTTGCGTGGGCGGCAAAGCACGCACCTTGCTCGAACTCAGGGCGGCGGGATTTCGCATCCCCGACTTCGAGGTGTCGCCACGGGACTTGGAGCAATCGGTCCGCCGCCTAGGCGTCCCCTTGGCGGTCCGTAGCTCGGCCTCTCTCGAGGACGGCTCCCAGGCTTCCTTCGCAGGCCAGTTCTGCAGCCGATTGAACCTCCGTACGATCGAGGAAGTGCGCGAGGCCGTTGCCGAATGCGAGGGCTCGGGGCAGCGTCCGTCCGTGGTCGACTATTGTCGTCAGGTAGGCCTGCGACCAGACGACGTGCGAATGAGCGTGATCGTGCAGCGCATGATTCAGCCGGAATTGGCGGGCGTCGCATTTTCGGTGAATCCCGTGACGGGCAGCGAGGAAGTGGTGATTGAAGCCTGCGAGGGGCTGGCGGACGGACTGCTGGCAGGCCGGTGCGTCGGCGTGCCGGCGAGCCACCCGTCATTGCGAAAGTACCGACAGGCCATCGAGGACGTAGTGCTGGCGATTCAACGCCACTACGGCATGCCCCAGGATATCGAATTCGCGATTGAGGATGGCCAGGTCTATGTTCTGCAGGCGCGGCCGATCACCCGGATCACCTTCACCGGGATCCGCGGCGAATGGACGAATGCCGACTTCCGGGACGGAGGGGTATCCGCTTCGGTTTGCTCACCACTGATGGCCTCCCTTTACGAGATGGTCTGGAACCGCGCCCTCAAGAAAACACTCCGCGAGTTGCGATTGCAGGGCGAGGACTTCGAGGCGAGTCGCATCTTTTTCAGTCGCCCGTATTGGAATGTCGGGGCGGTGAAACGGGCGGTCTCCCAACTGCCCGGTTACTGCGAACGCGACTTCGATCGTGACTTGAGCATCCCGCCGGCTTATCGGGGGGATGGCGATCGGACGCCGGTTACCATCAAG
>CAZUJM010000162.1:11906-13609 GCA_964620405.1 uncultured Pirellulaceae bacterium | reverse complement strand
AGATGCCGATTCGGCCTTTGATAAAAAAACCCGCGCCGTGATTGGCGCGGGTCTTCATGAGTCACCGTGGAGCCGAGCGGTGCGAGAGCCGCCCGGCGTCGGTTTGGCAGCCGCAGGTTAACGACGACGGAACAGGCCGGCGGCAGCCAGCCCGAGGAGGGCTAGCGTGGCCCCAGTCGGCTCGGGAACCTGAATCTGGGGGAAGTACTGGTCGACGAACGACATCGTCACGGCCCCCGTCTGTCCGGTGGCATGAAGGATGATGTCCTTCTGTACGGGCAGCGTAGTGTAGGCACCGCTGAAGGTGATGGAGTCCAGCAGTTTGTCATCGCCCCCGCCGAAGTCGTACACGACGAGCTTCTGGTCGGAGATCGACGGCAGGAAAGTCTCGGTCACCGACGCCAAGCCGGTTCCCGCGAAAACCGCCGGATTCGCCTGCAGGATAGCTCCCTTGATCAGGTGCCCAGCCCCTGGGGCAACGCTGACGTCAAACGTAATCAGGGCGTCGGACGCATCGCCGCCGATCCGGTCCACAAAGCCGCCCGAGAAGCGGACTCCGAAGTCGCCCGAAGGGTTCTTCACTGGTTCGACGCTCACCCCAGCCGCCGACGGCATGTCGCCGTTCCGGGTGTAGGTGAAGTTCGAAAAGATCTTGTCGCCCGACTGCAGAGTCTGCCCAGGGGCGAGCAGGCTCGACAGTGGCACGGGAGCAGCCTGGGAGGTGCCCATCCAGGGGGCTCCCAATAGCGCCGCCAGCGCCAGCAAGTAGTAGCGTTTCTTCATAACTCGCAGCTCCATTAAATCAACGCACGAAGTATCCAAGGTGATCGGTCATTTGGCGGTCGAAGTAGTGGCCACTCCATCGACCATGCATCATTCCAGCTTCGACGAACCAAGGGTTGCATCGGCTGATCACGACGCGAAACTCGCAAGTGCCTGAATGGGGCCGCGGAAAGCGCAGCATAAGAGCCTGCTAAGCGAACTGCACAGTCGCCAAACGGGAGCAGGTACGTGGGTCGAAGAACGACCAGATGAAGGGTTCAAATCTGCACGTATTGCTATCCCGAGACGCGTGAAGCGAGCGCTTTCCGCGATTCTAGGCAGGTTTGTGCAGTAGAACCCTCCGTCGGGAGAACCATGAGGTGGGTGCTTGCGGTGCAAGCTCCCCGTCGTGCCGTGATTAAAACTCGTAGCGCGGACGATTGCAAGTAGTTCGCGGTTAAATAATCGGAATTTTCCGCGAGCCTCCCTCATGATAACCACGGGGACGCTTATTTCAAGTTTTCTTGCGAGTTTCTTGGGGGCCCGGCGGGGCTCTGGAGCCTCGATGCAGTGGCTTGGCCATCCCGCTGTCAACTCGTCCGATTCCCTTCGGTTGGCTCGGCGGGCTGGCTGGATCGATTTCCTGATCCGCGGATTGTCTTCTCTGTCTAGCCCATCTTCGCGCGGTCCGAGGGGCGGCTGAACTTCAGGTGAGATAGTCGCGGGTGGTGAAGCTGCGGGAGTTCGAGGTGTGGGCCGAGGGCGAGTGTGGGGCGAAGGGTTGGATAAAAAAATGGGGCGCCGTGGTAGACCTCGATTGCCGACCGGCTCGCCGTGCGTTAAACTCGCGGTTTCCACATGGACCCTGCCCCGGTACTGGTGGAAACAGGCTGGGGAGGATCGTTGGAGACGCGTGGCGTCAGATGAGCGGGTCGCGGAGG
>CAZUJM010000162.1:10670-11896 GCA_964620405.1 uncultured Pirellulaceae bacterium | reverse complement strand
CTGCCCCCGGACAAAGATGCTAATCCGAGGCCGTGTCGCGGTCGACGAAATGATCGAGTTTTGCGTCAACCGTCTCCGTCGAACCACCGGGGCCAACTGCCGGCCATCTTCCTGTTGCGGGGGGATTCGCCGCAGGTCCTGTCTCAGGAGTGGGTGGTATCAGGTAAGGATGGAACGGATAGAGAGTGCGAGCGTAGCTGCAAGCGGCAGAGCACCGCATTCGTAATGCGGGGGTTAAGGGTTCGACTCCCTTCGCTGGCTTTTCTCCTTTCTTGGATTCGCAAGGCCGCCCTGATTCACGGTGGGTGTCGTCAGGTTTCGGTCGGCTTCATGCGACGATGCGTGCCATCCTGGGCCGCACTTGGTTCGTGACTAACGAGGCACAGCAGCAGGTAGCGAAGACATGGCTCAACTCGTGGATTTCGATGTTCGTGACGCGGTCCTGGCGGATGGGTCGTTCGGTCCCCAGGAGATCAATAAGATTGTCAACGCGGTGGGGCAGGATCCGGCGCGTCTGGCCGTGTTCCGGGACGCCGTGGCGGAGTTGGATCGACGGGAGTCGCACACGCCCGCTTCGGCCGTGCGACTGGGGGTCTGCCAATACTTGCTCGGGCGGTACTCCCAGGCGATTCAGACGCTGGCGACCGGCGACGGGGGGGCACTCGCCCACTACTATCAGGCCTTGGCCTACCGCAGTCTGGCCGACTACGCCCGGTCGGTGACGAGTTTCGAGTCCGCGAAGCGAGCTGGCTATGACTCCGGAATGTGCGACCTGGGCGTCGCCGAATCGCTGCGCTCCGGCGGTGACCTCGAAGGGTCGCTGCGAGTTCTCGACGGGCTCTCGGGTGCGGTCGAGCAGACTGCGGAATACCTTTACCAGCGCGGGGCCACGGTTGCCGCGCTCGGCGGTAAGCCCGAAGAGGCCTGCGCCTTGTACGAACGCGCCGTGGAGGCCGACGGGTCTCACGCGGGAGCGCTCTTTGGCTTGGCCTTGGAGAACGATCGCCGCGGCAATGACGATTTGGCACTGGAGCTCTATCAGCGGGCGACCACTCGGTTCCCCAGCCACGTCGGGGCCCTGTTGAACCTCGGGATCCTCTACGAGGACCGCGAACGCTACGACCGAGCTCAGCGATGCTACCAGCGGATCTTGGACTCGTTCCCCGATCACAATCGCGCGCGACTGTTCATGCTCGATGCCCAGGCCTCGAGTGATATGTACTACG
>CAZUJM010000162.1:0-10660 GCA_964620405.1 uncultured Pirellulaceae bacterium | reverse complement strand
GGAAGCCCAGAAGAAGCGCGACCGCCTCTCGCAGGTGCTGGGGATTCCCGTTTCCGATTTCGAACTGTCCGTGCGGAGCCGCAACTGCCTGCAGAAGATGGGGATCACCACGCTAGGCGACCTCACGCGATGCACGGAGCAGGACCTGCTTTCGAGCAAGAATTTCGGCGAGACCTCCCTGGTGGAGATTCGCGAGATGTTGCGTTCGAAGGGCCTGGAATTGGGGCAGTTCGCGCACGAGCGTTCGGAGCCCGAGCCGTCCTTGGATTTCGAGAGCATGTCGCCCGACGAGCAGGCGTTGCTGGAGCGTCCAATTTCGGATCTGAACTTGTCGGTCCGCGCCCGAAAGTGCATGGTTCGGCTGGGGATCAGTACCATCGGTGAGTTGCTTCGTAAAACGGGCGACGACCTGCTGGAATGCAAGAACTTCGGCGTTACCAGCCTGAATGAGGTCCGCGAGAAGCTCACTCAGCATGGTTTGAAACTGCGTGGCGACTGATGCTTGCTGAATCGACCGCGGGTGCCCTTCCCTCGCCCGGTTTCCACTTTCGGTTGCTGGGCGTCTCTGCAGGTACGCAAGCTCGACGAGGGGTTTTTTCGACTCCCCACGGCGCCGTGCAGACTCCGGCGTTCATGCCTGTGGGTACCCAGGCCACCGTCAAGGGTGTGGAGGTTGCCCAGTTGAGGGCGACCGGCGCCGAGATGGCACTCTGCAACACCTATCACCTTGCGTTGCGGCCAGGCCACGAACTGGTCGCGCGGATGGGTGGGCTTCATGAGTTCATGGGGTGGGACCGGCCTATTCTCACCGACAGCGGCGGTTTTCAGGTGTTCTCTCTCGCCGATCGCGCTCGCGTGACTGAGCAGGGAGTCCGTTTTCGATCGCACATCGACGGCAGCCTGCTGGACTTGACGCCTGAGTTCGCGATGCAGATTCAGCAGGCGCTCGGCAGCGATGTGGCGATGGTGTTGGACCATGTGGTGGCGCTGCCCAATTCCCGGTCGGTGGTCGAGGATGCCTGCTGGCGTTCCGTGCGCTGGGCCGATCGCTGTCGTCAGCAGTCGCGGGACGGTCAGGCTCAATTCGCGATCGTGCAGGGGGGGCTCTGGGAAGATCTTCGTCGCGAATGCGCTGAGGCCTTGGTGCGGCTCGATTTCGACGGCTATGCCGTGGGAGGCTTGAGCGTCGGTGAGCCGCCGGCGGAGATGTATCGCATTCTCGAGGCCACTTGCCCGTCGCTGCCTGCGGATCGGCCTCGTTACCTGATGGGGGTTGGGCGACCCCAGGATTTGCTGGAGGCCGTGCGTCGCGGCATTGATCTGTTCGACTGCGTCATGCCCACTCGGAACGGCCGCAACGCCCTGGCCTTCACTGACCATGGCGTGGTGCGTCTCCGCAACCAGGTGCATCGCGACGACCGTCGCCCGTTGGAGGAGGATTGTCCTTGCCCCGCTTGCCAGCGGAGTCGGGCCTATCTGCGACACCTCTTCCAGGCGGATGAGATGCTGGGCCCGATTCTTCTCTCGATCCACAACCTGACTTACTACCAGCGTCTTCTGTGCCAGGCTCGCGAAGCCATTAAACGCGGTGAGTTCGAGTCCTTTCATCGTGCCAAGCTGGCAGCCTGGGGGATTGCGGGAGGCAGCGGTGAGACGCCGGCGGCCAACGCTGCGGCAGAGCCCTCCTAATGTGTCTTGCCCGTTGGTACATAAGGGCTTAACATACACCCCTTCATATCGGCAGGTCCCTGTCGTCATGCTGCGATTCGAGAGTCTGGCTGGCCGGATCTCGGGATTCGCCGGTGTGTCGCCCGGGGAGCCCGTCTGGATATGGTCGTCCGAGGTGGTTTCCCACGAACACACCTCGGGGTGTCCCTGTCGGAGCCATTCCGCGAGTCCCATTCCATGCTCGATCGATTGCCATTCTCGCCCTTGCTGGCCCAGGCCGCGCCCGCCGCTCCAGGTGGACCCGCCGGGCCCGCTGAATCGCTCTGGCTGATGACGCCTTTCCTGCTGATCGGGGTGCTCTTCTACTTTTTGCTGGTGGTCCCCGAGCGTCGCAAGGCGCGCGCGCTTGACCAGATGCTGAAGAACCTCAAGAAGAACGACCGGGTTGTGACGGCAGGCGGCATCCTCGGGCTCGTGGTCAATGCGCCCAAGGATTCCGATGAAGTCGTGGTCCGCGTGGATGAGAACAACAACACCCGCATCCATGTGCTCCGCAGTTCGATCGTCCGCGTACTGGGGGCGGATGCATCGAGTGAGTCCAAGGATGCATGACCCGAAGGTTGTCTGGCGGCGACTCGCATGGCTGGTTGGTCGGTCTGCTGCCTGCCATCGAGTCCATGATGCACGGAATGCGGAAGATCCCCTCGGTTCCCGACCGTTTCAAGCGGGCGGTCCCCGGAAGCAGTCGGTCCCTTTCAAGCAGTTGAAGTTGTAGAAGAGACGAGAGCGAAAATGGAATCCTATCAGGTGGTATTGGTCCTGCTGGCGATCCTGGCGTTGGCGCTTTTGCTGGGTGCCTATGTGAGCAGGTCCCTGCGAATGCCCGAGGCGGGCTGGCGAGTCAGTTTGATCGCGGTCTGTGTTGGCATCGCTGCCCTGATTCTCGGGACGAGTTGGCCTCCGAAGCAAGGAATCGACCTCAAGGGTGGAGCGATCCTGATCTACGAGGTCGACAAGACGCTCACGCAGCAAAACGCGGCCGCGCAGACGGACGTTCCCGCAGGGGCCGCGGGAATCGCTACCGACTCGGTCGACATGCCGGGACTGGTCCAGGCACTCAGTCGCCGTATCAATCCCGGTGGTGTTCAGGAGATCGTTGTTCGCCGCTATGGCGACGACCAGGTCGAAATTATTGTCCCCGACGTCACGGCTCAAGAAGTCGAGCGAGTCAAGAAGCTGATTACGACGGGCGGTTTCTTGAAGTTCCTGATCGTGGCCAACGAGCGGGATCATGGCAACATCTGGCGTTTGGCCGACGAGCCGGCCCAGGCTGGACAGTATGAGGTTCGGGACGCGAACGGGAAAACCGTGGGGCAGTGGGTGAAGCTGGCCATCAAGGGGACCGTCGAGGAAGGCAAGGAACCGGAGTATCGCGCAGATCCGCCGCAGGCCAAGTCGCGCGTCGTCCGTGGTCGCAAGGAAGTGTTGATGGTCGTCGATGCGGACCTTGCCATGCAGGGCAGCCATCTGGCGAACGTTCGCAAGGGCTATGAAGGCATTAGTCCGGCCGGGTTTTTCGACATGACGGCTCGCGGCGCCGAACTGATGGGCACGCTTACGTCGACCAACCTGCCCGACACGACGGCCAATCACTACTCGCTGCTGGGCATCGTGATGGACGATGAACTGATTTCGGCCCCGCGCATCAACTCGACGATCACCAGCAGCGGCATCATCGAGGGGGACTTCTCCGACGAGGAAGTGGACCTGCTGGTGAACGTTCTGCGTGCCGGTCGTCTGCCTGCGGTGCTGCAGGAGGAGCCGATCAGCCAGGACAGCATCAGCCCGCTGCTCGGCAACGACACGATCAAGCAGGGAAAGACCGCGATCACGATCTCCCTCGTCGCCGTCGTGATCTTCATGATCATCTACTACCGCTTCGCAGGTTGGGTGGCGGCGATGGCCCTGGCACTGAACCTCATTTTCACCCTGGCGCTGATGATCTTCATCGGAGCCGCTTTCTCCCTGCCAGGCATGGCGGGCATGGTGCTCACGGTGGGCATGTCGGTGGACGCGAACGTGCTGATCTATGAACGTATTCGCGAGGAACTCAAGGCCGGTGCCGGTATTCGCACGGCCATTCGCAACGGCTTCGCCAGGGCCTTCGCCACGATTATCGACTCGAACTTGACCACGGTCATCACCGCCCTGGTGCTTTATTGGGTTGGAAACGAGCAGCTCAAATCCTTTGCGGTGACGCTGATTCTCGGCATCATGACCAGTATCTTCACCGCGGTTTTCTGCTCGCATGTGGCCTTCGATATCGCCGAGAAAGGCTGGCGATTCAAGACGCTTCACATGATGCAGTTTTTCAAGGATCTCAAGGTCGATTTCTTCAGGCTTGCCAAACCGGCCACGGCCCTCTCGTTGATCTTGATCGCGATCGGGCTAGGCGCCCTGGCAATTCGAGGTAACCAAATCTTCGACATCGACTTCCTCGGCGGCACCTCCGTGCAGATGCTCCTGAAGGACAAGATGGATATCGCCGCGGTTCGCGAGAAGGTGGACCAACTCCGCAAGGACGGTGTCGCGCAGGATGTGGCGGTCACGGAAGTGGTCTCCGAGGAGCATGGTGGCGAGCGCATCTACCGGATCGACTCGTCCCTGCCCCAGGACAAGGAACAGACGAGTGCCGCGACAGCCATCGAGGCGGTGCAGCAGTCGCTGGTGAAGTACTTCGGGGCCGCCCTGCAGATGCATTCGCTGTCTTCCACGGATCCGACGGCGGTGGCCGCGGATGCGGGTGCTGCGGATGCCAGCGGTCTCAAGAGTCAGTCGGATCTGACGTTCGACGAACGCCTGAACGCCGAAACGCTGGAGGGCATGCTCAAGGAGACCGCCCGGAACCTGAAGATGGTGGAGCCCGCCGTGGTGGTGGAGAATCCCGACTGGGATGGACGAAGCAGTCTCGGCTTCAAGACGTGGACCGTAAAGACATCGCTGGAGCCGGCGCAGGCGAAGGAACTGCTGAGTTCACTCCAGACCCAGTTGAACGCCCAGCCCGTGTGGTTGTCGGCGAACCAGATCGGTAGCTCCGTGGCTGGCGATAAGACGCGTACCGGTTTGGTCGCCGTGTTCTTGAGCTTCCTGGCGATCATCGCCTACGTCTGGTTCCGTTTCGAACGGCTCGTCTATGGTTTCGCGGCGGTTGTGGCCCTGGTGCACGACGTGCTGGTCACCTTGGGAGCGATCGCATTGAGTTACTGGCTCAAGGACTACCTCGGGTTCCTGATGGTCGACGAGTTCAAGATCAGCCTGCCCGTGCTGGCGGCGATCCTGACGGTGATCGGATACTCGATCAACGATACGATCGTGATCTTCGACCGCATCCGCGAAATCAAGGGCAAGAGTCCGCAGTTGACGGTGGGTATGATCAATGCCGCTGTAAACCAGACGATGAGCCGCACGATCCTTACCGCGGGGACCACATTGATTTCGATCATCATCCTGTATGCGATGGGTGGCCAGGGCGTGCACTCGTTCGCCTTCGCACTGCTGGTGGGCGTGGTGGCCGGTACCTACAGTTCGGTGTACATCGCCGCCCCGCTGCTGCTGTGGATCAATCCCTCGGGTATGGATGCCCCCAGCCCGGTTGAAAAAGCAGTCGCCTAGGCGTTGTGGAAGGCCAGGTCCTTGGCTGCTGAAGTCACCGGAGTTGCGGACAGGTTGCCGACTCCGGAGCCCACATCGAGAGCCATGGGCAGAATGTCGCCTCTATCGCGATCCGGCGGGACTTGTGCGACCCGCGTTGCTGTCCGTGTGGTCGCCGATTGGGGATCTTCGCCGGATGCGACGGCTGCAGCACGAGCCATCGTCTCTTGCAATTCGGGTTATCGTCGTGATCGCAGGAGCAGAAGCCCTGCGAGAGCGGTTCCCAGCAGCGTCAGGCTGGCGGGTTCCGGAATTTGGGACGTTGGCCCCAACTCTCGCGTCACGGTGTAGCTCCAAAATCCGAGCCTCCCACGCGTGTTGGCGATCCATCCGGGCACGTCTTCTTCCACGAAGGTGGGCCAGCCGTCCAGGATCTCGGCAGTGAGGCCCGCGAACTCGGGCGTTCCCA
The DNA here is from genome assembly GCA_964620405.1 of uncultured Pirellulaceae bacterium. GTDB lineage: Bacteria > Planctomycetota > Planctomycetia > Pirellulales > Pirellulaceae > CAZUJM01. Next base: position 4,872 of record CAZUJM010000162.1, on the reverse strand, counting down.
CCGGATGCCAGCTCCATTCCGGGAAACCTGGAGCGAGGAAGTCACGGTTGATTCCGTTTGCTCCCGCCGCGATCGAAGTGACCACGATGCGGTCCATGGGGTCATTCTCGCTTGGTTCTCCTGCCGCGACCCAGGCGGCAATCGCCCGTGCGTGGCCAAGTCGCGTGGCATCGTTGTCGTCGATGGTGATCACATAGGAATCGCCGTGGACGACTTGGGAGGGCAGTTCGCTAACGAGAAACGCGATCGACTCCGCCCGCCCCTCGAGGGGAGCCGCGAGCAGGAGGCCTGCGGCCAGCAAGGTTCTTGGAGAGGGGCAACGCATCATGGCCTCCAAGTGGGGGAATCGATCGGGGGAAAGGGGCTCCGTCGCGAAACCGCAGGGGCTGCGTCGAAGGAACGCACGCGGGTGAACCTGCGTTTCCGGTCTGGCTCTTGCCTGTTTGTACCAACTGTCGAAGTCAACGCAACTATCAGGCTTTCCGGAGTTCGCAAAGGGTGGGCATTCCGCGTCACCCGCTGACGGAATGGCGAAAGGTCGCCGAGGTCGTGTTTTCGGGCGATCCACCGGCGAGCCGCGTCCGAAAATAGACGAGGCACGGTTCCGACTGGATGCGGGATCGAGGATCGGTTCCATGGAGGGGCTTTCAAGTCTGCATGGAGCCGATGGCACATGGTCAATCCGCTGCGGGTACCGTTGGTGCTGATGGCCATCCTGGTCGGGATGGTCCTGTTCGTTCACTCGCATCGCCCGCGTCCCTCGGACCCCACCGAGGCTGGGAAGGCTGACGAACTCCGGCTACGAAAAGCGAGCGACCTGTTTCTCACTTCGAACGTGCGTGAGCAGCCGGTCAAAGCGTCGGGGCAAGCGGCTCCCACCCCTGCGGCTTCGGAGATTGATGGCGGGGGTGAATCCGCCGCGCGGGCTCCCTCCGCCGCCCTCCTCCCCGACGGGGGCTTTCTGAAGCCGATGCCTCCCGCCGGGCAACTGCCGTCGGTTCTGGCACCGACGGGAACGGTCACCGGTCAACTGTCTCCCCTGCCCGCTGGGGCGGCGAAGGTCGCGAGGACGGCCGCGGTTACGACCGGAACTCCCTCACCGGCCAGTGCTCCCCGATACCTACCCGTTGGGCCGGGCAAGGAAGCACCTGTCATGCATCGCATCGTGGACGGGGATACGCTACGGGACCTGTCCGCTCGTTATTTGGGCAGTGAAGCCCGCTATCTGGAGATCTTCGAGGCGAATCGGGATCTGCTTGTCCGCCCTGACCTGCTTCCCCTGGGCGTCAAGATTCGCATTCCATTGCAACGGCCCTGAGTTCACCTGTACTCGTTTCTCGCGGGAAACCAAGAACGTCGGCTGCGGGGACACCCCCCAGAAATCCTGATGAACTGCGGAAATCGGCTGAGTACTCTTCCCACGCCAAGACGCTCCTACCGAAGGGAAGAGGCGGTACGCGGGTGGCCGACGCCGACGCGGGATTTGCCCCTGATCGACGGTCGGCTAGGGCGAAACGGGCCCGCACGTTCGCTGGGGCGGCCCTCATCTGCGGGTCTGACCTTGATTTGCCCGGCGAAGCACCCAGAATAAGTCGCAGGCGGGAGCGTCATTACCCGCCGCGGAAGTCCGCTGAAGCGACCGGGGTGGTTCGGCTGGCCGGAAGTGCCGCCTGATGACGCTGCAGATTCGCAGCCTGGAACGCCTGGGCAGACGCAGGTGAAGGCAGGAAGCCGTGGGGGTAGGCTCGTATGAACATCTCGCTGGAGGATCTGGGCGTGAAGACGCAGTCGTCGCCCTTGCGGGCGTGGCTGGTCAGTCTGGTGGTCCATCTGGTCCTGCTGCTGGTGATTGGCTTGGTCACGAAGGAGGTCACCAAACGGTTGCCGGCGCTGATGGTCGTTTCGACGCCTCCCGAGACGCTGGAAGAAGTGAATCACGAGGCGTTGCCCGAGTTCAAGGCTGAACTCGTGATCAAGGATGCCGTGGGTGGTTCAGCGGTTGGTGGCGTGTTCGATGACGCCCCCGGGGGAGTGGTGCTGCCCGAGGAACCTCCGGCGATCGTCGAGGAGCAGGAGCCACAGGACTTCGGGCAGATCGAGTATCGGGAGATGGTCGAGGCCATGACGGGTCCATCGACCGACCTCAACAAGTCGATCAAGGGTATGGCGGGGGCTGCGGTATCGGGCGCGGACGGAGCGGTGGACCAGATTACCCAGGAAATCCTGCTCTCGCTGGAGGAGCGGCCGACGCTGGTGGTCTGGTTCTTCGACCGCTCGGGCAGTTTGACAAGCCAGCGTGCGGCGATCCGTGAACGGTTTCATCGCATCTACGAGGAGTTGGGGGCGGCCGGTGTGAATGCGGACGCGATGGGGCGGCGTCTGCTGGCGGGAGTGGTGAGCTTCGGTCGCGACGTGCAGTTCCCGGTGGAGCGGCCCACTGATCTGGTTTCGAGTCTTCAGGAAGCGGTCGACGGGATCGAGCAAGACGACTCGGGCGAGGAGATGGTGTTCACGGCGCTGCGGATGGCCGAGCAGCGTTTTCGACGCTACGCGACGACGCCGCGGCGCAATGTGCTCTTCGTCGTCTTCTCGGACGAGGCGGGCAGCGACCAGGAGCAACTCGACGCGACGGTCGAGCTGCTTCGCAGGCGGGCGATTCCCGTGTACGTCGTGGGGGTGCCCGCGCCGTTCGGTCGCCGTGAGACGTTCGTGAAGTATGTCGACCCTGATCCTGACTACGACCAGTCGGTTATGTGGGGGCGAGTGGATCAGGGTCCGGAGTCGCTGCGTCCGGAGGGGGTGAACGTGGAGTTCCAGGAGCCCCAGGATGCGGAGCCCCCGATTGATTCGGGATACGGGCCGTTCGCGCTAACGCGACTTTGCTACGAGACGGGGGGCATCTATTTCACTGTGCATCCGAATCGTCGTGTCGGGCAGAGCGTAGGGCGCGGGGAGATCGCGAACTATTCGGCTTTCCTGCAGGCCTTCTTCGACCCGGACATCATGAGGCGATATCGCCCGGACTATGTGTCGGCGAAGGAGTACGAGCGGCGCGTGAAGGCGAATCGGGCTCGCGCCGCCCTGGTGGAGGCCGCGGAGATGTCGTTGGTGACGCCCCTGGAAAACCCTCGGCGGCGGTTTGTGTTCCGTGATGAGGCCGCCTTCGCCCAGGAGTTGACGGAAGCGCAGAAAGAGGCCGCGCGACGAGAGCCGCTCCTGACGCGTCTGCATGAGGTGCTGGCCCGTGGCGAGGCGGACCGCGATCGTGAAACCGAGCCGCGCTGGGAAGCTGGGTACGATCTGGCGATGGGCCGGGTGCTCGCAGCCAAGGTCCGTACGGAGACCTACAACCTGATGCTGGCCCAAGCCAAGCAGGGACTTAAGTTTCAGGATGCGGAAAAGAACACGTGGCAGCTCGAGCCCGCGGACCAAGTGACGGCAGGAAGTCGCCACGAGCGGGATGCAGCGAAGGCGCGGGAGTACTTGGAACGCGTGGTCAAGGACCACCCCGGAACACCGTGGGCACTGCTTGCCGAACGCGAGCTATCCGCGCCGCTCAGTTGGCAATGGAGCGAGGAGTTCACGCCCGTGGCTCCCTCCGTGGCGGCCGTTGCCGACAACAATCCTCCTCCGCCACCGCCGCCCTCGGACGAACAACGGCGAATGCTCGAGCGACCTGCCAAGAAACGCCCGCTGCCGAAGCTCTGATTGGCGAACCGGGCGGCCGGTCGTTGACGGCTGCCCGAGGTCGGCTCGTCCAGCACGCTCAGGAAGAGTGAACGACCGACGCGTCGCGTGCGAAATCTTCCTTGGCGTCGTACGAGTAGAACTGACGTCCGATGCGAGAAGCAAGGACGTTCAGGAACTGCCGTCGGAAGGCTTCCTCGGTCATGTCGGTCGCGTGCAGCGCGGAGTTCTCGGGGAAGACGACCTGGGTTGGCGTGTAGGCGAAGACCTCCTTGCCGCCATTCGTCATGTCATAGACAACGACCTTCACGTCGGCGCGGCCGCGGTAGAGCGTCTTGCCGTCGTTGAGGCTGAAGGAGTCAAGGTCGATGGCCACGACCATGTCGGCGTTCACACCCTTGCCTACTTCGGGGTAGTTGATGTAGTCCCAGTCGTTGCGGTCGATCCAGTCGGCGATACGCTGCGGGTCGATGATCTGGACCTTGTCGACGTTGGTTTCGAGGAGTTGTCCCACCTGCCGGGCCAATTGGATGGAGGCTGTGGTGGGGCCGAATGCTTCGCTATTTGAGACGCAGACGACGGCGATCCGCTTCTCCTTCAGGCCTGTGTAACTCGCCGGCATCAGGTTTCCGTGGGCCACGTGCATCAAGTTGGCCAGCGTGCCGACACATCCGGGCGTGACGCTCAGCAGGCAGGTGAGCACCCAAGCCAAGACATGGTGGGGTCGACTCGGCCGGAGAGAGTGGCTTGAGGAATGCATACGCGTGTTCCTTGCTGGGAAGCGGTCGCGAAGTGGGGGCTCTTGGCGGTTGTGCTGGAAGATGCCAATGGGCACGGGGCCCGGCGATCCGGGGGCGAACGATAGCGATGAGTCCACGTTGGGGCAAGACGAGTTCTTGTGGGCGATCGCGGCGGCCGGGGCTGTTTTGCCCCCGTATCCCGACCTGTGCCGAGTGGCTATCATGCACCGCTGGCACCCGGCCCTGATCGGTCGGTTGGCCCGCGTGCGGTCGGGACGCGCATGAGGTGAATCTGTAGGGCGATGAACGCTGGCCGACTTCTTCGCTGGTTGAGTAAGAGAGTTAAGGGAGCCAAGAATGAGCTATTTGACGCAGGATAAACTGGTGATTCTGGGGGCGGCAGGGGCCATCGGTTCCAACATGCTGCAGGCCGCTTTGACGATGC